>JAGSHI010000101.1 GCA_023954635.1 Bacteriovoracaceae bacterium
CAGAAAAGTTGACGTTGAGATGGCCAAGGGAGCTATTCCACTTGTTGTTGTAGCACTCTCAAGATTTGTCTTCTTTGAATTCTTTGATCTTGGAACACTCCAAAAGATTGCATCGTTGTTTGTGATGGGTGGGCTCATTTTTGCAGGTGGATATTTATATCGAAAGGTAGTAAAAAACTAATATGAAAAACCTCATCAGCTTCTTTTCAACTCGACACCTTCTCACTAACGTTATTTTCTTTGGCGTGATTTTAATGGGGATCTTTACCTGGTTTAATATTGGTAAAGAAGAGATGCCTGAATTTGAAAGTAACTGGATTCGCGTTAGAACAATTTATCCTGGCGCACCCGCCGAAGACGTTGAACTCTTTGTCACAAAACCTTTAGAAGACGAACTTAAAGGAGTTGTCGGCATTGAAGAACTTCGAACAACTTCAAGCGTCGGCGTTAGTAGCCTTCGAATTACTCTCGATGACGATTTTCCAGACAAAGATGAAGTCACACAAGAAATTAAAGATGCCATTTTAAGAACTAACCTTCCTTCTGAAGTTCGAGACATTCCAAAGATTAGACAATTCAAGAGTGCCGAGAAGGCCATCCTAGATATTGGTCTTTATTACAAAGGAAAACAATTTCTTGATACTAAATCGAGAAAAGAACTTCAAAAATACGTTTTAGGATTTGAATCTCAAATTCTTTCATTAAATGAAATTAGTTCGGTTTCAAAATCTCATTATCGAAAACCAGAACTTAAAATTTTAGTGAACCCAAAAGAGAATGCTAGGTTAGAGCTCTCTCTTTCTGAAATTCGAAGTCAAATCAAAGATAATAATATTCGAGTTCCCATTGGATCCATGCAAGACCGAGGGGAGAGTAAAGTTACGGCCATCAATGAACTTGAAACAGTAGAGGATTTAAACAACTTAATTCTTCGCGGAAACTATGAAGGTCTAGGGATAAAGTTAAGTGAACTGGCCCATATTGAAGAAGGTTTTGAAAGAAGCACAACGATATTTAAAATTAACGGACACGAAGGTATCTTTTTAAATATTAAAAAGAGTGTCTCAACAGATATTCTATCCGCCCAGTCAGCTGTCATGAAATTTATTAAAGATTTCAAGAAAGCAAACAAAGACGCACCCCTTGGTATTGTTTTGATGGATGACGAATCTTACGATGTTGTGAATCGACTCGATATCATTAGTAAGAACGGAATGATTGGTTTTGTTCTGATCATCTCAATTCTTTTGATGTTTCTAAACGCTAAATCAGGTCTTTGGGTAGCCATGGGGATTCCATTCTCAATGGGATTTACCCTCATTATTGCTCACCTCATGGGTTACACAGTTAACAATATGACGTTAGCGGGAATCATTATCGTCCTAGGGATTGTAGTCGACGACGCCATCATTATTGCAGAAAATATCTCAAGAAAACGAGAGGAAGGTTTAAGTTTAGAAGATGCCTCTATCGTGGGTGCTGCTGAGGTCATTAGACCAATCTTTGCCAGCATTGTGACAACTTGTGTGGCCTTCGTTCCTTTGATGTTCTTTGAAGGTTTTTTTGGAAAACTCGTTTCGTATATTCCTGCCGTCGTTATTTTAATGTTGATCGGATCTTTGCTGGAATCAATGTTTGTTCTTCCTGCTCACCTGTCTGGTAAAAACAAACTCCTAGATCGATTTAATAAAAAAGAAAATGAAAACTCATGGTTTCATCGAGTCGAAAAGAAATATGCAAAGTTTCTAATGAGTGTTTTTAAAGTAAGGATTCCTATTCTTTTGGCCTTTGTCGTTTTGCTTGGCGGATCGATTGCTCTTTATAAAGCTAAAATGAAATTTGTCATGTTCCCAAGAGAAGAGAGTAAGGAAGTCTTCTTAAAGGTTAAGGCAAAAAAAGGAACAGTCAGACAAGAGACCGCAAAAATTATTGCTCCACTTGAAGAAATGTTTGTTTCAAATACGGCCAATGTTGTTGGTGTTCGCTCGACAATCGGACTCTCAAGGCGTGGCGGAGAAGTTAAGGAACATGAAGCTTCAATTCTGGTTGAATTAGTTCCTTATAATGATAGACCCGCCTCTTTAGATGATCTCTTAAAAGAATGGGAAGAGAAAAGTAAAGGTTTTGAAGGTATCGATAAAGTTCGTTTCTTAAGAGGGCGTTGGGGACACTCTTCGGGGAACTCTATTGAAATCTTAGTTCAAGAAAATGATGATAAAAATAGAGCTGAGATCGCAAAGTTCTTAGAAGAAAAAATGAAGGAATCGAAGGACATTACTGATGTCGAATTAGAAGTTCCCCTTCTCAAGAATGAATTTCTCTTTAAGATTAAACAAGATCAACTCATCAAGTATAATGTTTCTCCTGCTAAAGTAACTTCAACTTTAAGATCTTTTGTCGAGGGAAGCATTCTTTATTCTATTAATAAGGGTGAAGAAGAAGTTGATGTTCGTCTAAGTGTTCCTGATGAGTCTAAAAATGCTCTTTCTGAACTTCTTAAACTTCGAGTCGAAAACAAACAAGGTCAGTTGGTTTATTTAAATAAACTTGTAGAGATCGAAACAGTTAAAAGACCTGTCAGTATTTCACGAACAAACTTTAAGAGAACAACTAAAGTTTATGCAAATGCAAAAGAAGGGGGAGATCTAACTCCTCTTCAAATTGCCGAAATGTTAGAAGATAAAGTCTTCCCCGAGATCTTAAATAAATTTCCTACTGCAATCTTAAAATTTAAAGGTGAAATTGAAGATACGAGAGAGAGCCAAGGTGAATTTAAAAACTCAGTTTTTATGGTTATTATTCTCATCTATTTAATTCTCGTTGTGATGTTTAATTCTCTTTATAAGCCATTCTTAGTACTTTCTATTGTTCCTTTTGGCCTAGCTGGAGTTATTTTTGTTCTTTATTTCCACGGCATGAATGTTTATGGATTTTTTGCGGCGATCGGAGCTCTTGGAATGATTGGGGTTGTTATTAACGATGCCATTGTCATGATTGATAAAATTGAAAGAACCAGTGGAGATACCTGGGGCGTAATTGCTCAGGTTGCTTCAACTCGTCTTCGGCCTATCATCGTTACTACTATGACTACTGTAGTGGGAATTCTTCCTACCGCCTACGGATTAGCTGGTTACGATTCAATGCTCGCTGAAATGATGCTGACCATGGGTTGGGGACTGGCGTTTGGGACTCTCATCACTTTGATTTTTATTCCTTGTCTTTATTCGTTTATTGGAAAACGTGAAGCATGAAACTATTAGTTATCTTGCTTTTCGTTTTTTCACTCCAGGTCCATGCCAAAAAATGCAAAGACAACTTTGAATCTAGTGAAAAACAAGTCAACCTCATGGAACTTTATACCAGTGAAGGTTGCTCAAGTTGTCCTCCGGCCGAGTCTTGGATGAACGGGCAACTTAATAATTCGAATCTTTATAAGAGTTTTATTCCCATGGCTTTTCATGTGACTTATTGGGATTACCTAGGACATAAAGATCCATTGGCCTTTAAGGCCTATTCAAATCGGCAAAGGCGTTACGCTTCAGAATGGAAAGATGGAAGAGTTTATACTCCTGGATTCGTCGTCAACGGACTAGAGTGGAAAGCAGCAGGAAGAAGTGCACCCAATGAACTCGGTCCCAAAGTTGGAGTTTTGAAAGTTAAAAAGCTTTCAAAAGATCAATGGGAAGTGGAGTTTGATCAGAAGGGGACTTTTATATTAAATGGAGCCCTTCTTATCCATGGAGTTGAACATAAGATTCGAAGAGGTGAAAACTCTGGAAAGACTTTAAAACATAATTTTGTTGTGAGTGATCTCAAGCAAACTGTTCTTGTCGGTAAGGCCAAGATTAAGTTAGCTCCTAGGCATAAGAAGTTTAACTCTAAAAGTATTGTATTTTGGGTTAATAAGGCACGATTCCTGAAGCCCATTCAGGCCACAGGAAATTGCCTCAATTAATTATTGAACTTTAACAGCTGTTGCAACTATTCGGTATTCACTTCTAGGTTTTGTTACCTTTGAAGCATCTCCACCTTCATCTTCAACAAAGTGTTTTGTCTCAGCAAGAGTCATTTTCTTTTCAATCATTTTTCCTTGAACCAGAATGTCTTTTCCAACAAGAGAAACTGGAACAAAGAATTTATAGTCTTTAAATGTCACTCTGATATCACCAGTTTTGGATTTAAGAATCATCCAACAACCTTTTTTCTTACAAACTGTTCCAACCTTTGCTGAGACGACAACTGAGTCTTTTCCCGTATGCTCTTTTACAGCATTTTCTAAGGGAACAATGCTCTTAAGAGTTATCTTTCCACCGTATTCTTTGGCGGCATATAAAGACGTTGAAACTAAAAGTGATAAAAGAATGAATAGTGATTTCATGAATTTTCCCGGTTAATTTTTGGAGATTATGGCTTGCTTAGCGTGAAAGTCCTATGCGCACTGAGTGAAGTTATTGATTATGTGTTACGGGAGCAGTTGTGGGAGCATCTTAAAAAGGTTACAACGGCACACACCAATGAAGAGAATCTGATATATTCACCGCGTCGATACACGAGGAGAGAAAATGAAAACACTTTTGGGATTGTTAACACTTTTAATATTCAGCTCAGCTGTGATGGCCGGATCTGACTTACCTGTTTTTGAAACGAGAATGGGAAACACTTTTAAAACTGCTTGGACTAAAGGAATCTATAAAGACATAACAGATAACGATTTAGATGAACTCTTAACTGTGTCTTTAAAGTCTTCTGAACTCAAAACTTTGAAATGTTCTAATTACAATTCCTTTAAGGAAACTGATAAAAAGAAATTTTGGGCCATATTGATGGCCTCGATTGCGGCCGCTGAAAGTGCCTTTGATCCTAAAAGCTTTTATAGCGAGCCAGGAACAAATGATAGTTATGGTCTCGTTCAAATTGATGGACCAAACTCTAGAGCTCATGGCTGTGTCAAAAGAGATGGTTCACGTCCAACTGGTGGAGCAGAAGGAAGAGAGCAAGGTAAAGAGATGTATACTCCAGCAATCAATTTGCGTTGTGGAATGTATATTGTAAGAAATCAACTTAGACGTTCTGGAACTTTATTCTACGCAAAAAGTTACTGGGCCGTTCTTAGAGTTAAAAGACCTGGGCACGGCAGGTTCAAAAGATTTTTTCATAAGCACATTGGGCAATTGCAAAAGTGTAAGTAATTTTAGAAAATCCCTTAATTTCAACAAGTTGTGAAAGTATCTCTAGACAAAAACCGAACATTTTTGTCAACGGCATTTCATGACTTAAGAGTTGTTTTCTCTATAATGCAAATCGAGGGGTATCAATGAAAAAGTATTATTTCTTTCATGGTGACATTTCTGAGGTTGTATTTTTAAGACAGTATTCAAACTTGTTTGATTCGCCAATCTGTTCTTTTTACATCAATCCAGAATCCCAAAAGAACTTACGTTTTGAATTCGACGGTCTCATCACAATGGTCGGAAAAATAAACGGTAGGGAAGTTGGGTTACTCGGTTGCGATTTCAAAATCTACGGGGGCAGTTTTGGAGTTGAGAGTTCAGACCGAGTATGTGCATTCTTGAAAGAGATGAGAAAACGAGAGATACCGGTGGTTTTCTTTTTGGAAACAATTGGTGTTCGGATCATGGAAGGTCGAAAAGTTTTTCCTCATGCCTTTAAAATTCTGAAGGAATTAAAGGACTTTAGTGAGGAGAATCTCTTTTTGACTGCGGCCACAGGTTCTTGCCTGGGTCTAGGGGCCTTGATCTTTGAACTTGGTGATTATCGGTTTGGAATCAAATCTAAGTCAACCTTGAATCTTACTGGACCTGAAGTCTTTAAGATGTTTTTTGGAAAGTCAGTAGACTTTGATGAGCTGGCCTCTGTTGAAAAACAACAACACGTTCATTCTCTGGTTCACGAGAACTTGAATGACAAACAAGAAATCATGTCCCGAATGAGAGATGTTCTCTCTCACAAAAACGTTGTAAGAAGTGAATCTACGAGAGAGCTTTCAGAGGTTATGTACTATCATGCCAACTGAAAAAATTACTTCGCTAGAAGAGCTACTCAATTTAATTCCTGGAGACAAAGAAGAACTCTTTGCACAGCTTGATTGTGCTGTTCGTGTCTACTTGGTAAAGAACAAAGGTTTGAGTTTTGGGCTTTTAGTTAATCCTCCTGGAAGACCTAACCTTTTTAAGACAGAAACGATTCAAAAGTATTCTAGTGCTCTTAAGCTATTCAAAAAATTATCTCTTCCCGTCTTTTCTTTAGTCGACACTCCTGGGGCCGACCCTAGAGTTGAAGAAAATGATAAAGGAATGATCAAAGAGCTTAATGAACTGACAATGCAGATTATCGATTACCCGTGGGTAAAAATGGGAATCGTTTATGGTCGCTGTTACGGTGGCGCTTCTATTGTGAGCTTCCCTCCTTTCTTTGGAGGTGAAGAAGTATGGGCCCTAGAAGGGGCCAATATTGGAATAATGGGTAACCAAATTATTTCAAAACTTCTTGGAAGTTCTAAGAGGCTTCATTCTGAGTGGAAAGAGAACTCGGCCGATGAAAGCGAGGATCTCAGTGACTTTGTGAAGGCTGGCATCATCGATAAGGTCATTTCTGTCAGTGAATTCAACTCTCATTTTAGCCAAATGATCTCATCTATCTCCTAAACTAGTGAAATTTTACACTTTTATTGCTATGCGTTGTTTGTTTTGATATGATCTCTTCTCATCATTTAACTAGGGTAACGTATTGAAAATATTAGCATTTTTATTGCTTCTCACCAGTCTTTCTGTAAATGCAGGATTAAATCTTCCAGATAAGGATCAACTCCTTAAAGATGTCGCCTCTGAGAATAAATTAGAGGGAAAGGGTGAGCTATCACTTCTAAAGGCCACTTTAGAAATTGAAAATAGCAGTGTGAGCATCGATGGGAAGTGTAACTACCTCATTAAAAGTCTTGAGAATAAAGACTTCTATGAAAATATAAAAGCGATTAGTAAAAATCCGGAGAGTTTAAAGAATTCTAAGTGCGACCTTAGTGGATTGAATAGTGAACTTGAAGAAGAAGAGGGATGGAACTTCTCATTTCACTTTGGCTTTAATAGAACCCATTATCAAAATACTGATATGGAACTTGAAAGTTCGAGAATGAATGTTGTCGTTCGTGACTTTGAATTTAGAGAGAGAACGAGTGCTGGATATTATAATCCAGCTAATTGGGAACAGTTTCAAGATGCTTTTAGATGGATTGATGAGCCAACAAATAGTTTTATTCTTTCTGTCGAAAAGAAAGGTCACTCGATCATCCTTTCCATTTTTCATCCGAAGTTTTTAAAAGAAAATAATCAAATCAAACATGTCACTGGAACTGTTGATGGAGTAGACGTTGATGACTTTATGGCCATTGATGAAGAGTTTGATGGTTATAATAATCAACCTGGAGAAATGTATCTCGTTCGATTTGAAAATACTCACCTCCAAATGGAGTGGTCTCTAGGTTATGGATACGATCTCAAGCTCATTGACTCTGATAAGTTTGGTACTCTTTCTGTTAGACCTGAAGTCTTTTTAGGTATGATGACTGGTGGAAACCTTACTGTTTATACAAAAGAAGGTACCTATTGGGATTATGAAGATTATAAGCAGCCAATGGAAGTTCAAGGTGTCATGTATTCAGCAGGACTTCGAGTTAATTATCAGATTAGAAACTTTAACTTCTTTGCTGAAGGAAAAACTTCTGTGGCCCATATGAATCATGGCTTTATGGATGGAACAGCAAAATATAAATTAGAGTATTCAGCTGTCACTGTCGGAGTTGGTTACACTTTTAAGAAGAAGAAAAAGAAAAAAAAGAAGCCTTTATTTTGAAGCCAGCTTTGTGATTTCACTAGAGAAAATCGAAAAGAGATCTTCTTTTGTTAAGGCCTTATGGGCCACACAACCTAATTGCATAATGTAGAGCTTTTTAAAATCCTCTTCGCTTAGATTTGGATAATCTTCTTTGAAGATTTCGAGTAGTTTCAATTCGGCCTCTCTTATAAGCTCTCCAATTTTATTGTCAGAGTTCTTTTGCATATAAAAGAGAACAAATACCCAAGGCATATTTTTAAGATTGTTGATGACGTAGTCGAGACGATCAACAATATTCATACTATTTTTTCGATCGAGATTATAAAAGAGATCGATCATATACCGAAAGGCCTCTTCGAGAATAGGCTCTTTTTCTTTTCCAAAGTAATAATAAATGAGAGAGCGAGTAACATCTGCATCTTTTGCAATGTCACTTAGGCGCCAGTTAAGATGTCCTTTGGCAACTTCCATTTTCATAACGGAGTTACAAATTTTAAAGAATGTTTCGTCTTTTGAACTTTCTGGATTCATGCAGAAATCATAACGTGAATGGTGACTTTGGTCTAATCACAGGGCAAAAAAAAAAGCCGATCATTAAGACCGGCCTTTTATATTAAAGTAAATCAAATAGCTGTTTATCAGTGAGATGTGGGTGATATTCATTTTCAGTAAGATCTTTAGGTGATTCATCGATACCTTTTTTACCATAAATATACTTATCAAATTCTCCAGTTAAGCTTGTATTGTAGAAGTCTTCAATCGCCTTTTGAAATTCAGGAGTTTTAAAAGGTTTGAACTTTCTTGTTTCAAAGAAATTCTTTAAGAAGACTTTGAAGCTATCTTGAGACTTAAACTTTTCATGTAAAAAACCAATAAATCTCATTCCTTTTGAATAGGCTGCTCTATCTGTTGTTCTTCTATAGATAGAATGTCCTGCCATTTGAGTTCGAGATAATCTCCACTCAGAATAACTTGGATATCCAGCATCTCTCCAGCTAGCAACAGCTTCATCAACCCAACCAGCATTTCCGTGAGCAGGCATAACACCTCTGGCGAAATAACTATGAGTGAGCTCATGTCCAAGTGCACTTGAACTTGTGATGGTCGCTCCACAATACTCCATACCACCAGAACCTGCTCCGTAAACGATTAGCTGAGCGTGAGGCCATGGTCCATAATCTCTTTCAAGTTCAGCCATTATCTTAAGTGATGATTTCATAAATTTTGAAGTCGAACCAGAAGTGTAAACCGTTACTGGAATTTGTCTTCCATCAATTGATGTAAACGTTTTCTTTTCTTCTGGAATAAGTCCTTTCTTTGTCAGGTGATAAAAAAGAGAACTTGCTGTGTAACCTTCTGGGTAAGAAACCGACCAGTTATTCTTTTCTAAGAGTTTAGTTTCACCGTTAGTATAAAGAACGTGCTCTACTTCTGTTCCAACAATTTTGACTTCAATGTCATTCTTGTATTGATCAAACTCAAGGTTTGTTGGGAGGTATTGCTCAAGATATCTTCTATCTGAAAGATCACTCATCCAAAACGCACTCTTTACATAGTTGCTATTCCAAGAAAGGTTTTTACTGATCTCATTTAGAATAACAAGATTATGTGTTCCTGGTTGAAGCGCTTTTTTTACAAATCTAACTGTTGAAACTCCTGAAAGTGAAGTTGATTCAGAAGTTGCACCCGCTCCGTTGATTGAAAGACTTGTTGGTGTCGGAACTAAATCAAAAACTGGCATACCAGCTTCTGTTTGTTCAAACTCAATAGAAGTAACAACTTTCGCTGATCTTTTATTGATGTCATAAGTAATAACAGATTTAACTTTTTTGAAATCTACAAAGATGCCTTTGGCATTTCGATTTAAGTTTAGAGATGGTGGCGCCTGATGTAGGTTGGCCATAACAGCACTTGATAAAAGCATCATTGCTAGAGTTAGTAACTTCATGTTTCCTCCTGAAAATTAAGTTCTCCCATTCTCTCTGAGAGTTCACGATTTGTGATTTGATGTAAGTCTTTTTGAAAAAATAACGTCTGATGAAAACATTTTGGTCGGGTTAGTTTGTCTCAATTTTTAAGACAGGGGTTTGAGAGAATGATCCTAAGATAACTCACTGAAAATAAGGGACTTTTATGAGAAAAATACTACCTTTGCTACTGGATCTTGGGCAAAATCAAACGAATAGACCGCTTTTGGTTAAGTCATCAAATCTCTATCTTTTAAACCCAAGTAAGGGGAGTAATAGGCCTTCGTGGCATCTCGTGAAACATGGATCGCAGCTAGATTTTTGTACCAAGGCCTCTCTTCTTATTAAAGAGAGTGGAGTTTTTCTAATAACAACTTCTTCGCATGCTTCGATTTGGCTTAACGGAGTGAAAATAAAAAATGGTGAAGAGTATAAGTTAATGCGAAATGATTTGATCTCAACTCGAAAATTTAATTTTGTGATCAGTGATTCGGATCATTTTGATGTCACTCAATTTAGAGTCATTCTTGGGAGGTGGGAAATTGGCTTTAATCAAACTATTTTCGATGTTGAAGAAGAGAAAGCTTACGAGAATAAACCAAATCAGAGGTGGTGGGTTTTTGATCAAGGTTATGACACTTCAGAAAGGTCATATATAGATCGATTACTTTTTGATTACCTTGCTTGGAACAAATACGATGAAATGGAAGAGAAGTGTCTTGAGTATATAGACTCAGGAATCGAAGATGCTTTTCTTTATAATTATTTGGGATTGGTTCATAGTCACAGAGAAAATTTCGCGAAGGCAAAGGAATGTTATTTAAAAGCGAGTGAGATTGAGCCAGATAATATGGGTTATAAAAATAATGCTGAGTTTGATTTAGAAGCGGCGATTAAAGCAAACCCCTAAGGGCCGCATCCATAAAGTGAGAATTGAATTTACGAATACACTTTATGGTTTTAGTTGAAAGAGTTTGAATTCCAAAAGAATCAAAAACTTGATCACGAACTTTAAATTGAAAAGGAATTGATCTCGAAAGAAAACCTGTTTGAGACCAGTACTCGAGTCCCATGGCCTTCCAACCGCTATGAACACTAAGGTGAAGGTGACGATTTTCTTTTCCGGTTAGACCTGTATTTCCCTCTAGTCCAATGAGGTCTCCGGCCTTTATCTGTTGGCCATTTTTTACAAAAACTCGATCAAGGTGAGCATAGAGTATAAAAGTGTTATCTCTTGAAAAAACTTTTACCTGATTTCCAAAACCTGCTCCACAGTCATCATTCTCAGTTAGGCAGCTATCAAAGACTGAAACAATTCCTGCACTTCCGGCATAGATTTTTCCAGGTTCCCCAGAGTGAGATGTTCGAAGATCAAGAGCATCGATTGCATTATAATAAGCGTGACTATGACTTTCTTCGCAAGGCATATGGGGACCTTGATCACAAGTCACAATTGAATTTGAATCAAAAGGGAAAACAATTTCAGGA
>JAGSHI010000194.1 GCA_023954635.1 Bacteriovoracaceae bacterium
AAGAAAAGAGACTGCTCAAAAAAGGCTTGAAAGAAAAACTGCTGAGGAACTAGAAACAGAAAGAGATGTAGAAAAAAAGAGAAACTTAGATAACGTCGATGGAAAGTTTAGTTCTGAAGAAGAAAAGATTAAATTTTTCTTACAAAAAGCAAAAGATGGTGGGCATAATATAGATAACGATGAATCAGTGCTCAGAGAATAATTAAAACCTATAACTCATTCCACCGTAGGCGTGGACACCTGAAAGAAGGTCAAGTGAACCTTCACTATTGTCAGCTAGAATAATTTTTTTAATTCCTGAAACAATAATTCTCTTATAACCAAAGCCCAAGGTGAAACCGATTTTTTTCTCTGGGAATATTCTAGCTTGAGGTCCAAAAAACCATCCATAAAAATTACCTTGTGTTGTCCCTTCAACTTCAGTGACCTTAACTCTAGTGTCTAGGGAAAGCATCCCTCCTAAAAGAAGGTCAACGCTAAACCATGAAAATTTTAGGGGACTCCAATATATTTGAGCATTAAAAGAAAAAGCTGCTAGTTGAACCTTTGGCTGACTAACAGAGTAAATAGAACCTCCAAAACCAAAACCAAATGATTTTATGGGGGATCTATGTTCCAGCATAATATTGTAATAAGTTAGAGCTGATGTAGATGTATCCCCGGCCTGCTCACTTAGGTTCGTCCAATTTTGCCCAAGGGAGTATTGTCCCATTTGGATGATGACATGGTTATTATCTTTCAGAGAATCATCAACATGAAACTGAGAGTTATCAATATTATGTTCGGTAATTTTTGGACTATAAATTTGATCTTCATCTTCAACAAACCTGATGTCTTTGATTTGAATATAGGCGATTCTTCCAGAGACGATTATGGGAACAATGGTTCCTTTCATTCTCGTTTTTTCTCCGACCTTAATAACTTTACCCCCACGGACATACCCTATTGGGGAGTCCATGGTCATATCTGAAAAAATTTTTGCTTGATTTGAATTAACGACGGCGACTCTGGCAGCCGAAGCCACTGATGTTGCAGTGCAGAATATGAGTAATATTAAAAGCTTCATCTAGGTTTTATTATAACAAAGGGCAGTAGACACTGGAAGCTTCTTTTTATGTAATTTCTTTAGAAGTTCGCTAGAAGGCCTTACAAGAAGAATTTAGTTGGGGTAGGATTGCTTTAAAGTATATGGAATTCAAAAGGGAGAATACTATGAAAGCATTTATTATCGCTGCTCTGACCATTGTTTCTGCAACTGCTTTTGGTGGACAGCCACTTGAGCTTAATAGCAAAGACGTGAATTATGGAGCATTAAGACAAGGAGCTAGATCGGCTGCTCTTGATAGAGTTGAGGTCATTCGTACAAAGAAAACACCTAAGAAAGTAGATGTAGCTTACACTGTTAAGGAAAGCGAGCAAGTATGTGTTGAATACAGATATGAGCAAGTTTGGCATCCAGGTCATTACGATAGAGTTTGTCATACAACGACTGACAGAAATGGAAATACAAGAACAATTTGTAGAAATATCTGGCGTCCAGGTTATTACACAACTGAAAGAAGATGTGTTCGTACAGAATCAGTAATGGTGACTCGTAATAAAAGTATCAGACTGAACTTCAAAAAAGCTGCAAGACTTTCAAGCACTCAAAGAGAAGTCTTTATGATTGAATTTCGTCAAGATCGAGTTTCTTCAGATGACGTAACAATGTCAGGTGAAGTTGTAGAAGCAAATAGAGGCTACAGCATTCGTTTTGAAAAATTTCTTAAAAATTCACTTAAGTTTGAAGTAAAATAATTAGTTTCGTTTGAGGAGCTTCATCAATCTATTGTATGAGGCTCTTCTTTCTTGACTGTTCATCACTAGAATAAAGCTAAAGCCTAACAATAAAATCCCTTCTACCGACATTTCTAAAATAAGTCTTATCCATCCCAGCTTCTCGATTGGTCCTCTAAAATGATTCCAAGTAAGATAAAAAAGAATTCCATATACCAGTGGCAATATCCAGCTAAGGTGGAGTTTAACAAGGCTTGTTTTAAACTCTCTTTTCGTTAGTAATCCCAGCCAGCTCATATTAATGAATACGTAACAGATCAAGGTCGCTAATATAGGTCCGACAATTCCATATTTGTATGTAAGGACTATATTCAAGGTTAAATTACAAATGGTTTGTGTCCAACTAAGTGGCACCACTAAGTGAATTTTAGAGGTTGCTGTGAAACACCATCCCCAGAGGGTTAAAATTCCTAAGAAAAAAGCGTTAAGGCAAGCAACCAAAGTAACATAAAATCCTGCGTAGGTAGCAGGACCAGTCCAAAGTTCAATGAAGAAACGATTATAACTGACAAGGGGAACAAGGGCTACGACCCCTAGTATTCCAATCCATTTTGTTAAGTCAATAATACTTTGACCTAAGGCCTCAGGGGATTCTTTGTGGTAAATTTCCCCAAGACCTGCCCAACTAGAGTTTGAAAGATATTGAAGTTGAGTTTGTATGATCAAAGAGAGCTTTTGTGTGACAAAGAAAGGAGTGACAAACTTGGCTCCTAGTAAATAACCAATAATAATATTATCGGTGAATAAACAAACTTTTCCAGATAGGTCCGTAGAAAACATTGCTTTTCTCATTTTTGAAATTTGTTTTACTAACGAATTATTAGATATTAATACTCTTCTCTGTGAAATAATGTCTTTTAGTTTTATATCTGAAGCATAAAAATACCAAAGTGAGCTTAAGAAGTTAGAAATCAGAAGTGCTGTACAAAGACCTGGAACCCCAAGTTCAAAGTAAAGAGAGAGCACAACTAAAATAGCATTACTTATAATTTGAATCGTAAGGCCAATGCTTACGAGATAACCTTTTTGAGAAGCATCTAGATATGCTTTAAAACTTAGAAAAGGTAGCGTTATAAATCCTAGCAATAAGGCAATATAAGAATAGTAAAAGCTATGTTCTAACAAGTGGTCGTTCTTAATCAGTGTTGTAATAAAAGGGAGGATTAAGAGACCAACAAAGAGACTTCCCAAAGCAACTTTAATATAATTACTAATACTCAACCAGAAAACCTGTAACTTTTCATTTTTATCTTGGTTATTAACAATTTTGTTGAAAGTCGCTAGAAGAGCACCATAGAGTCCGAATTCCAGCAATAATAAATAAGCAATATAGTCCTGGAGAGTTTTAAAAAGACCAAATGCTTCGATTCCAACATTTTTAATAATGATTGGAGTTAATACAAACCCAAGAACGGTAGAAATAATGAACTTAAAACCCGATGAAGAGAAGTTTAATGCAAAGTTATCCAGTCTACTCTTCACGGTTAATCAGCCTTTTTTTCGAAAAGCGATGAGAATAAAAGTCATGTTATGACCTAAAAACTCTATGGGATACTCTGAATCTCCCCATTCAATATCTGAGACAAGTTCAAGGTCATACTTTTTTGCTTCTTCAAGTAAGTCTTGAATCTCTTCTTTAGAAAAGATCATATAGGTTAGATCAAATAACCTATAATCTTCAGGGATAGAAAGTTTTTCTTTATGATAGTCAGTTGTAAATATAACCATGCCGCCGGGTTTTAAATACTTCTGACAAGCTGATAGAAATTTATGCTGATCGTAACCATGCTCTATAACTGAAAGGGCAGTCATCACATCTAAACTGCTTTCAGGAATGTTTGGCGCATAGAAGTCCTCAACATGAAATTCTATACTATTGGCATAATAGTTTATGCACTGACCTTTTGGATTAAAATCTGAGGCCCTAATATTTCTGTATCCTCTGTTCCAAAGGCTAACCGGTATTTCAGAGTTATAAGATCCCATTTCAAAAATGGCAGTGTCGAGCTTGTTTGGAAAATATTCCTCGATCATTTTCAAGATAAGTAATGTATCCCAAGATTTATTTATACTTATAGGTTGTGCAGGGGAGCGGTATCTAATTCCATAAAGTAGTTTAAAAAGCGCTCTTCTCCAACCAGTAGAAGTATCAGCTCCGAGGTCTCTAAGCTCTTTTCTTGCATTATCAATTTGGTTTTGGTCAGCCAGGACTTTTAGCATTTAACAAACTCCATAAATCTCACTTCTCTTTTCTAGATAATTATTCCAAGAATAAATATGATTTAATTTTTCAACTTCTCTTGCATATACGCCCCACTGGTCCTTATTAGTGAAAAAGTCACTTAATACTTTTTCCAGCTCAGTCTTATTTCCGGAAGAATAAAACTTGATGCCATTACAGTCCTTGAGCTCAACTTCGGTTTTTTCGTTAAGGGTAGTAATCATGGGTAGGTTATGAATAACGGCCGTGGCCAATGATCCATTTTTAAAACTAGCTCCATCCGTAAAAGGAAGTAGGGCAAAGTCTGCGGCTTGAAAAAACAGGGAGACCAGTTCGTCATCCACTCTATCTGTAAAAGAAATATTGTCTTTTATTCCTAGGCCGTCGATTTCACTTAAAAGATCACGGTGATACTGATTTTTCTCTGGGGTAAATTGGCTCATCAGAATCAGCTTGAACTCTTTGCCATTATCTTTCAGTTTTTTTGTTACAAATAAAAGGTCTTCAATTCCTCGATTACTATTTATATGACCAAAGTATATTCCTACTGGATTTTCGCTTAATTCCTTCGCCTTAATTTTTTGAGTAAACTTTTGAAGACCTGAATACTTTACTGCTTTACCGAGAGAGTATTGGTGATTATAGAGAGCCTAATAATTGCGTTGTCGATAGAGTTCAAAACTATAAATCTGTAATGCTTTCATATGTTATTAAGAAAGACTCCGCTTCTAACAGAAGTGTTGTTTTCTTTGAAATGCCTAATTCTGAAACTAGAGGCCCTGACATATTAATTGGCTTGCGTGATGTATATAGTAAGCTAGAAGAGCTTGGTGAAAAGTACTCTAACAAGTCGTTAAAGTAGGACAAAAAACAGTTGGCTTTTTGCTC
>JAGSHI010000003.1 GCA_023954635.1 Bacteriovoracaceae bacterium
CAAAAAGACGGACTTAAAAAAGAAGCCGGCAACCTCGCTGGTAAACAAAAAGACGAACTTAAAAAAGAAGCTGGTAACCTCGCTGGTAAACAAAAAGACGGACTTAAAAAAGAAGCTGGTAATCTAGCCGGTAAACAAAAAGACGAACTTAAAAAAGAAGCTGGCAACCTAGCTGGAAAACAAAAAGACGGACTTAAGAAAGAAGCTGGCAATCTCGGTGGAAAAACACAGTCCCCTGCTGATAAAAAAGATGGGATGAGCGGAAAAGGCTCGAAGTCTGATGAGTTAGAAGGGTTCTATGGAAAAAAGAAGAAAAAGGAAGATGTAAATTCAGAAGCAGATGAAGAGAACTCATCAGGTGCATTAAGTCTCGATAAAGATAAAAAGAAAAAAGAAACTGAAGTCTGGGAAGATTCCGCAAAAAGTGGAATGAAAGGCAAAGGCGAAAAATCTGATGAGTTAGAAAGTTATTACGGTAAAAAGAAAAATAAAGCTCCTAAAGAAGATATACAAGACGATGTTCAAACAGACGGCACTCTTTCATTAGAAGCTGATAAGAAGAAAAAAGAAACTGAAGGCTGGAGTGAAGATAACAAAAATGGAATGAAAGGCAAAGGTTCGAAGTCCGATGAGATTGAAAGCTATTATGGGAAGAAGAAAAAACCTAACGAAGAGAGCTTAGAAGAGAAAAACAAAAAAGCGGAAGCCGACTCCCTCGACGATGATAAGAATCGAAAGAAGGAAAATGGTTATTCTTTTGAATCCGGACCAGGTAAGAAAAAAGATGCTCCCACAATGGAAGCAGAAGACCCTAAGAAAAACCAAGCAGAAGAATCTGAGTTTGAATCACTCTTTTCGAAGTCAGGTTCTGAAATAAAGTATGCGAAGAAAAAAGACTGGGGTGAACAAACAATTGATTACAAGAAGTTAAATGATGAGTTTGGTGGGATTAGCACTGATCGAGAAGGAAGTGATGGCTCTGATTTATCAATTGGAGATACACCTACTCCAGATAAAATAAAACAAGAGAATACAAAAGACGGAATAGAAACCGTGGAGATTCCGATTATTGAAGCCAAACCAAATGGCCTAGATGATCTAGTTTCAATTTTAGAAATGTATATGAGTAAAAAGTCTCCTTCAATCATCCTTGATGAAATAGGAGAGAAACTAATTTCAAAAGGTGCTTCCTGGTGTGTTTTCTGTAAAAGTAATGGCAAGAAATTAGAAATGAGCTCCTATGCTGGTGTCGATCCAGTAAGTGCTTCAAAACTAGTTAAAGAGAATAATGAGCATTGGGTATCTCAAGGGCTACCTATTTGGTCTGACCCAACTTGGCAAGAAGAGCAAAATCAATTTATATTCCCATATTTTGAAGGGATTACTCCACTAGGAGTATTAGTTGCAAAGTTTGAGTCCAATGTCGATGAAGAACTATCAATAGCAATTGAGATTATTACAGAAGGAGCTAGAGGAATTTTTCTAGATCAACATATAAAAGTGAGTAAAGAGAAAAAAGAAAGTAAAAGTGTACTTGGTAAATTATTCGGGAAGAAAGCAGGTTAGATGGCCAAAAAAGTTTATTTCCATATTGAACAAAAGATGCTGAAAAATGATAAGATTTTTCCTTTTCATCTTTATATATATAATCCTCATAACAACACGTACACTCCATTTCTTAGGGCCAACAGTCCACTTACAAAGCCAAAGTCAGCCTTTCTAAACCACCTAGTTAAAAAAGGTGCGATAATTTCAATCAATGAAAAACAAAAATTGACCTTTACTAGATCAATGCAAATTAAAAGTGATCAGATACAATCGCATAGTGTTGAAGAGGAAAGGTCGACTAAAGGCGTAAGTGGTAATAATGAAAACTCATTACATTCGGAAGCTCAAAATAAGCTCAAGGAAAAATTGAAGAAAGAGAAGTTTATACCAAGTGAAGAAGTATCTAAGGCCATCAGTGACAATAACTTCACAAAGCTAATTGAAAGATCAAGAGATGAAATCATGTGTTTTGACCTAAGAAGAAATCACACTTTAAGTCTCGCCTCTCACTTGGCTGAAAAACTATTAGTTTCCGACACATCCTTAAACCGTGTTGTTGCACTCTCTTGGTTTTTTTCAAAAATCTTAGGTATTAATGATGAGGACACACAAGCAACATTAGTTTGTAGTGCTTACTTTTCACATCTCGGTATGACACAAGTTCCAATTATGCTTTCTAAAGTTTCACTTGAGGAACAGACAACCGAGGGCACTGACCTCTATAAGAAGCACCAAAACCTTTCCACGCACATACTTAAGAAGTCTAAAGTGGAATTAATACCAAGAACCTTAGAGGTTATAAAAGATCATCATGAGCGCCTCTCAGGTAAAGGGCACCCTCACGGAAAATCTGG
This sequence comes from Bacteriovoracaceae bacterium, assembly GCA_023954635.1. Classification (GTDB taxonomy): domain Bacteria; phylum Bdellovibrionota; class Bacteriovoracia; order Bacteriovoracales; family Bacteriovoracaceae; genus M0603. The sequence continues at coordinate 2,403 of JAGSHI010000003.1, forward strand.
GGACCAAATTGATCAGCTTTCACTCATTATTGGGCTAGTAGCTGAGTTCATAGATCAAGTAGATGGCAAGGTTGATGCAAATGCTCAAGGTCTCGTAGACTCCTGTAACGTATTTGAACAAAATAAGGACGCACTGGTAGTTGATTTTGGTGAAGATTTATATGAAAATTTTCTAGGATTATTTAAAACAGGTACCTTTAAAGCTGCAGCTTAATTGGAGAAAAAATGGGTCTTAAAGCAGATATGAAAATTCTTGTCGTTGACGACATGACAACTATGAGAAAAATAGTAAAAAATATGCTTAAAAAAATGGGATTCACTAACCTATCTGAAGCTGATGACGGTGCAACTGCATGGCCTATGATTGAAGAGGCCATGGCCGCAGGTGAACCTTACGAGTTTATCGTTTCTGACTGGAATATGCCTCAGATGCAAGGAATAGACTTACTTAGAAAATTAAGAGCTGATGCTAGATACAAAGCACTTCCCTTTCTTATGGTTACAGCTGAAACAGAACAAAGTAATGTTGTTGTAGCTGTAAAAGAAGGTGTTAGTAACTTTGTTGTGAAACCATTTTCTGAGCAAGTATTAAAAGAAAAAATTTCAAAGATTTTTGTATAAATGTCTGATTCAGAAGCCTTTCTAAAATTCTCGAAGCCATTTCTAGACGCTACTAAGTCTGTTTTTGAAACAATGATTTCAACTACTATCAGCTCAGGGAAACCAGAATTTAGATCAGGCAATGCCTCCCTACATGATATTACTTCTATAATCCCTGTCTCCGGTACCATTAACGACAAAGACAACTATAGTGCTCAGTTTGTCATTTCATTCCCTGAACCTACATATATCAAAATTGCTTCTGCCATGATTATGGAAGAATACACTGTTTACTCTGAAGAAATTGAGGATGTAGGGAACGAAATCTCTAATATCATTATGGGGAATGCGAAGCGAGACCTAACCACACAGGGTTATACAACTTCAATGACTGTCCCTAATATGATTCGAGGGGAAGGTCACGTTATTACTTACCCAAAAAACACTAAAATTGTTTCATTTCCAATAAACTGTGATCACGGTGAATTTATTATAGAAATTTGTTTTACAAAGATTGATCAAGATAACTCTTGATAAGGTGTATTCTGAGCACCTTTCCATGCCAATAAAGAGGCCTCTAAAGCTGTATCCTCTTTTTCATCCAGTACATTAATTTGAGCGTAAGTTAAGAGTGAACCTTTTTCTGTTTTATCGAAATCAAGATAGTGCATATCTGTCCAAGTACCAGTATTAATAAATATTTTTCCATCTGGAAAAATCCTGTGAATTGGATCATGTGTGTGCCCTACAACTAAAACACCGACTTCATCTCTTTTCTCTAGAAATTCTTCTGTTAGTGTTTCGTAATCTTGAAAAAGTTCTAGTTCTTCCAATGCTCTTTTAAAAATCTCAAGAGTCTTCTCACCTTGTTTTGCTAGGACAACAAAACGAACCATAATGAAGTAAAAAGCATTTGCGAACATAAACCTCATTGTCGTCAAAGTGTCATAAATCAAACCGTTTATAAGAAATTTCTTAATTGGTCTTACTGAATTAATATGATCCCTTTGCTCTTTAAATTTATTTATCACTCTAATTACATAATATGATCCCCAAGGAGGGAGAAAAAACTTTTTTCCTGATTCATCAACTATCAAACTCTCAGAAGGAGAAAAGTTGTTTGCAACTTCGTATTCATGACCATGTTTTAACAACAGCCCTTTAGCCGGAGAATACTCTCCATGATCATTCATAAGAATTTTAAAGTTTGGACGATCTTTTTCTTCGAATAATTTTAGTAATTTATTTTTTAATGAATCAAAAACAAATTCACCATCATGGTTACCAATTATATAAGTTACCGTTTTATTTTTTGATGATATAAAGTCTGAAATCCCCTGGATAACCTCTGGATGTGCATTGAGAATCAACTCTAGTTTAGCCAGAGCAGCTTCCTCACTCCAAAATTCATCATCAAAATATGGAACAAACGGAACGGCCAGTAAATCGAACAAATCTCCATTAATAATTAACTCAACTTCCCTATTGGCATAATCTCCACTTCTATAAAATTCCAAGAAGTCGACTAGTTCTTTATCGTAATGAAAATCCTCAAGGATATTCGGTCTCCCATTTAAGTATTGCCCTGCCCCTAAATGCAGGTCAGACAGTACCAAAACTGTTTTTTTAATATTACTTTTTCGGAGGAACCTCATATGCCTTTTTCCCAAATACAAGCTCTACTTCCTGAAAAGAAGGAGCGAGCGGTACAAAATATATTTTTCTAGATTTTTTGAATTTTAGTTCGACTGATTTTGTTTCTCCGGATTCAACAGCAAGAAATTTAATGGTCTTATTGTTATCATCCACAAACTTACCTACTACTTTAACAAGTGTCTTATTTTTAATTACAATTCCTTGAGGTGAATTAAAGCTATTCGGACTTAGTACTTTTATCCTTCTCTCTAATAAGGTGACCATAAATGCATCTGCTTTTTCGTATGCTGTTACATTAGAGGAAATGATTCCGAGAATAAAAAATGTAATTAAACCTAGTTTCATAGGTTTATATTAGCATTCACAAAGTCAGACTATTGCGATCAAGGAAAACATTTCCGTAATTAGCAGTCGCTTTAATTAATCACATGAATAACGAATTTATGTCGAAAAGTGTGTAGGAGAACACCTATGCTTGACAAAATTCCTTTCTTGAAAAAATACATATCAAAGTCTAAACCTCAAACCTTTGGAGATAAAAGAATTTTTAGAAAAGAATTCTATTCAAAACCCCATCACCATTGGATTAAAGATGATAAATATCTTAAGAGAAACTTTGATAGGTTCATAGAAATTTTACCAATTGAATTAATAAATCATATTTGGTCGAAACGTCCGATAGCTTTTATTCCTGCTAATGGAAGGTTAAGTTGTGCTATTAACTCAAATGAGCATATGTCTTTTATATTAATATATAAAGATCTCCAACAAATCTTAAACTCAGGGTACCCTGACCGTGGACTTGCGATTCTAACTCATGAAATTGGCCATTTGTTTTATAGACATGATGAAAGAAATATTGATCCACTTGAAGCACAAGTTGAAGCTGATAGATTATGTGTAATGTTAGGTCTTGGTCGAGAGTTACAAGAAGTATTACTAGATTCTGCGACCGGTATAGAGTCAAGAGTAAGGATTTCAAAATTAACTGCAGAAATTCTTACAGGTGATATGGATAATTAAAACATTAATCTAACTTCATTTAATTCTTTAATTTCATCTCTAATTTGAGCAGCATCTTCAAAACGAAGTTCTTTAGAAGCGGTTTTCATTTCTAATTTCAACTCATTAATTCTTAAATCGATAGATTCAGGAGTAACATGCTCGACAAGCCTTTTGCTCTTTTTACCTTTTTTACCTTTTGAGCCTCTAAGTGTTTCAATGACACCACCACTTACGGCCTTTATAATCGTCTTAGGTTCTATTCCATGTTTAGTGTTATATTCTTGTTGAATTTTCCTTCTTCGAGCTGTTTCGCTCATTGCCTTATCCATACTTTTGGTTGTTTTATAGGCATAAAGAATAACTCGACCTTCTGAGTTTCTAGCTGCCCGCCCTATCGTTTGAATCAGAGATTTTTCAGAGCGCAGAAACCCTTCTTTATCTGCATCGAGAATTCCTACTAAACTTACTTCAGGTATATCAAGCCCCTCTCGAAGTAAGTTAATCCCAACCAAAATATCAAACTCTCCAAGCCGAAGGTCACGTATAATCTCCATCCTCTCTAAAGTATCTATATCAGAATGAAGATATTTAATTCTCATTCCTACACTTCTGTAATAATTGGTTAACTCTTCGGCCAATTTTTTTGTTAGAGTCGTTACTAATACTTTAAATCCACTCTTAATTACTTTTTTACATTCGACCAACATATCATCGACTTGATTTTTTGCATCTCGAACTTCAATTTCAGGATCTAAAAGCCCTGTCGGTCGAATTATTTGTTCTACATACTCTCCACCTGTTATCTCTAATTCATAATTTCCAGGAGTAGCAGATACATACATAACTTGATCTAGTTTGGAGTCAAATTCTTCGAAGTTTAATGGACGATTATCTAAAGCACTTGGCAATCTAAAACCGTAGTTAACCAAGTTCTCTTTTCTCGCCCTGTCTCCCCTATACATTCCTCCAACTTGAGAAACAGTTATGTGAGACTCGTCAATTATCATCAAAAAATCTTTATCAAAAAAATCGACTAAAGTTGGAGGTGGATCACCTTGTTTGGCTCCAGTGAGATGCCTTGAGTAGTTTTCAATTCCTGAACAAAAACCCATTTCTTCGAGCATCTCAAGGTCAAGCATTGTTCTTTGCTCTAATCTTTGACGTTCAACTAGCTTTTCTTGTTCTTTTAATTCTTGAAGTCTGAACCTCAACTCTTCTTTAATTTTCTCAATCGCAACTTCTAATTTTTTCTCAGATACGACATAGTGAGATTTAGGATAAATGGCAACTTTACTAAGAGTCTGTATTACTTTCCCTCTTAAAGGATCAACAATCGAAAGACTTTCAATCTCGTCATCAAAAAACTCTACCCTTATGACATTTGATTCTTCATGGGATGGAAAGACTTCAACTAAGTCTCCTCGAACTCGGAAAGAACCCCTAGAGAAGTCAATGTCATTCCTTTGATATTGTATTGAAATTAGTGTTCGAAGAAATTCGTCTCTATCTAATGTATCTCCTACAAATAAAGTCGTACTCTGACTCTTATATTCATCAGGGGAACCAATCCCATAAATGCATGAGACAGAAGCAACAACAATCACATCATCTCTCTCTAATAGTGACCTTGTAGCTGAATGTCTTAATTTATCGATTTCATCGTTAACACTTGCATCTTTTTCGATATAAGTATCACTACCTGTTACATAAGCTTCTGGCTGATAGTAATCATAATAAGAAACAAAATATTCGACTGCATTATCAGGAAAGAACTCTTTAAACTCAGCATAAAGTTGAGCGGCTAAAGTTTTATTGTGGGCCAAGACAAGAGTTTTCTTACCCAAATTTTTAATAACGTGGGCCATAGTAAATGTCTTACCTGAGCCAGTCACACCTAATAAAGTCTGCCTGTTTGTTCCAGCGTTATAGTCATTTACCAGCTTTTTGATCGCCTGTGGTTGGTCGCCACATGGCTCGAATTTGGATACTAGTTTAAATTTACTCATTGATGAAGGTTACCACAAAGAAAGGGCAAAAAAAAACGACCGCTTAGCGGTCGCTATATCAAATTAAATTTTGATTCAAATTACATAAAGTAGCCATTAATTCTAGAATCAACGTCAACTTTTTCTCTTTCACTTGAAAGTGAAATTTCCTGTGAGATAAGATCTCTACACTGCTCAAGCATTTTCTTTTCGCCAAAGCTTAAGTTTTTCTTATCTTTAAGTAGAAATAAGGCCCTTAATACTTCTGCGATTTCAATCAAAGAACCTGTTTTAATTTTATTCATGTACTCACGATATCTTCTGTTCCAAGTAGAATTATCTACTTCAACATCGTGATCCTGAAGAAGAGTATAAACTTCTCCAATTTCATTGTCCTGAACCAGTCCACGTACACCGTTTTCTGAATCTGTTGGGACCATTACTGTCATTCCGTTGGCAAGTATCTTGATGATATAAAAGTATTTCTTTTCACCACCAAGATCTCGCTCTTCGACATCAGTAATCTGGCCAACACCATGTCCGGGACATACTGCATAATCGCCAATTTTAAACATTCAAAGCTCCTCTGGGTGAGATATAATAACCAAGACATTTATATCGCGAAGTGTCATAACCTTCAATGGCCCTTGTAATATATACAGGTCTAGTTTTCACCATTTAAGAGAAGTGTTAAGAGGCCGTCAATAGAAATATTGTATAAAATCAGGCACTTAAATGCTCAAGTACTCAGAAACTAAATAAAAAAGGGCACTTATGTGCCCTTCTTATAGTAAGTCAATTTGAATCAAATTTATGACCATCTATCAGATAGTTCATTTCCATCGAAGAAGTAGTTAATCTCTCTTTCAGCTGATGCTCCAGAATCTGAACCATGAACAGCATTTGCTTCGATAGACTTCGCATACAATTTTCTGATTGTACCTTCGGCCGCTTCAGCAGGGTTTGTTGCACCCATAATTTCGCGGTTTTTGTTAACAGCATTATCACCTTCTAAAACCATAAGTACTACTGGTCCAGAAGTCATAAATGAAACTAAAGAACCAAAAAATGGTCTTTCTTTATGCTCAATATAAAAACCTTCTGCTTTTTCTTTAGAAAGTTTTGTCAGTTTTGCAGCAGCAACACGTAGACCTTCTTTTTCAAAACGTCCAATGATGTTTCCTACATTGTTATCTTCAACAGCGTTTGGCTTGATTATCGATAGCGTTCTCTCTTTTGCCATAACTCAACTCCTAGTAATGCTGATTAATCAGCTATTTTTTGATTTTAGTACTTGTTCCATTTTTTCACCTAACTCAGCAGGTGATCTCGCAATTGTTACTCCACACTCTTCCAAGATTCGAAACTTAGCTTCAGCTGTATCGTCTCCTCCAGAAATAATGGCCCCAGCATGTCCCATTCTTTTCCCTGGAGGCGCAGAGGCCCCAGCAATAAAAGACACAACAGGTTTACTCATATTTTTTTGAATCCATCTTCCAGCATCAGTTTCAGCTGACCCTCCGATCTCTCCAATCATAATAACTGCATCAGTATCAGGATCTTCTTCAAAAAGCTTTAACATATCAATGAAGTTAGTTCCGTTAACAGGATCTCCACCGATACCAAAACATGTACTCTGCCCAATCTCTCTTTGAGTGAGCTGAAAAACTGCTTCGTAAGTAAGTGTTCCTGATCTTGAAATCACACCAACTTTTCCAGGCATATGAATATGTCCTGGCATAATTCCGATTTTACATTCTCCAGGAGTAATAATCCCTGGACAGTTTGGTCCAATCAAACGGCTACTTGAACCTTTCAATGCAGACTTAACTTTCACCATATCAGTAATGGGTATTCCTTCAGTAATAGCAATAATCAAAGGAATTTCAGCTTCAATACATTCTAAAATTGAATCAGCTGCAAACGGTGGCGGAACAAAAATCATTGCTGCATTACAATCAGTCTTGGCCTTGGCCTCATCAATTGTATTGAACACTGGAAAACCTTCATGGATCAATCCACCCTTACCTGGTGTGACTCCTCCAACAAAGTTTGTTCCATAATCTCTCGATTGAAGAGAATGAAAAGTTCCTTGCTTACCTGTGAAACCTACTGTGATTAATCTAGTATCTCTATTAACAAGAATGGCCATCTTAAACCTCCTCACCTTTAGCTGCTGCAACAACTTTAACAGCGGCATCAGCTAAGTCATTTGCTGCAATTAGTTTGAGATCTGACTCATTTAAAATCTTTTTACCAAGAGCGACGTTTGTCCCCTCAAGTCTAACAACGAGAGGAACTTGTATTCCAAGTTCTTTTGCAGCTCCAACAACACCTTCAGCAATGATGTCACACTTCATGATTCCACCAAAGATATTAACTAAGATCGCCTTAACATTGTCGTCTTGAAGAATAATGCTAAAAGCTTTTTGAACCGTTTCTTTAGTAGCGCCACCACCAACATCTAAAAAGTTAGCAGGCTCACCACCATGAAGCTTAATAATATCCATCGTTCCCATCGCAAGACCGGCACCATTAACTAAGCAACCAATATTTCCATCAAGTTCAATATAAGAAAGTCCATGCTCTGAAGCTTCGAGCTCTTTTGCTGATTCCTCAGTTGCATCTCTAAGTTCTGCAATTTCAGGGTGTCTGAAAAGAGCATTGTCATCAAAGTTTAACTTTGCATCAAGAGCGAGAACATCACCGTCTTTTGTCGTAACAAGTGGGTTAATCTCAGCAACAGTACAATCTGTTTCCATATAAAGATCATAAAGACCTTTAAAGAAAGATGTTGCTTTCTTAATCATGTCTTTATCTTTCATACCAATACCGTATGCAAGCTTTCTTCCCATAAAAGGAGTGAAGCCTGTGGCAGGATCGATAGCAAGTTTAATAATTTTTTCAGGAGTTTCTTCGGCTACTTTTTCAATCTCAACTCCACCTTCAGTAGAGGCCATGAAAGTAATCTTTCCTTTGGCTCGATCTAAAACTAGTCCTACATAATACTCATGATCAATCTCACAACCCTCTTCAACTAAAAGAGTAAGAACCTTTTTACCTTCAGGTCCAGTTTGATGAGTCACAAGAGTTTTTCCAAGGATATCGTTAGCATGCTCTCTAACTTCATCAATTGACTTCGCTAGTTTAACACCACCGGCCTTTCCTCTTCCTCCGGCGTGAATCTGGGCCTTAACAACCCAAACGTTTCCACCTAATTTTTCTGCAGCAGCAACAGCTTCGTCTACAGACTTAGCCACCTGACCATTCAGAACCTTAATACCGAATTTTCTCATTAAGTCTTTGGCCTGGTACTCATGAACATTCATAAGATCTCCTAAAGATTACGTATGTCTTTAAATTTGTTCCTCATATTAGTGGTATAGTGCACATTGTGCTAGGAGCATTGCTTCACAAATACTTGATTTTTTTAGTACTGACGGGGATAATCCCTCGCACTTTAAAATGTTTATAAAGGATGAATAATGACGACAAGCAAAGAGTACTTCATCGTTGAGCCCGCAATGTTTAGACTTGATGGAGGTGCTATGTATGGAATCATTCCGAAACCTTTATGGGAGAAGAACTCTCCTCCTGATGAGCATAATAGAATTGACCTGGCCCTTCGTTTACTTCTCATTAAACAAGATAAGAGAGTCGTACTGATTGACACGGGAATTGGGGATTATCATGGGGACAAGTTTGATAAGCAGTTTGATGTGCGAAGCGTAACAAACCCCTTAGAAATAGCACTTGCGTCAATTAATCTTAAGCCAACTGACGTTACAGATTTAATCATCAGTCATCTTCACTTTGATCATATTGGTGGACTCGTTCAAAATGTAAATTCGAAAATTGAACCTGTACTCCCAAATGCAACACTTCATCTTCATAAAAAACATTGGGAATATGCACTCTGCCCTTCTGATCGAGATAGAGGTTCATTTCAAGATAAGTACTTCTCATCAATTATTAAAGAATATGACAATTCAAATAAGGTCAATTGGATCGAGGGAGAAGAGGGAGTCATTATCCCAGAGATGAATATTAAGTTTATTACTTCACATGGTCACACACCTTTTATGTGTCACCCTTATGACGAAGAAATGATTTATTTAGCAGATATAGTACCTACTAGTAATCATATTCATGTTCCATGGGTCATGGCGTATGATATTGCTCCAGCAGTCTCCACTGAGGATAAAAAGAGAATACTCCCGTTTATTATTGAGAATAAGTTGAAAATGGTTTTCGAACATGACCCAAAGTTTTGGGGAGCAACACTAACTCAAGACGAACGAGGAAAATTCAAAACTTCAGAGAAGTTTGAAACCAAAAGTAATCCTGCCTATTCAATTTAAGTTTTAAAGGTTTTTAAGTTGTGAATTTGACTCTGAAACAAGAGAATTTCCTTCTCGAGAAAGCTTTTCCAATGTTTTTTTAAATTTTGACGTTAAATATCTTTTCCGTTTTTTAGATAACTTTTTTATTTTTCTTGTTTCAGTCACTATGTCGGCCGCAAACTCTCCTACATGTCTTCCATACATAATAAGTTTATTATAATTTTTTTCTTCTTTCGGACTCTGATCTTTTATATTTTTTTGCTTCTTTATATTATCTAAAATAATTCCCTGAAGAAGTGGAGCAACTTGAGTTCCGTATGTCTTTTCAAACTCAAGAATATCTTTACCCCTTTTCATCTTGATAAGGGCCTTATCGTAGAGGGTAAAAATCTTTAAACTTAAATTAGTTAATGTACTATAGGCTTCGATTCTCTGCTTAATTGGTCTTGCTAAGTATTCTTTATTTTTCTTTTTATAGGTGGCTAACTTTTCTTTAAACTCTGAAACATTCCCTCCCCAAAAAAGAACTTGTTTTTTAATATCCGTTATTCCTTTAAAGGAAGATACAAATGGAAGGCTGCCGAGTAATGGAATGTTTTTTAAAAACAAAGTGAATCGATGCTTAAGACTAGTGTCAAATACTTGAAAGTGAAATTCATAAAGCCCTGGGTAAAACTTATTCCCTTTTAAAATATCAAACTTATCAAAATGAGCTACCCCTTCTTTTAATTCAGATGTCGAAGTCACCAAGATGGGACCAAGTCCCAATATGTTTTGATCTACAGAGCGCATCGACAGAAAAAGTCCGGCCGGGCCTTTTCTATTTCCAGATATCCAAATAGATTGTTGATCAACTCCTACACCAATATCAAAAGTTAGCTTTTCTAGAGATCCTGAGGTTGCCTTTTTACTTCTAGTGGAGAGCCTCTGGTAGTCAGCCTTTTTGAGGCCTGTAAAATGTTCTTTTCTTTGTTTAACTCCAAAGCCTACATACAAGCTAATAGTAATAAAAAAGAGACAAGCGATTGCCCAGACTGAATGGATAAGAAATTCAGTTTTCTTCTCTCTTTTGGCCTGCATCGCCTCTACTTCAGAGAGAGGAGTCTCTTGAACAACTCCAATTACCTCATCATCCTCTACAGGAAGTGAAGGTACTTCAACTTGTGGTATTTCTTCTTCGTAGTCGTCTTCATCCTCTTCATACTCTTGCTCATAAACATCAGTGTGTTCAAAAAGGAATTCATTTTCAGAGGACGGTGATTCAACAATCATCTCCTGCGGAGCTTCTTGAATCTCTTCTTCAATAATTTCTTCATACTCTTCTTCAACATCATCAACTGGAAGAGGTGGTAAAGGAGGAGGCCCCTCATCCTCTATGATACTCTCTTCAAAGACTTCACCTGTGACTTCTTCTGGTTCACGGTATTCAAGAGGATTAATTTGTTCTGTTAAATCTTCTTCAACCCGAGGTTTCTGTTCATCGAGATCTGACCAAAAACGCTCTGATGTTTCTTGATCTGCTTGGGGTTGAAGATCTTCTGGGGATAGACTCACAGTATCGTCTAAAAGTTCGTCTACAGTAGATGGACGAGCTTTATTAACTTTATTATTAAGCTGCTCACTCTGACTCGGCATAGAGGGAATCGGAGGGAGTGGAGGGAGTTCGTCCATAACTGGGAAAGCTTCACTAAACTCAGCACATTCTTTCATTGGAAGCCAGGCATCAAAGCCTTCTTTCCAAACTAAAACGTTTTCAGAAACTTCCTGCTCATGAAACATGGCCATAAGTTTCTGCGAACTGAAGGGACCTAAGTGATGATCCTCTTTAAATATAAACCAGTTTTCATCCATATATAGAGAGAGAAAGTTGAGTCTTTTTATATCCTTACCTCAATGGTATACCTTTGAAACAAATTGCACAAGAATCAAGTGTTTGAATATACAAAGGTTATTCATGAATTGGAATGAACTAAAAAAAAGGTCATTAACAAAATCTAAGACTCAATTTACAGATGACATTGCAAAAGCTGAGGCACTTTTTCTAACCTCTGATAGCGATTATGGAGTTTGTAGGAATGGCGGACGAAGAGGTACTTCCTTAGCACCAAGGTCGATACTCAATACTTTAAAAAACTTTTCCTACACTAAGCATTTTCCTCATTGCAAAGAAGTTCAAACCAGCAACGCACAAGAAGAGGTTTTGGACTTTGACCATTCTCAAGAGATGCAAACAAATAGAATCAAAGAAGCACTGGACCTTTTTCAAGGTCATAAAGTTTGCCACATCGGAGGAGGGCATGATCACGTTTTCCCTCTTATACAGGCCCTTTCAAAGCTTACTAAAAATATAACAATCATTAATGTCGATGCTCATTTAGATACGAGAACTGATGACTTCAATCACTCAGGAACCCCATTTAGACAGGCCTCAAAGGTTTGGGATCATGGAAACTTCAAATTAATACAAGTTGGAATCCATGAGTTTTCTAACACTGTTTCAACATATGACAAACTCCCCCATGGCGAAATGAAGATATTTCCAGAGACGGACTGGGGTTTACTTGAAGGCCACATTGAGAACCTCATTGACCCACAAAATGAAATTATACTTTTAAGTTTAGACTCTGATGCACTCTCCTCCTCCTTTATGGAGGCGGTAAGCGCTGTAAACCCTAATGGGTTGAGTTTAGAGTTCATGTCAGATGTTATTTCGAGTTACCTAAAGTGGACAAAAGGCAGACATCAGTATTTTGGAATATATGAATACAACCCAATATATGACAACCTAAGTCAAAAAGGTGCAAAGGCCTTGGCCTCATTAATACATCAATTCATTAGTTCGTAAGGATTATTAAAAAAGGGCCCCAAAAACAAAAAACCCCGTTGGAACAACGGGGCTTTTCGAGAGACATTTGATTGAAGCGTTAGAAAAAATCCTTTCTTCGTCAGCTTCTACACACACACACTTATAATATAGCAAGAGCCGTGCCAACTTTTAGGCCCTATAGACACTGCCTAAAGTATTGTTTTTACTCAATTGAATTATTACACAGGGTCAGAACTATGACAGACACAGAGCGTATAGAGTCATATCTATGACAAGGATTATTTTTTAAAGAACTGACTCAGTCTCTGAACACCTGCATCAATTGCTTCTTGTTCATCTTCGTGTCCATAAAGAATATCTATATGTTTATAAATTTTCCGAGATTCCTTTTGAACAACATCAACTTCGACACAAAACCCATTATCAAGCTTATTTAAAGAAATTCTTCCCTCTAAAAACGGGCTGTCTTGTAAAACAAGAAAGAAATCTTGGGGGTATTCCTTAGTTTGACGACTCATGTTGATATTCCGTTTAGGTTGCACCATTTAAGTTGGCCCTATAAACTATCTTCTAATTTTCAACATTGTGAATACAGTTAAGGAAGCTTTATGAAAAGAATTTTGATTTCACTTATTGTTTTAGTATTTTCATTAGAATTATTGGCCGGTGAATGTATGTATTCAATTGAGCCAAATAAAGACATCAAGGTTTCTTGGAAGGCCTTTAAAACACCTTTGAAAGTTGGTGTTGGTGGGACGCTAAAAGACTTTACTTATAAAGGAAAGAAAGAGGCCTTAACAATTCAGGACATAACGAAGTCTGCCTCTTTGACAATTAAAACAAGTAAGAAGTCTGTCCATACTAAGAATCCAGCTAGAGATGCTAAAATTTCAAATTCATTTTTTTCAACAATGCTTGGTGGTCAAGATATTGAAGTTAAAATAAAGTCACTTACGAGCAAAAAATTAATTCTATCCATTAAGATGAATGGAAAAACGTTAGACGCTCCTTTGAAATATACAATTTCAAAAAGTACATTAAGTGCATCTGGTTATATTGATGTTTTAGACTTTGGAATGACAAAGCAATTAAATGATATCAATAAGGCCTGCAAGGCTAAACACGAAGGTAAAACCTGGAGTGATGTAGAAATCTCTCTAGAAGCCAAATTCCAAAGTGAAAATTGCTAATAACCTCAATAATATCAATTCCTTGAGGTTATTAAGTTTTTAGCAGCTAAAGTATTTTTATCAATTACCCGACAAGTTACCTATGGTTTGTAGGTAGATCTTATGATCTATGGCAAAATAGGTACAAGATGGCGTTTAACTTAGAAAATCTTAAAATCGAAAATAATTTTAACGAGATTGTCTCGACGCTCATTCGTATGTACCGCGAAAGCAGCCCTGTACTCATCTGGCAAAACACTTCGGATGGAAGAAACATGAAAAATAGTTACATTAAGGAAATTTTTCCTGAGAAAGGCTATTTTGTTCTCGCTCCTCTACCTGACAATACAGATTTTGTTTTTAGTGGAATGACTACACTTTACTTAAGAGGCAACGAGAGAAGCATTTTGTTTAAGCAGTCTGATATACGGGTTACTAAAAATAATATTATTGTAAAGTTTCCAAAAGAAGTAAGACTCTATGAAAAAAGGTTTCATTCAAGGTTTCACTATGGGTTTAAATCAAATCATAGTGTCGAAGTTTTTCATCCAAAAAGTACAATTGACACAGAAGAAATTTTTAAATTTAGTCTTTATGATATTTCTGAAAAAGGCGCTTCATTTAATGTCAATTTGGCCGATCAAAGATTTTTCTTTCAGGGTGATCGCGTCAAAATAGTAAAACTTGGTAAAATGTCCTATCCGAATTACTACATGGCCAAAATTGTTTATATGGTTCGAGTAGATAATAAGATCAATGGAGTCCACTGCCCCACTATTAAAATGGGAATCCAATTTGACCATAAGCTGTCACAGAAGCAACTTGCAGCGATTAAAGGACTTAAAACTTAATCACTCGAGCAACTTTCCAAAAAACATAATCACTTTAAGAACATTGCGACATTTCATGATGCATTGTTTATAAGTATTTTCACTTACCTTTCTTCTTAACCTACTGTAAATCCTCAGTTATACTAACCTCGTTTTAAAAATTCACACTTCTTTAAGGAGATTAATTTCCATGAGATCGTTCAAACAGATCATGACAAGTTCTATTGTGAAAAAACAAGTCATGGGTGTTACGGGTCTACTCCTATGTGGTTTTCTCATAACCCACCTTGCAGGAAACTGCTTGATTTATTTAGGACCAGACGTATTCAACACCTATGCTCACACACTTGTAACTAACCCATTACTCTATCCGGCAGAAGCAGTTCTTGCTCTTCTCTTTCTTTCGCATATTGCACTCGCGGCAAGACTTACGATTGAAAATAATAAGGCTAGGCCTGTTAAGTATTATATGAAGTCGCCAACTGGACGAGGGGCCACATTTGCTTCAAGCACAATGCCATATACTGGAATCATCACTTTAGTATTTTTAATTCTTCACTTACTGAATTTTAAGTTTGGAACTATATATACAACTCAAGTTGGTGGCGTAGAGATGCGAGATATCTATAAGACAGTTATAGAACACTTTAAATCTCCTCTAAATATTCTTTGGTATATCTTTGCAATGCTTTCTCTTGGTATCCATGTTTCTCATGGGTTTTGGTCAGCATTTCAATCACTAGGTTTTAATCATCCTAAATACAATTGTACTTTAAAATGTGTATCTAAACTTTATGCATTACTTATCACAGTAGGATACTCGGCACTTCCGATCTACTGCTATTTTCAAGGAGTGAAATGATGACTATCAAAAAACTCAATGGGAATGTTCCAGAGGGAGCAATTCATGAAAAATGGGAAAAGCATAAGTTTAATATGAAACTTGTTAACCCTGCCAACAAGAGAAAATTCAATGTTATTGTCGTTGGTACTGGACTAGCGGGCGCTTCAGCAGCAGCTTCACTTGCTGAACTTGGTTACAACGTTCAAAGTTTTTGTATTCAAGATTCTCCTAGACGAGCTCACTCAATTGCGGCTCAAGGTGGAATTAATGCAGCTAAAAATTATCCTAACGATGGTGACTCTCCCTGGAGACTTTTTTACGACACAGTAAAAGGTGGAGACTACAGAGCAAGAGAGGCCAACGTTTATAGACTTGCAGAAGTTGCAAACAATATTATTGACCAATGTGTTGCTCAGGGTGTTCCTTTCGCTAGAGATTACGGTGGCTACCTTTCCAATCGTTCATTTGGAGGAGCGCAGGTTTCTAGAACTTTTTATGCCAGAGGGCAAACTGGTCAACAGCTTTTACTTGGTGCCTACTCGGCCATGATGAAAGAAGTTAATAAAGGCAAGATTAAACTCTACGCACGAAGAGAAATGCTTGACCTAGTCTTAGTTAACAATAAAGCGAGAGGAATCATTACAAGAAATGTAGTGACAGGAGAAATCGAAAGATATGCTGCTGATGCTGTTCTTCTTTGTACTGGTGGATATGGAAATGTCTATTTCTTATCAACCAATGCAATGGCCTCAAATTGTTCTGCTGCATGGAGAGCACATAAACGAGGTGCTTATTTTGCAAATCCTTGTTACACGCAAATTCACCCAACTTGTATTCCAGTTCACGGTGATCATCAGTCTAAACTTACGTTAATGTCTGAGTCACTTAGAAACGATGGTAGAGTTTGGGTTCCTAAAGATAAAGATGATAAGAGGGCACCAAATGAAATCCCTGAAGATGATAGAGATTATTATCTTGAGAGAAAGTACCCTTCTTTTGGAAACCTTGTTCCAAGAGATGTAGCGTCAAGAAATGCTAAGCAGGCAGTTGATGATGGGAAAGGTGTAGGTCCAACAAGTGTCGCTGTCTATTTAGATTTTAGAGATGCTATTAAGCGAGATGGTAAAGATACTATTGCTGCTAAATATGGAAACCTTTTTGATATGTATGAGAGAATCACAGATGATGATCCATACCAAGTTCCAATGAGAATTTATCCTGCCGTTCACTACACAATGGGTGGTTTATGGGTTGATTACAATCTTCAGTCAAATATCCCAGGTTTATTTGTTTTAGGTGAAGCTAACTTTTCCGACCACGGAGCCAATAGACTAGGAGCTTCTGCTCTTATGCAAGGACTCGCAGATGGTTATTTTGTGGCTCCTTATACTTTAGGAAATTACTTTGTAACAGATAAGCCTGAACAAGAAAAAGTGACTATTGATTCTCCAGAGTTCGAAAAGGCCCACAAAGAATCGAGAGAAAAACTTGATAAGTTATTATCAATCAATGGTTCTAAGACAACTGACGACTTCCACAGAGAGTTAGGTCAAATTATGTGGGAATACGTAGGAATGGCCAGAAATGAAGAAGGACTTAAGAAAGGAATTTCTGAAATCAAGGCCCTTCGTGAACAGTTCTGGAAAGACCTGAAAGTTACTGGGGACAATAACAACATTAATACTGAACTCGAGAAGGCAAACCGTGTTGCAGACTTTCTAGAGTTAGGTGAATTAATGGCAAGAGATGCTCTTGAAAGAAGAGAGTCATGTGGTGGTCACTTTAGAGATGAATCTCAGACCGAAGAAAACGAAGCATTGAGAGATGACGAGAACTTCTCTCACGTAGCTGCTTGGGAGTTCCAAGGAGTAGATGCTGAGCCACTAAGACATATTGAAGAACTTCAATTCGAGAACGTAGCTCTTACTCAAAGATCTTACAAATAAGGGGAATCGACATGGGAAATAATACACAATCCATGAATATAAGTCTTAAAGTTTGGCGACAGAAAGATCGTCTAGATAAAGGCCACATGGAAGACTACAAAATGGACAATGTCTCTCCTGATATGTCTTTTCTTGAACTCATTGATGTTCTTAACGAAAGACTAGTAAGAGAAGGCAAAGATCCAATAGCTTTTGATCACGATTGTAGAGAAGGTATCTGCGGAATGTGTTCTCTAATGATTAATGGTCAAGCACATGGACCAGAGGCACTCACTACGACATGCCAACTTCATATGAGAAAGTTTAAGAATGGAGATACTATTGTCGTTGAACCTTTTAGAGCAAGGGCCTTTCCTGTTTTAAAAGATTTAATGGTTGATAGAAGTGCATTTGATGAAATTATTGCAGCTGGTGGTTATGTCAATGTCAGCACCGGTAATCCTCAAGATGCGAATGCCTTACCTATCTCAAAAGAGAATGCTGACCTTTCAATGGACGCTGCTGCTTGTGTCGGTTGTGCCGCTTGTGTAGCAAGTTGTAAAAATGCATCGGCCATGCTCTTTGTCTCAGCAAAAGTTAGCCAACTCGCACTCCTTCCTCAAGGTGCCGTTGAGGCCGATGAAAGAGTTCAAAGTATGGTTGAAAAAATGGATGAGTTAGGATTTGGAAACTGTACTAACGAAAGAGAATGTGAAGCTTCATGCCCTAAAGGCATCGATATTTCAAACATTGCAAGAATGAATAGAGACTTCTTAAAATCTTCAATTTCTGCTAAAAAATAATATATAGTTAAATTTCAGTTTAAATTAAGGACCCAAGTTTGGGTCCTTTTTTTATTCAAAATACAGTTAGGACATTCAAAAAGATTATTGTTCACGGAGACTTGGATTAATCAATTTTCTTGAGTCGTATACAGGCCTTCTCATTACCTTTTTGACAATCTTTAAGCAGATTTAAAGCAAACTTCCGCTCTTCTTTGTTTCTTGAAGTCATATGCCTATAATTAAAACAGCTAGTCATATCATTCATCTTACAAGATTTATGGTAAAGAGATTGTGCTTTCCCAACTTGTTTTTTTCTAATAAGAAGGTTTGCTAACTTTGAACATGATGGAGCATGACCTGCTTCACATGACATCTCTAACCGAGACTCAGCTTCCTTAGTTTTCCCTTCCCCTATTTCTTTTAGAGCTACCAAGTAACAGGCCTCATTATCTCCGTTCGAACACTCCTCGAGGTTAAACGTATATTTCTTTTCGTTAAGAACTAACTCACAAGAATCGAGATGATTCTTTAAACAAGATTTTTCAAAAAACTTTACAGCTTTATCAACGTTCCCTTGAAAGAACTCTTCTTTTCCTAAAACGTAACACCCTCTTGCAATGCCTTGGTCACAGGCCTTGACATGAAGTTTGTTGAGAACACTTTTTTCAAATTTATTTAGTGCTATCATTTCATCATAATATTCATAGCAAGACTCTATCATTCCTTCATCACAATCTTTTTTCTTTTGTTCACGTCCTGATGAAATTGTATTAATCCAAACTTGATTAGGGTTACTTCTACCTTTCAGAGAGTTGAGCATACCTAAATTTGCACAAGCTACAGTCGAGCCTTTTTTACAAGCAAGCTCAATCTTATTTTTATAAATATACTCATAAATAAAATTGGCCATAATCAATAGAATAAAAACTCCTAGACCTGTTTTCCACCATTTTGAAAGAAAAGAGCTGAAGTCAAACGGTTTAGGAACTATCTCCCTAAGAGATTCATACTGCCCTGACTCTAGCTTCAAACCGGTATCATTTGCTCCACCGGAAGAAAGAAATAACATGATCCCTTCTTTCATCAGCGTTTCTAAATTCTTTGAAGCAAAAACAACTTCTATTGTTTCATCAATGAACCCCTTAGGGATTTCTTCATTAAATTGTACCATCCGAGATTTTTTAAATTGAAGTGCATCTTTGACATGCTCATCTGGATCTACAATTCCATATCTCATTGTCCGAGAGTGTCCACCTTCGATATGTTTGTCATCTATAGTAACTTCAAAATGAGTAATTCTATCTGCAGTAAAGATAATAAATAGATCACCCTTGTCACCTCGATACCAAAGAGTTTGTTCTTGCTCATCGGCCTTAAGTTTCTTAGGGTTAATTTCATTAATTTCCATAAGTTCTAGTTTAATATTCATTTAAAAATCCACCAAGTATAAATATCATGCGCAGCGCACCAACACTTGTCTATCCGGAGAGAATTCGTCAAGATAAACCCATGCAAATCTACTCTTCTTCAATTCTCACCTTCCTAGAACGGGTCAAACAAAAGGCCAGAAAGGTAATTGTGGAAGAAATGAGACTTGATTATAAGCGCAAGCGAGTTCTTTATAATGGGTTTCTCCACCCTCTTAACTTCGTCGTTTTTGAAGATCCTACAAAACTGGGATGGTTTGATTCTCATTCGTGGCAAATAGGAATCAATAAACAGTTAATGTATCAAGCAAAAGAAGATGTATTAGGGAATGTACTAAGACATGAACTAGCTCATTTTTTCCAATTTATGTCGACAGGGTTGATTGATGGACATAGCACAGACTTTAGAAACATTTGTCTTTCATTCGGTTGGAAAGAAAACGTATATTTAGCGAAGTCAAATATTCAAACAGAAAATTTATCAAGTGAAGGAGACCTTAAGTCAGAGGCCTTAATAGAAAAAGTACAAAAGCTATTGGCCCTTTCTAAAAGTTCTAATCAACATGAATCAGAACTTGCCACTATAAAGGCAAATCAACTTATTACAAAACATAACCTTCAACGTATTCATTCAACAATTGAAGAAGATGTCTGTCTTAAGCGTGTTTTATCAAGTAAGCGAAACAATTCTAAACTTCAGGCCATCTATGACATTCTATCAACCTTTATGGTTCAACCTGTTTTTAATCATGGAAAGTCACAAGTCTATATAGAAATCATAGGCTCTAGACTTAATGTAAAAATTGCTGAATATGTAGCCAACTTTTTAGATGATGAACTAGAAAGACTCTGGCTAATGACCAAGAGGGACAACCCGACACTAAAAGGAATTACTGCTAAAAATTCTTTTTATAAAGGCCTAGCAAAAGGTTTCCTAGAGAAACAAAAGTTAATGAATAATGAGTTCGCTTCAGGAAAAGAGTTGATTACACTTAAGAATCAATTAAAGTCTCAAGTCGACATGGTTTATGGAAGACTTGGAAGAGGCAGGGTTTCTAATACAAAAACAGATAAAAACTCAGAATCACTTGGTAAGAAAATTGGATCTATGCTTAATATAAGAAAAGGAATCAGTTCAAAGAATAGTTCAAGTAAAACTTTCATCTTAGAACATAAATAAGGACATTAATGACTCCCAAAGAATTAGAGAAACTATACAAAAGTATTTCCAAGTTTGATCAACATCTTGGGATGACATTTGACCTATTAGATCCAGGAGAAGTTGTTTATAAAATGACAGTTAAAGAAGAACACCTCTCTTCTCCAGATACATGTCATGGTGGTGCGATCGCGGCCATGATGGATGCTCTTCTTGGAGTTCCCGTTCTCTCATTGGCCGTAACAGAGGACAAGCTCTGTGCAACAGTTGAGTTTAAGATAAACTATCTAGGTCCTGCTCAGATTGGAGATGAACTTGTTGGAACCAATACGATAGATTTTAAAGGAAAAAGCTTAGTCGTGAGCAGTGGACAAATCAAGAATTCTCAAACAGGTCTCCTCATCGCTAAAGGTATGGGAACATTCAATCTCTACCCAGCTAAAAAGAAAGACTTCTTCAACGTGGATAAACCCAAAAAATAATGCCATAAATAGCTGATTTCTCGTTTCTCCATACTTTATTGGTCAAGCTATACTTTATTTTGACCGATAATATTTAGAGGAGAGAGAATTGAAAAAAACCAATAGAGGTCATTTATACCTTTGTGCAATGATAATTATTATCATCCCACTCAGTCATGTTTTTGCCAATTCATCAGGATGGATAGACTTAGGACGTGCAAAAGTTTCTCTCGAAGTTCCTAAAAAATGGAAAACCTTTGAAAAAGTTATGGGGTTTCCTCTTCTTGTTACAAGTCCAATGAAGAATGGAACAAGAGTGACAGTAAGTATAACTCCTTCTGATATTAAAAATTTTGGATTCAAAGATTCAGACTTTTCAAAAAATGAAAATAATTACAAAGAAGACGCACTCCGGTGGCTTGGAACAAGACATGGAGAGGCCAAAGAGTTTTATCCATACAAAAAAGAAGAATGGTCAAAGAGTACAATTGCACATGTCTTTGGTTGGAGATACGACCTCGGTGGAATAATCTTCGTTGAAAAATCAATGTATGTTCTATGTAAAAAGCAACTCTTTCACATAAAGGCCATGTATAAAGAGAAGTGGAACAAAAAAGACGCTCCAACTATCAATGAAATGTTAAAAAGTTTTAAATGTGAACCAGGAGCGAATATATGAAATTGCTTCTGGTACTCGTTCTTAGTTTATCACTAATCCAAACATCTCTAACTCCTTGGGGCCAAGCTTATGCTGAAGGTGGAGATGAAGAAACTGTTTTTGAAACTCCTTCATCTGAAGGTGATCAAGCAATATTAGAAATGCTCGAACAAGTAGTTCCTCTTTGTAAAGATGATCGTGGCAACTGGAAACAAGAAGTAATTAAAGTTCCAATGACTGATGAAGACTTTAACTGTACTTCACTCATGAAAATGGAATTCGACATGCTTAACGAAGCAGGCACACCAGAGGGTGAAAAGCATGCTCTACAATGTGTAACTCGAGGTATGGATGCACAAGGAAGACTAGAGTTTGCGAGAGCACTAGAAAGTATGGATGCTCTATCTCTTGGGCTCGATGAACACTTTAATTGTCCTGGAAAAAATCAAGATATGAAGTCATGTCTTGGAGATATTACCTGTAACGCTGTCAACATGATTACCGACCAATTCACAGGTGGTATTGCCAGTAAAGTGGCCCAAGCTTTCGGATCAAAAAGCGGCGTATGTTCTGCAAGTACTACTCAAACAAATTGTTTCAATGAACTTATTTGGGGAATTGTTAAAAACATTACTTCAAATATCGAGGGACTTTTCAGTTTAGGAAAGCTCGCCCTCGATGGTATTAAAAGTGGATACAATGCTGTCAAAAGTTGGTTCTCAAGAGACTCTGGAATTGAAGAGCCTTCTAGAGAGCAACACATCGCCCTTCAACAAGAACAAGATAAAGGAATTTTGGAGTGGGTTTCAGATGCTGCCAAAAAAGTTAAAGAGAAAATTGGTGGCTTCTTCAGTGCTATGGGCACCTTTATTGATCAAGGGATCAAAGACAACTTTGGATGTGCTGAATGGTCTGAAAACCGTTACTCCCCTATTTATGGTGGAAAGCCAAGGTGTTTAAAACCAGTAGTAAGTTGGAATTGCGCGACTTGTTCGCAACGAATGAATATGGCCTGCGGAATTGCTGGCTATGCTGGCGGTGAAATTGTTACGGCCTATTTAACAGGTGGAGCACTTGCTCTCGGTAAAGCTGCAGTTAAAGCTGGCGCCGCAACAAAAATTGCGAAAGCCGCAGCAGCCACCAAAGCGTTTAAAATACTTGCGACAGGAAGTAAGTATGCGGCTAAACCATTTATGTATGCTGGGAAAGCAGCTATCGGTGTTTTAAAATTTTCGGGAAAAGTAGGAATGGGCATTATGCGCGTTGGTCGTAAATGGATGCTCAAAATTGGAACACGCATGCTTCCGATTTCGAAGGCTGGAAAAATGAAAGTCCTTCGAATGTTGTTGAAAGGAGAAAGAGCTGCGATTAGAGGAATTACATTCCTTCCTAAGAAATATTTTGGTGCCATGGAACGTGCTTTCGTTGCAGGCTACCATAGCGTTGATGGTATAAAATATTTAGCTAAGGCCAGAGCAGTCGGACGACAAAGTGCTGTTATGAGAGGGAATGAAGTTCTCGACTTTACTACAGACTCATCAAAGTTCAATGTAATGAAAGGCCAATTTGTTAAAAACCAAGATGAGTACAATAGACTTCTTCAAGAATATAACAAAACTATTGGAAACTTAAGACAACTAGGTCCTGATGAAACAGCTAGAATAACCGCTGACCAGATTAGACGTCTTAATCAACTTGAAACTGATAATTTACGTTTAATGACTCAACTTGTAGATGAAAGAAGAGTTATTCAAACAACTGCCGCAACTACAAACAATGCAACAGATATCACCTTAACTGCAAACAGAGTCGATAACTCTGTTCAAACAACAACTGTCGTCAACAGAGTTGATGACACTAGACAGGTGGTTAGAACCAACCAAGGCAACTCTGTCGTTAGAAATTCTTTGGATGACTTAGGTGATGCAGGTCGTGTAACAAATGTTGGAGATGATGCAGTTAGATCCTTCAGAGTCGGAGACCAAGTTGATCTACGTTACAAAACGGGAAGACATGATAAGTCCGCCATTGTCCTAGCTGAAACAGATAAGAAGTTAAAAGTTCGCTACCCAGGAGAGGCCCAGAGTAAGTTTCACTGGATAGAGAAAAGTAACCTCGATCTAAAGACAACAAGGGCCTATAACACGAGAGCTTTTGTAGGAGATGACGTAGTTGTTCCTTACCGAGCATCAAATGGAACTCTGGCCAGAATAGAAGCACAAGGCGCTAAGGGTGATGTAATCCAACTAACTTACAAGAATCCATCAAATGGACTTAACGGTCGTATCTCTGGAGAGATTATAAAAGAAACGAAGGATACTATCTGGATTCGAAATGCTTCGAACCCTGCTGGTCGAAAAATTAATAAATCATTTCTTGATTTAGCGAAAACAAGAAATTTCAATGATACGAGACACCTTTTGGTCACAAGAAATTTACAGGCCGGTGATCCGATTAGACTTTCTTCAAAAGGAAGTGAGATTAGTGGTGATGTTGTTATCGTTCATCAAAAATCAATTCATATTAAGGACTCTCAAGGTGTACTTCATAAAATTCGAATGAGAGATATTGATAAGTCTTCAATCTTCTCAACTGCAATAAGTCCTACAAGTGGAGTGAGGTTAGCTTCAACGAATAGAGCAGTACAAACAACTGATGAGATTATTTCAGGAACAGGTCAGTCCTCACGAGTAGCTTTGACTACTGATAATGTTGCACCGACAACAGTAGTAGTTGATAACGCCGTAACTCAAGTTTCTCGAACATCTAGAGTCTCTTCAGCTGTTAAGGCAAAATATACTGCCATAACTAACCAAGTTAAACCTCTCGTTGGTAAGGCCCAAAACGTTGTCTTTAATCTCAAAAGTAATGTTAAACAAGTCGGAAGAATTTTGAGTCAAGGAACCGATCATATCATTTTAAAAACTGCAGCAGGCAACACAAGAATTCTTTATAAAGATGTTCTAAAACTCACTATACCGGGTAGACTCTCATTAGCTTTAGATGGAGCAACTCCAGTCCTTACGAATTATTCAAATAATACAGTTGTTGATAACGATGAAACACTTCTCCCTACTGCCGGTTCAGGGTACGTCCTAGCTGTAACAGGAGTTCTTGGGGAAGATAAAAACTCTGTTAGCTGTATTGCAAAAGTAACAAAAGATGGAAATGAGATAGCTGAGGCAGATATAAAAGATAATCTCAGTCTTAAATGGACCGGCCAACAATGTGACAACAAACTAAATTGTAATGGAAAACTTTCTGAGCAATTTAATAATATAGATGTCATCCTTGAAGTTGAGGGTGTCCCAGAAGCTGACTGGAAAAAGGCCAAGTGTCATGTAACTGAACCAGTTGTAGTTGATCCAAGTCTCTATACTTTAGCTCTCAACAGTGAAGTCAATGGAAACGTATTAACTTGTAATGTTAGAGTTCTAAAAGCAGGCGAAGAAGTTGACATGACTCAAGATGGGAAAAAGCTAATCTGGAAAGGTCACGAAGAAAAATGTAATAATGGCCCAGAGTGTTCAGGAGACATAAACCTAGGATTTAAAGACGTACGAATTGAACTTGCAATAGATGGTGTTGAACCTGCCCTATTGCCTCATACGACATGTAGTGGAGTTCCTGCTCGAGATTATACTTGGGAAATTTTCCAAACTAAAACCCCTTCAGATACAGACTTAATCTGTAAGTTTGAAATCAAAAAGAATGGTCAGCCAGCAGCACTTGATGAGGGTATGACACTAGAGTTTTCAGATAGTGAGAAATGTAATGCTGAGACGATGACTTGTACAGGTAAGCTAACTGAAGTTGAGCAATTCACGGGAACAATAAAAAAAGAAGGTGATGATAATGTCTCTGTTACCTGCAAGAAAGATGAGCCGGAGCCAGAACCTGAACCGGACCCAATAGCTTGGGGCCTAGAAGTTGAATATAGTTATGATAAAGATTCAAAAGAGCATGAGTGTAAGGCCAAAGTAGAAATGGACGATAGTTCAGTAAGTCAATCAAGACTTAAAGACAAGGGCTATACAATTACTTGGGATGGAAAAGAAGGTTGTACTAACGGTAAGTACAAGTGTTCTTTCGAAAGAAAAGAAGATGAAAGTTTTAACGGGTTAGATGTTAAAATTATGAAAATCGGAGATAGTGAAGAAGTTGCTCTTGCTAGTGAAATTTGTGCTAACGAGTCTACTGACGATATCTACAATGATGGTGACGAAGATGAGGATGAGGATTCAGGGCCGACATATATGGGACCATATCATGATTACGGGCCAGGAACTCCACTCGTTCCACCACAACCTATGATGTTGCCACCGCCAATGACTTATTTTCATTCTAATTTTAACTAGACTCAGACTTGTTTTTTGTCTGCACCGTGAATAACTTTATGTTGTTGAATGATCACTCGAAAAAGACCACCGGACTTTTCATTCCATTTAATAATTTTATTAAATCTTTCAAATGGTAAAAGCTCACCTAAATTAAAAGCTGGTGTTAAGACCCATGGAAATGAAAACTCTCCTAACTTCTCAGCTGCGCCAAGAACATAATCAAAATCTTTTTCATTTTCTATGACTGATTTTATTTGGAATCGACCTTCATACTGCTCTGAAAGTTTCTTAACACTTTCAAGAGGAGTCTCCACACCAGTCGAAGGAGTTTTAAAATCAAAAGAGATAAAATCAATCGAATCAAAAACTTCGTGAACAAGTCTAGTCCCAGAGGCCTCAATATTTACAAAGTATCTTCTCGCCTTTAATTCTCTCGCAAGCTTCGAGACAGCAGGAACATTTTTTGGATGAAGTGGATCTCCACCAGTTATTGAAACTCGTCTGATTCTGCCTGAATTAGATTTCTCATGTATTTGGACGAGGATTTCATCCATAGAGAGTCCGAGTCTATCTTCAAATTCCCAAGTATCTTTAGAGTCACAGTTTAAACAACCGATATTGCAGCCCTGAAAGCGTACGAAAACCTGAGGTGTCCCAAGGTGTACACCCTCGCCTTCAGTCGCAAGATATATAGAATTCATCATTATGTTTTCCATTAACCGAAGATATATCACAGAGTTACGAAAATGACAGAGGGAGTCTCACTTTTTTACATATAAAAGTTGTGTCTAACTCCCCGATTTTGCAGATCTCTCTCTCCAATGCCATAATTGGCCATGGTTATTGAAGAAACTTATAACGAAATTTTAGAAAAACTAAGGGAAGACAAAAGACCTCTCCTTAGACTTAGTCCTGAAGATATTCAAGATCTCCATACCTATTGGGCCGGGATTCTTGATGCTGAAGCCCCTTCAAAACATCAGAACATTATGAAGGTACTTTGTATTCTCGATCATTCTCAAGGTTTATCGAGACCATTACTTCCGCTCTTTATAGAAACTTTGAAGACTGTTAAAAATACTGAAATTCAAATTTTCACATTGAGTGCTTCAATTAAACATATTGTTGAAACATGGTTTAGGACAGGTGACCCACTTCCCTCTGAATATATTGTAATGATTACGTCTTTGATTGAAACAACTAAAGAACCTGAAGTTCTCGAATGGTTATTACGAGTTGTTGAGTCTTGTGGCGGACAAAGTTTCAAGTTCAAAGATGTCATCTTAAAAAATAGACCAGGACTCTTAAGCCTTCTCAATAAACATAATCGTAACTCTATTGAAATAATCGACCTCTTGGTTAAGAGGTGGCCCAATGTCTAATGATAAGAAGTTCGATCCAGAAAACCTTTATGAAAAACTAATGAAGGCCAGTAACGCCGCTGAACTTCCTCATTTTAGAAGTTCACCATCTGAAGAAACTAAAGTTGATATAAGGCCCGATAAAAGTATTGCTCCCGCAAAATTCCTTCCTGACTCAAGTAGGCCAGGTCACTTTCTCGCTCACCCAGTTACTATTGCCGCGATGAGGAAAGATATCTTTGTTGGAGGGGCCGAAATGTTTGAAGATTTGGAAGTTCTTTATACCTGTGAAGGCTGCAAAAAAGAGCTCGATTTACAATTTTGGATATTCTGTCCTTACTGCGAAGCGAAACCTCGCTACAAATAACTGTTTTCACATAGAAAGTAACTCTTTGTAAGATAATAGACCCTTTACGGTGTATGGTCGTTCTAAGTATCTTTCTTTAAGCACTTTTTAACAAACTTAGGGAATCGTCCTAGATGTAAGAAAGGATTTCTAACATCAAAGACATTAGGGAATGACCCATTAAATAAGCTCCAAACTTTATTTAATAGGTCAGCAATAGGGACTAGAACACACAACAGGAGAACATCTTATGCCAAGAAGAGCAAAGAAGAACGAAGTCGCGTTTTTAAACAAAACCCAGACAAAAGAACTCAAGAAACTCCTTCTTGAAGAACAACAGAAAATCATCAACACTCAGAATGAAAAAGATAAGTCTTTTTATTCTTTGAACAAAGATGACATGCCAGACCCAGTTGATGAAGCTTCAGCTAACATTCAGGCCTCCCAAGAACTTCGGTTCAGAAACCGGGAAATTTTTTATCTTAAGAAGATCAAAAAGGCGCTTGAGAGAGTTGAAGTTGGATCATACGGTGTTTGTGATGAATGTGAAGATCCAATCGGCTACAACCGTCAAAAAGCACGCTTGACTGCCGAAAAATGTATTCTCTGCAAGGAAGCTGGTGAATATACAGAGAACATGTCCGTAAGAAGGTCAAGTTCTATGGGTAAAACCATATCTGAGCTAGGAAGGTAACGATTAAATGCATCTCTCCCTGCTAAAGGGAGAGATCATTTATCCGTAAGAACTCACCTTGATGATGTCTAAGGTGATCAAACTCGAAACTCTCAAAAAATCCACTTTGCATTAAGTCCTCTTTCAAGAGTTCCTCTTTAAATTGAAATGTCTCATTGCCCTGGACACTCCACCATTCCCCTTGGACGGAATAGTCTTTAACTGAGCCATCAAAGACTTTGGAGTCAAGTAGTTGTCTAATTTCATCGTTCGCTATTTTTGAAAATTTTTTAAATGATACTTTTGCCAAGGTAATGCCGTCACATTCTCCGCTTATTGACTCTGATCGACCTAAACTGACCAACTCAAGTTCTCTGTTTTGATACTTGGTCCAAAGACAAAACTTCTTATCTTTATCTGAAAAATTCATCACAACAGATGCCCCGGAACCAGAGCAATGAATGAAGGTTTCAAGAGTTTTAGGCCTCTCCCCTCCAGTAAAGTTTGAAACAACACCTTGAATAAGTTCTGCTTCTAGAAAAAAGCTGGAATCATTATTGAAGTCTGCGACTCTAACTCCGTCTTGCTCGCTTACCCAACAAGAGCCTTGGTTTAGGTTCTTTACCGTTAGATCAGTTGCATTTAAATTATAGGAAATCAGAAGGAGAAAAACTCCATAAATACATTTCAATTCCTATCCCTAGATTTGATTTTAGTGATGACAACTTATCGGCAATATGGGACGAAGAATTAGGAATCAATCCGAGTACCAGACTGACAAGAATAGTTTTATGAATGAGTTTATATTAGATGTTGTAACTAAATTTTATAAGTCTGCTACGACAGACATTATTATTGGTTATCACTTTAGAAAGATCGCAACGATTGAAGGTAAAGACCCTCTTTCACCTCCCATCGAGGCCTTTAGTGATCATATCCCAAGAATTGCCTTATTCTGGGAACTTCAATTAACCGGTAAGACCGATCAAGAATTCCCCCCGTTTGATTTGATTTCAATCCATAAGAAGCTTCATATAAAGAAATCTGAAGTGAGAAGATGGATCATTCTATTCAATGAGACTTTAGATTCTTTGGAGAATAAAGACGAAGAAATAATTGAAAAGTGGAAAGTAAAATTAGTGGAATTCGAAAGAAGATTTTTAGATAATACTAATCTTTTTCCTTCAAACTGAGTTCATACTCTTTTTTAGCATCGATAGCATTGTAGGTCTCAATCAAAAACTTTTCCTGTATTGGCTCACCCTTAACATCATCGAATACCCAGTTTCTAGCATAGTATTGGTTTATCCTTAGGGCCTCTTTCTTAGCGTCTGCAGTTGTTTTAAACATAATAGCGATAACTTCTACTTTCTTGATTTTGATCCGTCTTCCTGTCCCTTTTACGCAGCCTTCTCCATAGTTTTTACAAAGAATACGTCTATGTTCTTCGTTATTGGAAATTCCAACCAATTCAATTGTAGGGTCTACTTTTATACCCATGAACCAGAGTTGTTTTTGTGTATAAGCTTCTTCTTTGGAGCAAGAAGAAATGAGAAGAAGAATAAAAATCGGTATCAATCTAAACATAGATAGAGTTTAACACAGAATATTAAAAGAAAATGACTACTTTCGTTTATAACGAGGTGTTTTTTTCGATTTCCTCAGAGGAGCTTTTCTAGAAACCTTCTTCTTGGTTGTAGAACTCGCCTTTTTCTTGGTTTTCTTTTTACTTGTTTCTCCACCTGCATTTTCTTTAGGTGGTTTTACAGACTTAAGCCTTAAAGCGCTTTGATTTGCGATTGCATTGTTTATTTTGGCAATAATTCCTCGATCTCTTGGAGTCACAAAGTTAAAAACGACGCCTTTTCCTCCACCTCGAGATGTTCGACCACAGCGGTGAATATAATAGACTGCCTGAAATGGAAGGTCGTAGTTAAGAACCCAAGAGACTTCGTGTATATCAATTCCCCTCGCAGCGATATCGCTACAAATGAGAACTCCTGGCTTCTTTTTAAACTCACGAAAAGTTTTTCTTCTATCTTTGATATCCATTCCACCATGAAGTGAGTAGATCTTTTTTGTTATTCCTTGCCCATCGAGCTTTTCTTCAATCTCAGCAATATCTTCCTTTCTATTGACGAAAACGATTCCAGAACCTCTACCTTTCTCTTTGAGAAAACTAGTAAGCATTAAGATTTTATCGCCTTGATTGAGAAAAACGTTAAAAGTATCGATTTCTTTTTTAAACTGACCTTTGTCTCCACAATTAAGTGTCTTGAACTCAAGCTCTTCAAAAGTGTCTAAAATTCGTTCTTCAAGGTCATCCGGTCTTGTCGCTGTCAAAAAGAATGTTGAGATATCTCTCTTTGAAATTGCGGCCCAAACGTCTTTGAGGTCTTTAGAAAAGCCCATGTCAAAAAGCTGGTCGGCTTCATCGCAAATAAGATATTTCCAATTTGAAAATTCGAGCTCTCCTGACTTAATCACAGAAAGAAGTCGACCTGGATTGGCGACAAGAATATCAACAGGAGAATTAAGAGTTTTCTTTGTTTCTAGTTTCTTTTCTCCACCACTCAAAACTCTTACTCGAAATTTCGCATGGTGGGCGATAGACTTAAAAACTGATTGAATTTGTCCCGAGAGTTCTCTGGTAGGAGAAAGGATGACAGCAAATGGAGCCCCATCTTTGGCCTCTAAATTCTTTTCTTCATTTTTAAAGGCCTCAACAATCGGAAGGGCAAAAGACAGAGTTTTACCTGAGCCAGTTGGAGAACTAGCTAGAGTTGCTGAGTTATTTAAAATTTTTGGGATGACCTGCTCCTGAACAGCGGTAGGCCTTTTGAACTTAGCTTCCTTCAAAAACTCTAAAACTGCTTCATTTTTTAGTAAATCATCAAAACTCTTGGCCATAAACCGCTCCAAAAACAAAAAAAGGCCCCTTTAAGGAGCCTTTTAGTATGTAGCAAATTTTTTCTAAAATTACCAAGTAACTCTAAGAGCGGCCGTTAAACCGTAAACTTCCTCTCCAAAGCCTTTATTTAGTTGGAAATTAAGCTTCACAAGAGGCACTCCAAGACCAAGTCCTACAAACGCTCTTGGAAGAAATGTTGTTGGACCGTCTTTTTGACCAAGATCAAGGTTAGCAGTCAGACTTGTACCACCTGGAGCAGTACCACCCAGAGTAATTGGTGCATTAACATTGGCAATCGATTCAGCAGACCCAAAACTCACATCAAGTCCAGCACCACCATAAAGAGTAAAGATATAACCAAGAGTTACAGCCGTTGAAGCTTCAACTGGAATCGACATGGTTGTCACTTTCGCACCTGCCTTAACTGTACCGGCAATATTGGCTGTAATCCCACCATCAGTATAAGTTGTTGTTTCTGTATTTGTGTATGCAAGCTCCAGTGAAGTGTATTCAAACCCTGTTGAAACATTCACACCATGCCAGTGTAAAAGCTTTGCTGGAAGGATCGCTTTCTCTTCAACAATTCTATATCGGCCGTGAATACCAAAGTTAGTAAATTTTGCATTAAAATCAGTATCGTCTTTACTAAAAGTAAAGAAGTTAACCATGAGCTTAACTTTATTAGGATCGAAATACTCCCACTCAGGAAGATCAAACATTCCCATATTAATCCCAAGCATTAAGGAAGGAGAAAGACCAATACCTCTTAGTTGCTCGCCATCAATATCTCCACCGAGAAGATCTGAAAGAGTGTTATTTCCTACGTGAGCACCAACTCCAACTCCAAGACCGACAACAAAGACATCGATATCGTTAATATAATCTGTTCCAATCCCTTTTTGAGATGCTGCTGCAGCATCGGCCATACCAGCAAGATATGATGATTGATCGGCATCAGGAAGGTCAGCATTTAAGTCAGCCTTCATCGTAGCGATTACAGGTGCCAATGTATTACAATTGGCTACAGATCCAGTACATGTGATTTCCAGTAGTGTTGCATATGAGTTTGACGTCATCGTAAGTGCTAAAAAGAGAACTAACTTTTTCATGAATACATTCCTTTGCGTTTTTTATGATTTGCTCAGTAAGAGTCTAAGCTTTAAGAGAAATTTGTAAACCAAAACTTTGGATGCGCAGTGTTTCATTTTTCGACGAAGTGTGTGATTTTGTTGCAAAGGGACTAACCTTAAGAGACAATAATCAAGTACATATCTCATCAAGGAAGAATAGAGAGTGGAAACACCCGAGTATACGGGCCAAAAAGTTCTGTATTTTTTGGATATCCGAGTCCCCGAGGCCGATTCTCATCGCGTGGCCGTCATCAGTAGCTTGTCTATTGGCTCTAGTGACGAAGTTGAAGTTTCTGTAGAAGAGTTTGGCCTGGCCCCTCGTCATGGCATCTTCAGAGTTCACAATGACATTCTTTCTCTTCACAATCTTGGCGGAAGTGGTAAGTCTTCAATTGGTGATCAAGAACTTCAACATGGAAAAATGTATTTAGTTGATTCAGGAGACAAACTCTCTCTTGGAGAGCTTGAAATAATTGTCAGAAGTGAAAATATTGGTTCAGAAAAAGATTTTCATTCACTGGTTGGTCATGAGGCCGATTCAGAAGTAGATCTTGATGAGTTATTAGATGACGCAACTGGAAGTCGCGATGTCGATACTGAAAAGAAGCCTAAAGGTCCTTCCTTAATTGCAAAGATCAAATCATTTTTTAAGAAAAAGAAAAAACAAGTTTCAGATTCAATTCCTACTCCAAAAAAGTCATCTGGAGAGAAAACTCTTACCGCAGCACACTCAGCTCCCGCCTTAAAAGGTAAAAAAAATAAGAAGTTTTTAAAGAGCTCAGAGGGGACAACGGCAGGTTTTGTTGGAAGAATAGGGGCCTTTTGTCTCAACCTTCTACTCACCATGAATGTTATCTCAATTGCCTTACCTCTAAGTGGGCAAACCGAGATGTTGAACACTCAGCTCACAAAACTAACTAACCTTATTTCACCTTTATTATTGAAAGTAACTGCATTGATTCCTGCAAGTCTAGCAGAATACTCAGTCCACCTTGATCTCCTTACAAACTTAGACGTACTCACTTTTGTCCTGATTTTTCTATCCCTACAGCTAGTTGGAGTTCTCTTGTTTGGCGCCAGTATCGGACACTCGATTCTACTCATTGGAGGAGATGGAAGTATGGGCGCAAACCGAGGGAAAGGGATTATTCGCTGGATTGTAGGAATTATCACGACACCATTTCTAGTGTTTGACCTTCCGTGCTTAGCTGGAAAAAAGACAGTCAAAGAAATACTAAGCGGAACAGAGTTAAAGTATCGATTTGGACTTGCTAAACTTCTCTCCCCTTTCCTAATTCTTCCACTAGCGTTAATTGTAATGCTTGCTTTACCACTAGCTGGAGATCTGGATAGAATTCAAGGCTCTCTCCCTGAAGACGTAAAGATAATTCCTAAAAAGTTAAAAAAGGAGCCTGCATTTTCTGGCGACTCCTCGTTAATGGGTCTTCATTTAAGTGCTATTAAGTTTGAAGATAGAGCTCTTATTCCAGTATTTAAAAAGAAAGGTAAACGATTATTCCAACAATTATTACTCCTCGATATTTCTACTAGCGCAAAGGCCTCATTAGAAATTACCCCAAATGCCTATGAGAAAACTCAACTTATAGAAATAGGTTTAAAAGGAAACCCACTTGCATTCCACTTCTATAAAAATTTAGATAATGCATTAAAAACAGAAACACTGGACCCTATTGCTCACATGGAGTTTCAAACACTAGTTAAAAACGCCCTAAGTTTACACCCAGAAAGTGCACTCAACGTTTTAACGACTAATGGTCCTTTTATTCAGGGATTAGTTAACCTTAGAAAATTTTTATTAGATGAACTGGTCATTGCTGATAACCCAGCTGTCACTTTTAAAGACGTTGGTCCTCTTCAGCTTTTAGAGTTAAAGCCGAATGCACTAAGTAGTTCAAACATTACCCATGTAATGCCAATGACTGCTACTGAACAATTGAGTTTATGGAAAATCTCATTTAGAAAAAAGGCCAAGGACGCTGGTAGAGATTTAAAGCAAATGCTTTTGGTAAAAGGAAAACCACTTAAAAAGGACAAAAGCGATACCTTAAAAAGACTCTTATCAGAAAAAGAGTGGGGACCATTAGATATCCTCGACTTTTTTAACTTTATTCAGACTGCAGACACACTGGCCCCAGGAATGGCAAAGCCCATTCTCAATTATTATAAGTTTCAATCACAATTAGCACTCTCTATTGGCTCTGATTTCTTTTTTAAAGAAGTGGAAACTCAGTTTCGATCAAATATAAAGGTTCTTGAAGAACTCAATAAAAACAAAGATGGGATGGGTCTAAAATCCCTTATAACTAAGCTAAAAAGGCACTTAAATGCTCTTTCAAGTAAAGATATAAAGTACTTTGAAGGGCGAAAAAAATCTGTTAGAAAGAAAACCAAGAAGAGAAAGACCAAGAAGAAGACTAAACGCTCGAAACGTCGGCGTAAAACCAAGAGAAAGTAATGGCCGCTAAAATTCAAGACCTCGTCAAAGAATACTTCAGTTTTGAAGTTGTTCACAAAGATAAAAATTCAAATGCACGTGCAGGACTTATAAAAACTCCTCACGGTGATATTCCTACACCAGTATTCATGCCAGTGGGAACTCATGGAGCCGTCAAGGCCCTGCAACCAAGTGTGTTAGAAGAAATGGATACTAAAATTATCCTTTCGAATACATATCACCTCCACTTGAGTCCAGGTTCAGACCTTGTCAAAAAAGCAGGTGGACTTCATAAGTTCATGAATTGGAACAGACCAATTCTTACTGACTCTGGTGGCTTCCAAGTTTTCTCACTTCAAAAACATTCGATAAAAGAAGAAGGTGCTGAGTTCAAAGGTCCAAAAGGGAAGCCAGTTATGCTCTCCCCAGAAACCTCAATTGGTATTCAACAAAATCTCGGTAGTGATATCATGATGGCCTTTGATGAGTGTATCCCCTATCCGGCAACTCGAGATTACACCGTAAACTCCATGGCAAGAACACATAGATGGCTCGACCGATGTATTCAATCTTGGGACAATCCAAAGCAGGCCCTTTTTGGAATTATTCAAGGTTCTACATATGAAGACTTAAGAACAGAGTGTGTAAAGGAAGTTACTTCCAGGGACCTTCCTGGTTATGCCATTGGTGGTGTTTCAGTTGGAGAAGGTCCCGAGCTTATGAAAGAGATTGTCTCTTACACGGCCCCTCTTATGCCTGAAGACAAACCAAGATATGTTATGGGTGTTGGAAATCCCGAAGACCTCTTCATGATTTGGGATTATGGAATAGATATGAGTGATTGTATTATTCCAACCAAGTTCGCCAGAGGTGGAACTCTATTTACAAATAGAGGCAAGATAAGAATCCGCCACAGAAACTACAGAAGAGATTTCTACCCAGTAGAACCTAACTGTTCTTGTTATACTTGTAAGAATTTTACAAGAGCGTATTTAAAACACCTTTTCGATGCCAATGAGATCCTGGGTCAAATTCTAGCGACAGCTCACAATATTGCTTTTTATAAATCAGTGGCAGAAAGAGCAAGAGAAGCGATTCTAGAAGATCGATATACAGAATTCAAAAAAGAGTTCCTAGAAAACTACAACTCAGATTAATTAAAGCCCTCTAACCAAGAGGGCCATAAACTAAAGTACCGACTCAATCGCATTAGATAATAGACGAGTTAGTTTATTGAGATCATCAAGTTTAATGTTGTGAAAGAGTCCAATTCTAAATTGGTTTTTCCCAAGCTTTCTATAGGAATCAATTCCATAGACTATCTTGTCCGAACCTAGTTTTTTCAAAAGCCCATTAACATCAATTTTTTCATCGACATTAATTGTGGCAACTGAAACTGACCTATATTTTGGCTCTTCAATAAAGCAACTTAAATAAGGCTTTTCTTCGGCCCATCCATAAACAAGGTCGGCCTTCTTTTGCGCCTCCTCTTGAACTGCTTCGTATCCCTCTTTATTCATTAACTTAATTTGCTCATTAAGAAAGTAAAGAGTCGAAATCGCAGGAGTGTTATAAGTTTGGTTTTTATCACTATTATCAAGACAAGTTTTCCAGTTCATAATTCCAGGAATATAACGTGACTTATCATCGTTTAATTTTAAAGCTCTCTCTCTTGCCTTAGGTGACATAATACAAACAAAGAGTCCTCCTTCACTGGCAAATACTTTTTGAGGAGAAAAGAAGTACATATCTGTTTTGGAAACATCCATAGGACATTGCCCACCTCCACTCGTGGCATCAACGGCCAGGATAGTATTTTCATCCATTCCTGGAATTTGATCGAGTTGAACTCCGGTAGAAGTTTCATTTAATGTACAAGCAATAAGATCAGAACCACTTATAAGCTCAGGAGTTATCCCTTTTCCATATTCAACACTCACTTCTTCAGCTTCAATCCATGGAACTAGCTTAGAAGATTTAAACCATTTTTGAGAAAACTCTCCACAGGTAAAGTGCGTGGCCTTCTTTTCTACGATTCCAAGAGCAATCATATCAAAAAGAAATGTAGCACCACCATTACCAACAGCAATTGTATAATCAGAAGGAACGTTAAAGTATGTGCGAAGTCCTTCTTGAATCCCCTTAACAAGGTCCTTTACAGGTTGTTTTCTGTGGCTAGTCCCAAGAAGATGCACTCCTGTGTCAGCTAGGTCTTTAACAAACTGAACAGGGATAAGACTTGGGCCACAACCAAAGCGTGGGTCAGATGGGATAAGATCAGATGGGGCATTATAGTTTTCAAACATGGTGCGTCCTTTTAAATTGATAATCGGACACAGTTTAACTCTAGTTAGACTTTTTGGAAATTGGTCATTCCAATATTGAGTATATTTTGACAGAATTCAATGAATGAAAAGTTTTAACCTAGTTCTATTGTCAGTCTTATTCGTCGTGTCGTCTAATGCGTATTCCGCAGGAATTAAGGATTCTTATTTAGGTCTTGGAAGTTACACCTTACTCCCTGGTAAAGTTCAAACAGATGAGAATGGTGACACTAATGGAATCTTCGACCTCGAACCCTATGTTCTTGGTGGGCTTGAGTATCAAGTTTATGAGGATTGGAGCCTAATCGGAGAAGCAGGCCTTGTTAAACCTGGTTCAGGGAGAGATCCTAAGATAAGCAAGATGACCTATTTCCTTCTTTTAAGTGGGGCCTATAATTTTATGGATTGGGTCTTTAGACTGGGAACAGGTATTTCTATGACTCGCATCAGCAGTGATGGGGGGACTCAAACTCTAAATAATGGAACAGGAACTACTGATTTTCCAATGCCCGATGGTGCATCAGTCAGCCAAAATCTGATTACGACTTTTGGTGTCGAGTATTACTTCCATCAAGAGATGAGCACTCGGCTCGAAGGACATTACTTTAACTTGGCTTCAGATGATGCAAAAACTTTAAGCTATACTCTTTCTTTTAGTTATCATTTTGGAAATATTTTTAGCGATAGTAAAAAGGTACGTAAAAGATGAAAGTTCTCTTAACTATAGTCTTAAGTTTAATCACATCTAATGCGTTTAGCTTTTCACTAAATAATACAGTTGGCGCAGCTTTTAGTAAAAATACAGTTCCAGTTAATATTGCTGATAATTGTACAAACCTAGGTGTCTCCTCTGCGGAATTGTTATCTATGGTAAGTGATGCTGGCACAATGTATTGGAATACAGTATCAACTTCG
The DNA here is from genome assembly GCA_023954635.1 of Bacteriovoracaceae bacterium. GTDB lineage: Bacteria > Bdellovibrionota > Bacteriovoracia > Bacteriovoracales > Bacteriovoracaceae > M0603. The sequence continues at coordinate 40,532 of JAGSHI010000003.1, forward strand.
AGACTAAGAATTACTGCCGGGAGTGTAGTATCTGTCGATTCTAAGTTTTATACTGATAAAGTTTGTACAACAAACAGTGGGAGTTGTGAGCCAAACACCGACCTAACAGTGGCAAGCGATATTCTTATAACTTGCAATGGTGATACAACAGATAATTTTCCGAATGCTCAAAAAACTGTTCTCGCAATAACTATCCCAAATAATATTTCGGATAGAACTATTAATGGTGCACTCATTGCTATCAATGATCGATCGGATAATATTTTTCAAGATCAGTCGAGAGCGAAAATGGTATCGGTTTTGGCCCACGAAATAGGTCACGCAGTTGGGCTTGGGCACTCTCCAGTAGGTGACTCTTTAATGTATTATACTTTAGTCCCTGTCAGAGACAGACTTGGTTGGGATGATATCGATGGGATTACTTATCTCTACCCGAGAGAGCAGCCATTTGGATGCGGAACAATTGAAGACATCAATAATAGTGGGAAAGGGGCTCCCCTTCTCTTTGTTCTTTTAATGCCCTTTCTACTTATTCAGTTATTGAAACTTAGAGATCGCTTTTCACATTCTTTCTCATAGTTTTCTAGCCAACTAATCTCATCTGTAGTCATTAAGCTTTTTTCAATCAAGTTTGGCATAAAACCTAAATAAATAAGTGTACGGAATCTTAACATCCCTTCAAACTCTGGGTGCTTCTCAACTACTGCAATATTTTCAAGCCTGACTCCTCCAAAACCTGGAATATAAATTCCTGGTTCAAGAGACCCGACTCTTCCTTCAACAAGTGGCGTTTGTGAGAACGGAGTTAATCGATACCCTGACTCATGAACATTTATTCCAATTCCATGTCCAGTGCCATGGGCATAGTCATAACCATGAGCTCGCATTGGTGCTCGCGCAATTGAGTCGACAAAACTTCCAGGTGTTCCCTCAGGAAAGACCGCATTAAGGGCACCGATAAGTCCTCTTAAGACTAATGTATAAATTTTCTTTTGTTTTTCAGTTGGGGTCCCTTTTGGAAGAAATGCTCTTGTGCAATCTGTGGCCAACCCTGATTCGTAAAATGCACCAGAATCAAGTAAGGCCATATCGCCATCCTTAATAAGAACATCTTGGCTTGGCGAACCGTAATGAATGATAGAAGAATTGGCTCCAATTCCTGCTATCGTTTTAAAGCTTAAGGCCAAGGCCCCTGAGTCTGCGTAAAATTTATTCGCTTTTTGAAAATACTCCAGCTCTGTTACATCTCTAGAAGTTGCTTCCTTACATGTCCAGTCGATAATATCTTTAATTACTTTTGCAGACCTCTCAAAGGACTTCTCCATTTCATTAACTTCAACACTATTTTTAGTCGCATGAAGTTCCGAAATACCACCATCTTTTTCTTTTAGGGTTTCTGCTCCAAAAGATTTCATTAAAATTCTAAAGTCTGCACTAGTTGTAGTCAGGGGATCAAAAAATAATTTATCAATTCCTACTTTCTGGGCCAGCTCAGTTAATTTATCTTCCAATTGATCCCAGTCTAATTCATAAATCGTAAAATTCTCATTTGACTCAATTGAACTAGAATATTTTACCGAACTTGGAGAAAAGAGGATCACTCTATCCTTTAGAACAAGCGCTTTCGCGATGAATGTAGATTGAAAAGGATGATGGTAACCACGAAGATTACAAATCCATGAGATTGAGTCTAGACTAGAAAGAAAGAAGCCTTCTTTAGGATTAACAGTTCTTCTTATTTTCTTGTCAGTACTTTCTCCAGTTATCTTATCTGAGAGTTCTGTCACTTCATTATCAGGACTGAACCCTGGAGCATCAATTAATTTACTAATCTCAAGTAAATCGAAGCCTACTACACTAAAGCTTTTTGAAAGAACCTTTTCAAATCCGAGTGGAATACGATCTCCCTCTACTCCAAGATTCTTTACTTTTAGTTCTTGTCCTTTTGCAACGAGAGCTGGACCTAGTTCTACTCCATAAGGAACTTTAACAACTTCAACAATAGTGTCATCGACTTCGTTTGATGCTTGTTCATGATAACGGCCATCGACAAAAAGTAATGCTCTACCAGTAACTGGTATTAAGACCTCAGCGACGCTTCCAGAGAATCCTGAGACATAATAGCGATGGTTGTCTCCAAGAGGAACATATTCACTTAGAAAGATATCAAAGCTTGATATATAAATAGCATCAAGGTTCTTTTTATCAGCAAATTTTTGAATTTCCTTGATTCTGGTTTTCACTTCTTCTGACTTCACTTTTTACGCCTTTTTTTAAACAAGTTCTAAAATATTAATAATAAAACTTTAGAATTTTTTCGAACTTTCCGATACTTACATTGTTGAATGAATTTTGTCACCTTTTCACCTTTGTGAATGTAATAATTAAAGGTACTTAGATGCGCTTCGGAGTAAAACAAATTGTTTTTCTTATCTTATCAGTGTTTTTGATAAAAATCAGTATTGCTGACCAAATGAGAGATAATCATAAGAAATCTAAGAAACGAAGACCTGCAAGTGTCTCAGTCAGCTCTAGTCTTAGTCGATAAAACAAGTTTCTTAAAACTCTCTCCTCTATTTTCAAAATTTTCAAATTGATCAAATGACGGAAAGGCCGGAGAAAACAAAAGAACTCCTTCCTTTGACTCATCTAGAATTTCTGGAAAGAAATCATCTAAATATTTAACAATTTCTGAGTTAATCCCACTTAACTCTTTTTCAACAAGTACAGCACTTTCTCCATAAAGCCACACCTTCGATACTTTATCATTAATTAAAGTTTTGAGTTTTATAGGAATAGAGATTTTACTTGAACGAAGCTTGCCTCCCATGATGAGATGAACGTCTTTTTCAAATGATTCAAGTGCAACTTCAGTAGAAGTCCAATTAGTACTTTTTGAATCATTAAAGACTTTCTGAGTGCAATCTACTTTTTCAAGTCTATGCTCAACTCCCTTAAATAAAGAAATCCCAGGAATCATTTCATCGTCGCTTAAACCATAGGCCCTCGCCATTTGTACGGCAAAGTTTAGGTTTATGAGGTTATGAGCTCCAGGGAGTTGAAAGCTTTTAAGAAGGTTGACCGGTATTGTTTTTGTAGGTTCTACCTTGCTAACACGGCAAGAAACATTGCTTACTTCACCTGAAAGGTCTACAGGAATGAATAAGGTATCCTCAACAGTCATATTATCTACAATATGAAATTTAGCTTTTTTGTATAATTCAAAATTTTCATATCTTTCCATATGGCTAGGACTAATATTGAGAATCGCGGAAATCTCGGGATGGAATTCCTTCATGCTTTCAAGTTGAAAGCTCGATAACTCTAAAAGAGCGCAATCAAACGTTTTCCCATTTAATTGAGATAAAGCTCCCTCACAAAATGGTATTCCGATATTTCCACCGACAAATGTTTTTACGTTAGCTTCGCGAAGTATATTCCCTAGTAGTGAAACTGTTGTCGTTTTTCCATTTGTTCCAGTTATTCCTAAGATTCTTCCTTTAAAGTTTCGGTATCCAAGCTCTATTTCTGAGATGACATTCTTATTGTTCTTTAAAAAGTATTGAACAAGTTTATTAGTCCGTGGGATTCCTGGAGATAAGACCAGCTCTTCACAGCTACCTAAAACTGAATTATCCAGTATATCTTGTTCACTAAATTGAAGATTTGAGTTTTCCTTAATTAAAGGTGTGGCCCATTTTTCGACATCAGATGAATTAACGGCGATTGTTGGAATATTTAAATATTTAAGTAGCTTAAGAGCTGATACTCCAGAACGACCCATTCCAAAAACAATTGTACTTTTCTCTCCCATAACTTCCCTAATGCGTCATTTGAAGGTATATAGAATAACATTGAGTAGGAGAATTAGGCCATTCATGGATTATAAAAGGCGTTTTGATAATATTGTTTCATTTCTTACTCCCATAACAGAGTTATGGGAAAATGAAGTTCTGTATCAGTACCCTGATCTAAATGCTTATCCAAACGACTGGATGAATTGGTTATCCAAACTGAGTGATAGTGAACTTTGGACAATTGACTGTCGAAAAGACACTCACCTCTTAAGCAACTCTCCAATGAGTCTCTTCTCTCAATCTATTGATGATCTTATTGAACTTCCTAGAGAAGATCTTCATCCAGATGACCTCCCCTCATGGGCCTGGAACTATGTAAAAAATAAAAAAAGACATGAAATAAACCAGATACGAGGAGTATTAACTAATCAAACTCAGTCTGAAAGTTTAAATATCGTTGATATAGGAGGAGGAGTTGGACAGCTCGGAAGAATTCTCTCTCTTTATCATGGGCTTCCTGTGACCTCTATTGATCAAGATGCCAAGCTTCAAGAGATTGGAAAGCAAAGATTAACCAAATACCCTAAACCCGAAGGTTATGCAGAGCTAAAATTTATCGAATCAATTTTCGATAGTGAGGTGTTAGAAAATAATCCTCAATTACAAAAAGTTTGTAACGAAAGCTCACTTATACTCGGTCTACATACTTGTGGACCATTGGCCATTGACCATTTAAAAGTTGGCCTAAAGACCAAAAGTTCATCACTTTTTAACTTTGCCTGTTGTTATAACAAGTTATCTCAAACCGACACAAACTTATCTGATTATTCAAAACAAAATGGTTTAATTCTTAATAAATTTGCTCTTACTCTAGCTACGCGAGGTCACGCAGACATGACCTTTGAAGACTACCTATTCAAAAAAAGAGTAAAGAAGTTTCGATACACTCTTCAATTACTAGCGACTCACTTTAAAATTGATAAAAATCTAGAATCTGTTGGCTCTGCAACTCCTAGAACTTATAAAGGTGATTTTACTGAGTACGTTTTATCAAAATTAGAGTTTGCAAAAATTAATCATAACCTCACAAGAGAACAAATAGCGGAATTTTATAATAGAAAAGATATAACTGAATCCGTTGAAACGATGTTTCTTGCAAACTTAATTAGATGGCAACTTGGCCGGGTACTAGAACTTTACATTCTTTTAGATAGAGTTCTTTGGCTAGAGGAAAAAGGCCATAAACCGACATTAAAACAATACTTCGATGAAGATTTAAGCCCAAGAAATATCGGTCTTTTCCTTTCTAAATAAAAAAAGGCCCCCAAACGGAGGCCCTCTTTAAAGCTATAAAAATTATAATTATCTCAAAAATAACATTTCTGAATACTTAGGCAGAGGCCAAAGAGTATTTGGTACAAGATTTTCAACTTCTGCACAAAAGCTTGCGACTACTTCTGATTGAGGAAAGAGATCATTTGCGATTTTATCAGATATCCCTTCAGTATCTCCTTCAAGTCCATCAACTGTAGCGGAGAGATTATTTGTATTTGCATACAGTGACTCTAGCGCAAAGTTTAACTTTTTATAGATCTCAGTTTCGACAGAACATTCAAGGTTAAAACTCTTTTGCCTTTGAATAATTTGTGAAAGCTCAGTCTTATAATTAATGGCCGCTGGAATTACAGTCTGATTAACCATCGAGATTAATGTACTAAACTCAATCTCTCTTAATGTATTATACCTTTCGGCCAATACTTCATAACGAAGTTCTAATTCAGACCTTTTAAAAACTCCCGTTTCAACCAAGAAAGCAGATTCTTTTTCATCTGTTAAAACTTTTAATGCCTCAGCTGAAGTTCTTAAATTTGGAAGACCTCTTTTTTCTGCTTCATCAACCCAATCAGATGAATAACCATCACCATTAAAAATAACTGAATAGGCATTTTTAACCCATTTAGTAGTAATCTTTAATAAGGCATCATCAATAGAAGCTCCGGCCTTTATCTCAGACTCAACAAAGTCAGCACTCTCTTTATAAACTTCAGCAATCGCTGCATTAAGAATGGAAACTGGAAAGCCAATAGCAGCAGTAGATCCAACTGCTCTAAATTCAAATTTATTTCCAGTAAAAGCAAAAGGTGAAGTTCTATTTCGATCAGTATTGTCTAATAGGAGATGTGCCAACTGCTGAGCACCTGTCTCTAAAAAAGTATCTCCATCTTTAGCCGAGAGCTTTTTACCTGAATAAATATTTTCAAAGATTCCTTCTAAAGTATGTCCAAGAAAAACTGAAATGATAGAAGGTGGTGCTTCGTTTGCTCCTAACCTATGGTCATTTGCAGCAGATGCAATTCCCATTCTAAGAGCTTTTGCATGTCTAAAAACTGATTCAGTGACAATGGCAACAGTAGAAAGAAATAGAAGGTTTTCGTGTGGGTTTTCGCCTGGCTCAAGTAAGTTGTGACCAGAATTATCACTCATTGACCAGTTTACATGTTTCCCAGATCCATTTATGCCAGCAAAAGGCTTTTCATGAAGAATGGCCACAAAGTCATGTTTTGCTGCAACAGATTTAATAACGGCCATAATAATTTGGTTTTGATCGGCCGAAACATTCGCGGCAGAGAAAACAGGAGCGATTTCATATTGACCAGGGGCCACTTCATTATGTCGTGTCTTAGAAGGAATACCTAATTTATGGAGTTCAAGATCAAGCTCTTGCATAAATCCCATTACTCGATCAGGAATTCGTCCAAAGTAATGGTCGTCTAATTGTTGGTTTTTTGAAGATGAACAACCGAGTAGAGTTCGTCCCGTCATCACAAGATCAGGTCTTGCGTAATAAAAATCTTTATCAATCAAGAAGTACTCTTGTTCACAACCGATAGTAACATCGACTTTTGAAACATCTTTTTTTCCAACTAAATTTAAAAATCGAGTGACTTCATTTGAAACTTTACTCACTGAACGAAGAAGTGGAGTTTTAATATCCAGTGCCTCTCCCGTATAAGAAACAAATGCTGTTGGAATACACAAAGTTTTTCCATTTGGTGCTTCTGTCAGAAACATAGGAGATGTTAAGTCCCAAGAAGTATATCCTCTGGCCTCAAAAGTGCTTCTTGATCCACCGTTAGGAAATGAAGAAGCATCTGGTTCACCTTGCAATAACTGACTAACAGAAAGTCTTTCAATTGCTTGTCCATTTTTTATTGTTAAAAAGGCATCATGCTTTTCTGCCGTTCCACCAGTTAGAGGTTGAAACCAATGACAAAAATGTGTGGCCCCTTTGTCTGTGGCCCACTTTGTTACTGCATTGGCCACAATATCTGCATGTTCTTTTGAAATTTTACTTCCAGAGCTTGCAACATTTAGAATTTCTTTTCTCACATTCTCAGGAATATCCGTAGATGTAGCAAAGTTGAAAACATTTTCTCCGTAATACTCACTAACCTTCATAGGATTCCCATTAGTATCAATTGGAATGTCTATTTCTCTAAGTAGTCTGTTTGTAGACTCAATCTTAGCGTTGGTTCTGGTTTCGAGTGTAGGCATGTGTGGTTCTCCTTGGGGGCTTTAGTTACTGACATGAAAATTGTAACCGTAAGGAGATGGGTTTGGCTATAACTTTAGCTAATACCAAACATTAGAAAAACTAATATAAAAAGACAAAATTAAAGTAAAACTTATTTAGTGAGTAACTCGAGAACCTCATAGGCATTGGCCCTACTTAAACACATAAGGCATGTAGCAAAAATGAAAAACATAATTTTGGCCATAAATGCTTGTGCTTCGTGTGGGAACATCAATTACTCCTAATTGTGGTGAACTAAATTTATGGCAAATATTGTTTTTAATGGCAAGCGAAAATAGTTTTGTCAGAGAGCTATAAATCATCTAATTTCAGCTATATGAAAAGGCCAAATTGGAAAATTAAGACCTGCAAAGAGCCATCTAGTTGGTCCCTTGAGAGGAAAAACTTTAAACCTGCCTCTTGTCAGCACCAAGCTTCCAGAGAAGCACTAGCTGAGTTGTTGAAAGATTTGGGAACCTTTGTGTCTGCCAACTCCATTAAACTTATCAATTTTTCTAAAGTGGAAGGAGTTAATGATTACATTGTGAGCCTAAGTCACACGTCTCCTCATTTTGGGGCAGCTGTCATTGGCAATACCGAAGAATTATTAAGTGTAGGTATTGATCTTGAAAAAGCTGATAGGAAAATGAAACTGACAAGCGGACATCACTACCTAAACCCAGGTGATGACCCCCATCTCCATGAACATCTGTTAAAAGCATGGTGTTTAAAAGAAGCGGCCTTTAAGGCATGGAATCCCTTTTGGGATGAAATAGAAATGAAAAAAAGTTTTGTTTTAAAAGACTTAGATGTTCGAGGGAATCGTTTTTATCTTAAAGAAAGTGATCTTCCTTTAGGATATGTCGAAATCAATGAGGAAGAGTTTGATGGCCAGAGCTTTTATATAACACTGGCCTGGGTCGAAGTTACTTAACGTTTATCTTGAACCATAAGAAATTAGATATCGTTTCAAAGTTAAAGACAAAGGCCCTTGTTGTGCCTTTTGATAATTCAAGAACAAGGTCGGTCTTAGCGTCTTTACTATGAGTAAGAATCAAAAGGGAATCGCCTAGGCTTAACTCTAGTTTCTTAATTCTAAACTGACATAGGTTTTTATAAGAAATATGATCGACGCCATCCAAATTTAGCTGACCTCTTTCTGTGAGCTCCATTAATTTATATTCGAATCTGCTGTCTGTTGAATAATCTAGCGAGTAGTACCCATTGAAATTGCTAGTCGTCCAATTGTTCAATGTATAGACGTGAGGATAATGAACAATATCTCCACGAACATACCTTGCTTCCTTACAAAGAGTATTATCAGAAGTTGACTCTACCTCAACGTTTAATTGAACCAATGTTTCGGTATCAATATCTCCATTGATTGATAAATATGGCAGTGCAAAAGCATTAGAGCTAAAAATGAATGCTAGGACAAGAGATGAGAGCAAAATCTTCATATTGGTAATATCCTCGTATTTTGGTTGGTCAATATATAGAAAAATCTACATCCTTTGTCATTAGGACTTTTTAACACGTCGCATTTACAACATTCCAAGTATTTACATCTCAGATGTCAGACATGTTTATTTGATTTTCTTTGTCAGTCTTTATACAAATTCAGGAACAAAATTATGAAAAATATTATTACACTTTGCATTCTTGGACTCATGACATCAACGGCCTTTGCCAATGACGTCAGACTCATTGCTGAAAAATTCGACTACGAAGGCGGATTCAGTATTCCTGTTTATGAACACTGCAAAGAGAAAGGTTATATTCGTCCCTTAAACCCTCATCGTAAAAAATGTGTTGGCCTATTTGGAAGCCTTAGGGGTTGGAGTCCAGGCTCGTGTCGCCCTGAAAATGTTAGATCATATTTCCTTAAAAAACCTGCACTACAATTTAATATTTTTAACCTTGGACACGAGAAGTTCTTTCATAAAATAGAATATATCAAGACTAAAGGTTATCTCATTAAATACATTCCTCTCAATGAGCAGAGTATGCCAATCGACTCTAGAGAATGGGAAGAAAAGTTTGATATTCCTGATTGTTCTCATTCTGAAATTCTTCTACATCACGAAATGGTTCAACATTTAAAAGCAACTCCTCAACAAGTAATGCTTTTTTCAGCTCTCCACCAAAATGGAGTAAGAGTCATTGATAAAGAAACATTTACTATTAAAGACATCATGAATGGCAAACCATATGAGTTTCAAGGATTAGGTTATTCTCCTCAAGCAAAATTATGGTATCGCTCTCCAAACTGTAAAAAAGGAAACTTAGTTTCAGTTGACCCAGGTCAATTGTATCAATACTTAAGAAACTTAGGTGGCGAGGGAACAGGTTCAGGTAGAACAATTGGTGGCGAAGGAAGTGGCTCCGGTCTTGTAAAAGTAAATATGAATTTAAGTACTAGTGACTTTAAAGATTTGCGTTTTGAGCCAAATGATTATGAAAGAACCATGGGTCTAAAACCAAGATATTATGAATATATTAAAGAAGGTAAAGATATCCCTAACCATTTAATCAGTGTTGGCTGTCAGGAGGGGAATAAATGAGTGCGTTAAACAACAACCTCATTCTTAATCAACTCCAAGATAGCGTGTTATCTTACTTAGGTAGAAATAAAAATATTTCTCTGAATGGACTCTCGAAAAGATGTTCAATAAGTGAACCTACTCTTCGAAGAATTAAAAATGGTCAGATTAAAACTCTCCCAACGCTAACAACTATTATTGATCTTCTCTGTAGCCTCAATAAAGTTGATAAAATCCCAGAGCTGATTGAGATATATAAAGAAACACCTATTGGTGCTTTCTTAAATGAACACTTCTCTGTTTTGGCCAGTGGTGATTACTCTTATGAATTTAATCAAGAGTTAGATGAATCACTAAGGGATAATATTTCTTATCTTATTTTTAAATTGAGTTGTAATACTTCAGGTGTGACTCATACCAAGATTAAAGAAATGTTCGGGAAGCACGGGACCGACAAACTCGAAGTTCTTGAAAAGAAAAACCTCATCAAAAAAGAAAGTGACGGGGAAACATACAAAACTGCGATAGAGGCCTTTTCTCTTGGGCATGAACATTTTGTTGAGCATTTCAAAGCAGTTGCTGACTTTATTAAGACTGGAGAGATCGGTCCTAAGAAAAATAACTTATTTTACAATTTTTCTGAGTCTGTAAACGAAAAAGGTATGCGAGAAATTCTTCAGATCCAAAGGCTGGCATTGAAGAAGATTGCAAAAGTTCTCAATGATAAAGAGTATACTGGAGAGATTCCTCTTTTTGTTTTATCGGCCATCGATACTCTTGATCTTCCTCAACAAGAGGAAGACTCCGCAAAGTCAAAACCTACCCTTCACTGACGCCCCAATAAGGTTCTAGCGGCTAGTCCTTCATCCTTTATTTTAACTTCTGAAAGTTTTCGAGGCGTCTTCCCTGGTATGACATCTATATTGTGAAGTACATCTAATCTAGAGATAGTAAAAGAATAAGAAGTATCAACATTTAAAATTTTAGGAAGATCTTTATATCTATCTTTTAAAACTCTCATTCCGTCGATAGCAAGTATTTCATCGCCAGCATTTAAACCGGACTTATATGCAGGAGAATCGAGTACAACATTATCGATGACAATTCTATCACCCTTAAATGAGCAGTTTGTTCCTAACCACGATGATGATTCGTTTTCTGTCCAAACAAACTCAAAACCCATCTTAGAACAAAGCTCTTCATAGTCCACTTCTTCTGTTGTTTGAATCATATTTTCAAACTTTTTCCTGATCTCTGAGTCTCCGACTTCTTCAATCATTGAATAAACTTCTGACGCTTCCATCCCCTCCTTAGGGTTTTCTAAATAACGATCCCAAAGTTTGGAAAGTAAATCATTGATTCCACTTTTCTTTTCGTAGAGAAGAATATTGAGAGCGAAAAAAACAAGTCCACCTTTAAGATAATAGCTAATGGAGCTATTTTTGGAGTTTTCATCTGGACGGTAGAGCTTAATCCAGGCATTAAAGGAAGAATCTTCGAGACTATGAAATTTCTTTCCAGGAATACTGAAGTAAGCATTAAAGTTATCCTTCATCATTTCGGCATATTCAGGCAGGGTCACTAACCCGGCCCTTAGAACAAGAAGCTGGTCCATAAAGCTAGTTAACCCTTCAGTTAACCAATGCATACGAGTAAGACCTTCATTTACATAATCAAAAGGCCCTAACTCTTTAGGACGAATTCTTTTAACGTTCCAAGTATGAAAATATTCATGAGCGACTAACTCTAGCCATCGAACGTAGCCTTTTCTTTCATTCATTTTTAAACTATCAAAATGTAGAGCTGTAGAATTACAGTGTTCTAAGCCGCCAAACTTCCCTGGTAAGAAGTGAGTAATAAAGGTGTATTTCTCTTCGTAAGGCATTCCACCCATTAGTTCACTTACATGTTCTACAATAGTTTTAATATCCGCTTTAATATTTTCTTTATGTTTGATGAGTGGCCCATAAAAAGCGAGTTCATGAGGTTTATCGTTGACCATAAATCCATCAGTTTCATGGCAACCAATTTCAATTGGAGCATCGATAAAAAGGTCATAATCAGGAGCTTCGTATTTAAAAACTTCTCGCTTCTCACTTATATCTTTTAAGCCCGTAGAAACTTTACTCCAAAGTGGTGGAAATTCGAGCTCTAAAGTTGGATTCAATAAGTTATGTTCTAAAACACCCATAAAAACAGATGGGCCATGAATAAAGGCATGACTTTCATCAATATGCGAAGTCCTCACAGTTAGCTCATGGCAGTAGATTTCGTATTCGACACTAAATTCACTGTCACACTTACCAAATTCAGGATGATCGAAATCTAGCTTCCATTGGCCCTTATGAATTTGCTCAAAATAAAGTTGCTTACCAGATGCATCAAAAAACTTAAACCAACGAACATTTCTGGCATACTCACGCATCAGATAACTACCAGGAGACCAAGAAGGGAGAAAGAACGTTAAATAACGCTCATTGGCAGGACGCTTCCCAGTGATAATGACGCGTGCCAAATGGTTAGTTGGATTTTCAATTTTTAGCTTATATTCCAGTTGCATGATTTGCCCTGCCTTGAGATAAATACTTGAAAAATTTAAGATGCTTAGGTACTAAACTATCTAGATTTTTAAAATGATTTTAGACATTTTGTACGGAATCTACAAGACACAAAAAAGAGACATCCAATGAAATATAATGACCTAGCTGGTAATAACTACGAGAAAATAGACAGAAGCTTAGTTAAGGCCCCTGTCGTAGAATTAACTGAAAAAGCAAAAGAAGAGCTAAAACTCATCTTAGAAAATGACCATACTCTTGAAGGAAAATGGTTAAGAATTCTAGTCTCTGGAAAAGGCTGTGATGGTTTTGATTACTCAGTCGGATTTACAGAGTTTCAAAAAGATGACTTTCAAACTTTGATTAACCTTAAGACAGAGAAAGAAACCTATATCCTTATGGACCCTTTCACTGCGTACTATTTACAAAACTCTAATATCGATTATGTACAAGATTTTCAAAATGATCTTGAGGGGTTTGTTGTCAAAAACTTAAATCAGGATGAGTTTACTGGGAAATTTTGGAAAACAGGACCAGAAAAAACACCTCCACTAATCAAACAAACTTAAGTCTGTCGGAGACTAAATGGATTATCGTTACGTAAAAGCATTTATATTAACGGCAAGGAATTCCAGTTTTTCCAAGGCCGCAGAAGAGCTAAAAATTGCACAGTCAGCTGTAAGTAGACAAATAAAGTTACTTGAAGAGTCAGTTGGAGAAGAACTCATTATCAGGTCTTCAAAGAAAGTTCTTCTTACTCAAAAAGGGAAAGAGCTCTACATAGCAGCTCAACACTTTGATCAACTTAGTTCAGATATATTTGAAAAAGAAGATAATCGAGAGATTAGAGTTGGAATTTTACAAGGCCTGCTAAAAAATTGGTTTAATCCTATCCTCTTAAAATTTTACAAGAAATATAATAGAAATATAACGATTGAAGTCGGTGGTCAGCACGACCTAAGAAAAGGTCTTGAGAATGGTCTTTACGACCTCATCTTTACCACGGAAAATATTCAATCCGATTTAATTTCATCATTAAAGTTATTTGATGAAAAACTTATCCTAGTTAGTAAGGAAGAAGTTAATCGAAAAAAGCTTAGTGACTATAGGTGGATCGTCTATTCAAACGAAGATAACTTATTCAAGCTCTCTAAGAAAACGAGTAGTCAGATTATCAAGGTTGAGTCTATTTCAACCATAGAGAACTTAGTAAGAAATAATGTAGGAATTGCTATTCTTCCTGAACATGTTCTTAAAAAGTCTGAAAATCTTGTTGTTCAGGATGTTTCTCAACTAGATAAATCTGAAATTTATATGGCCACGTTAAGTTACAAAACAATGCCTGCTCATATCAATGAACTCGTAGATGTTGTAAAAAAGTCTCTCCAGAGCTCTTAAAGTGAATAAAACTTTCGATTTATATCTACTCATTGCTGGACTCGGTCTCTTCTTGTACGGAATGAATCTTTTAGAAGATTCATTAAAGAAACTCGCTGGCCCTAATTTAAAAAAGTTTTTAAAAAATAATACCAAAACTCCCCTTCGAGGTATTCTTAGTGGGACATTTATCACCTGTATACTTCAGTCGAGTTCTCTTGTTTCATTAATGGTTTTAGCTTTCGTTGGCGCAGGCCTTATGGCGATGGAGAATGCTGTTGGTGTCATACTAGGCGCAAATCTCGGAACAACAATAACAGGATGGATATTTTCACTTATTGGTTTCAAACTTAATATAAAGGCCTTTGCTTTTGTTATCCTAGGTATCGGCGCGTTTACAAACACCTTATTTCCAAATAAACGTAAAGTTAAATACTTTTCCCTAACTTTAATTGGTATAGCCCTTCTTTTTATGGGTCTAGACTTTATGAAGTCTAGTATTGCAGTACTAGCAGAGCAGTTCGATATTACTCAATATGTCAGTATGGGACCGCTAGGCTTCTTTGTCGTGGGGTTCATACTTACAGCAATTATACAAAGTTCATCTGCATCGATGGTAATAACTCTCTCTGCTTTAAATGCGAAAATGATAACATTTGATGCTGCTGCTGGGATGGTCATAGGTTCAGACCTGGGGACAACACTGACGGTATTTCTAGGCACGATAAATGCCTCAGGAGACAAGAAACGTGTAGCGATGTCTCACTTTCTCTTTAATCTGATTACCGATTTATTAGCATTAATTCTTCTCTACCCATTACTCTCGATGATTAGTCTCTTAGGAGTTACTGACCCTCTTATTGGGATCGTATTATTTCATACAAGTTTTAACATTATTGGAATAACCCTCTTTTTTCCTTTTATTGGTCACTTTTCACGTTTTTTAAAAAACAAGTTTTCTGAAAAAAAAGAATCTTATGTTTTTTATATTCAAAATCTAGATAAAAATCAAACAACAGACATGACTGAAGAAGTAACAACTAAAGAAGTAGAACTTTTTATTCAAAGAACAGTATTACTTGTGATTCACTTTCTTAAATTTCAAAAAAGGATCAGTCTACCTTTTGAATTACCAGAAAATTCACTCAGTCCCCTAGGAACTTCAGCTTCATATAGGAACTTAAAAAATGCAGAGGGAGAAATTCTTAGTTTTTGTTTAGGAACAATGGCCTCATCTGAAATTCCAGAAGAGTCTGCAAGAAGACTTACTTCTCTCATCGATTCAACAAGAAGGGCCGGTAATGCCCTCAAGAATATTAAAGACATATCTGAAAATGTAAATGAGATCGAATCGATACTTGATACCGAGTTACAAAGAGTTTATGTCAATATCTCGAAGTCTATGATCAATGTTTTAGAAGACGTTTTAAGTTTACTAACGGAAACTGACCCTCTAATGGTAAAGAGCAAAGCGAATGCTTTAGAGTTAAAGTGTATGTCTGAAAGACGTGTTCTTTTTGATCAAATTTATAAAGTTATTACTACTTCAGATCTAGAAACATCCCTCTCTTCAACTCTTCTCAACTTAGTACGAGAAGTATTTGGATCCTTTAAACAACTGACGAGGTCATGGGAAATGTTGATTCTTGGTGATTTAGAGTGGAAAGATGGAGAACCTATAGACAGTTCTTTCTTCCGCTAAGAATTTTTCCATTTTCACATAGAGTAAATTCTGAGTGATCCTTCAAACTAAAGCTATTGAGATTATATTTTCGAGTTAACTGAACCGCCTTTCGGCCCTTTTCATTTCTTACAAACGGCCAACGAACATTAAAGGATTTTATCTTTTCATTAATTAATGAGAATTGAGCTCCTGCCTCGCTTTGACTAGGAAGTGGTCCATAAACAGATTGAATATACCTTCGATAAACATTTTTATCTGTCTTTAGAACAAGAAGTGCTCCAATTCCTTGTGTATTACTCTTTTTACCTTGTAAGTAGAACTTAACTGTCTTCGCTCCATTCTTTCTAGTATTGTTTAAAAAAAGATAAACCCTATCATCAATTAAACTATTTCTAATTTTTGACTGTCCCGAAAGAATATCGACTTTACCGTCTCTATTAACATCTAATACAACTGTTCCAGACGGGTTCATAATATCCAGTCCAAGTGTTGATGACATATCTATAAAAGCATGATTTTCTTCTTGTCTAAAAAGAATAAGACGACTTGAAGGGGGAAAGCCTGAATTGTCGACTAAAAGGTCTTCTCGCCCATCCATATCAAAGTCCAGAAAGACCCCTCTTCTGTCTCCTTGATTCCAAACACCAGAACCATCATCTTTGTGGTATTCGGTTCTTATAAATTTCGGTGGAAATTGAAATCGACTACCTGTTAAAAAAGCTGATCGATCACGAATTTCAGGATCATATGAGTGTGAGAGTTCCCCTACAACAAGATCCATAATCCCATCATTATTGTAGTCTGCACAAGCAGAGTAAAAGCTGTTTCCACCACCTCTTGGAATAAGTTTTCCATCTGAATCTTCCGCAAAACCACTTTCAGAACCATAATCTTGAAAAGAACGTCCTTGTCCTCCTGGCCTTGAAATATTCATCCAAAGTTTATTTTTGTAACCGCTAGAAACTGAGGCCAATATATCAGGGTAACCATTTTGATCTAAGTCACAAACAGTTGCTCCAAATACGGGAGAAGCATTCACATATCTTTTAGCTGAGTTTGAAAACTTCCATTCATTTTTCAAAAGCCAAGAAACATCTTTGAAATTGAAACCTTCACCTTTAAGCAATCTGTCAGGTTTGGGCTCAGGAACCTTCCCAGAGTTATCAAACCAGTTGGCAATATAAAGGTCTAAATGACCATCAAGATCATAATCAAAAAAAACGACAGATGAGGTTGGCTCTATAGACTTAATGGGATTATTTTGAATCTTTGCATAATAAATACGATCTCCCCTCTTATAGGCTCGGTATAGCTTTAAAGGGCTTTTAGTTAATTCTGTTTTCTGATTCAAAGTCCCTACAAGAATATCTTGAAGGCCGTCTTTATCTAAATCAGCAAAGACCAAAAATGATGCTCTAATTAATTCAGGAAAGGGATTATAAGTTAACTTTTCAAATCTCAAACTTGAAGGGTTGAACCTTAAAAATTCAGGAGGGCTATAGTGACTGGGGAGATAAACAAGATCTGTATTAAAATCATTATCAAAATCAACTGCATAAAAATTAGTGGCCTTTATGCCTTTGAGTCCATACTCAGCGGCAGACTCTCTAAAGTCAGTAATAACAGCAGGACGACTAGGTCCGGCGTAAACCTTTTCAGTTTTTTTTACATTAACGACTACTGATTTATCTTTTTTAGAAAAGGGTAATTTTGAACAAGAGAAAAAAAGAAATGGGAGCAGACATAAGACTACTCCCAAAAGTAATTTATTTTTAGAATTCGATAATATCAAGCCCATAACCTTCATACTTACAGGCCATGTCAGAAACTTCTTTAACAACCTTATCAAGGTTTTTAGTCATTCCTTTCATAGCAGCAACAGATCTCCATCTTGAATCCCTAAGCGCAAGCTTAGAAATTTTAAGACAGTAATCTTTTTTATCCTGTTCAATACTATCATTATTAAGGATAGATGTTGTTCTGGCAATTACGGCCAATTGAACATAAAGCTCTGTTGCCATATCAGCAATTCGTCCTTGAGGATATTCATTACCAATAATATTTTTTCCGTACTTAATTAATGTATTCTCAACAGCAATTGCAAAACCTGATAGCTGAGATGAGAAAACATCTGCTTGCTCTTGCAATTCAGGATGAACCTCAGTCAAAGACTTTGTGATGAACATATTTGATAGTCTATTAGAGGCAAAATCTTTCATAACACCAAGAGACTTAATTGGGTCATGAAGAAATGAACTCATTTCAGAAATTTTCCCCAATTCTTGTAGTGATTCTGATGGACCTTTGATTCCAGAAAGAGCAATGAAGCATCTTAGGATTTCATTTGTTCCTTCAAAAATGAGATTAATTCTTGCATCTCTCATGATTCTTTCATAAGGATATTCTCTCATATAGCCACAACCTGCCGCAATCTGTAGACCGGTATCTACGACTTCCCAAAGGGATTCAGATCCAAAGACTTTACAGATAGCAGATTCGATAAAGTATTCATTCATTCCTCGAACCATATTTCCAGTTGTGAGATAAACAATACTCTCAACCGCATATGTTCTAGAAACCATACTAGCGATTTTTTCTTGAATCAGACCAAAGTCAGAGATAGGAGCACCAAACTGTTTTCTGCCTTTTGCATGCTCTACAGCTAATTTAATGATAGATTTCATTCCACCAACACAGCCAGAACCTAAACTTAAACGCCCACTATTAAGAACGTTCATCGCAGTCTTAAATCCCTTGCCATGTTCACCAAGAATATTTTCTTTAGGAACGATCACTTTATCAAAATAGACGGCCCGTGTTTCACTGGCACGAATCCCCATTTTGTTTTCTTTTTCTCCAAAGCTCACGCCTTCCATTTCTTTTTCAATAATCAAACAGGTGATTTTCTCAACTTGCTTTCCGTCAATTTCATGATCCGTCTTACAAAAAACTGAGTAAAAATCCGCTCTACCACCATTAGTGATCCATAGTTTCTGCCCAGAGACAGTGAATGTCCCATCACCATTGTCCACTGCTTTTGTTTTAATCGAGTAAGCATCTGACCCAGAAGAAGGTTCTGTTAAACAAAACGCTGCAATCGCCTGACCAGTAGAAAGCTTAGGAAGCCATTTGGCCTTTTGTTCCTCTGTCCCCTCATTAATGAGGGCCCTATATCCAATCGACTGGTGAGCACCCAACATAGTTGCTGTTGATCCATCAATTCCAGCAATTTCGCTAAAAACCCTCGAGTAAAGGCTGTAGTCTAGCTCCATACCTCCGTACTGCTCTTCAACAGCTAGTCCCATAAGACCTAGTTCAGCTAGTCCTTGAACAACGTCCTCAGGTATAAAGGCCTGCTCGTCAAATTTTTCTGAATCAATATTATCTTCAGCAAATTTTGTAACAGCATCATTCATCGCCAAGGCCATTTCTTTTTGCTCATCTGTGAAATTTGGGAATGGAAATACAGCTGATTCATTGATCTCGCCATAAAAGAACCCCGCTGCGACAGAGTTTATAACCTTCTCTTCATTGCTTTTGTTGTTTTCTTCACTCATCTTCTACTCGCTTCTTAATTGAAATTAAAATTATCAGATATTCTAACTTATAGCTGACATACTCGACAACAAATTCACAAACCCGACTAAATAACGTCAGTAAATACAAAAACTTCACAAAAGAAAACTTGATGCGGCCGGCATAAGTGCCTAAAATAAAGATATCGTGAGGATTTAATTTAAATATGACAGATAAAAAGAAAACCAACTTATTCGGTAAGCTCTTTTCCAAGTTTAAAAAGGGAAAGAAGGATTCCGATGGACATGATGACTTCGAGGAAGAGGAAGTCTTCGATGACTCTGAGCAGACTGCGTCAGGCATTCAGCTCGAAGATATTGAAGAAGACGAAGACGAAGTTTTTGTTGCACAAGAATTCAGTCTTTCTGACGAACAAAAAAATGATTTAGAGAGCGAACCAAATAGTGTCATCGATGAAGACTCAACAGGTGAGCATGACGTTGAGGCAATGTTATCTGAAGATGTCGACGACAATGAAGAACCCCCAGAGTTCGATGAACAGCTTCCTTCAGCACCCGATGTACCAGACCTCCCCCCTGATGACTTACCAGAAGATTTTCCAATTGAAGAAACTCCTCCCCTTTATGTAAATCAAGAAGGTGAAGAAATTCCTTCAATTCCGGGACAAGAAACAGAAGTCAATATGGAGGAGCCACCCTCTCCAAAGAAACCAAATGTCACAGAAAATCGTCCCATTGATTTAGACGCAATCAAAAATTATGAGTTTACTGAAGACGACGATCAGTCTGAAGCTGAAGAAACACTTTCAAATTTTAAAATGTTTGACCCTACAAAACATGCCAAAGGCATCAAACATTTTCTAGAAAAGAGTAAAGAGAAGCTTGGAAATATTAAATTAGATGATCTAAAAGCAAAGTTTAAAAACTTTTCTCACAAAAAAAGCTTAAAAGATTTCAAAACGCCAAAGTTCCTAAAGAATTTTAGTTGGGACAAGGCCATTGAAGCACTCTATCACCCAGATTCCAGAAAAATGATTCATAGAGGTTTTATAGCTAGCTCTGTCATTGCTGGTACATGGTCAGCAGGAAAAATGGTTGCCCTCTCTCTTAAAGGACCACCAGATACAACAGTGAAGAAGTCATCTCCATTTCAATCTTCGAATTCAAAAGGATTTGTTTACCAGGATCTAAATAAAATTAAGCAAAGCAATCTTTTTAATGCAAAGCTTTCTGACCAAGAGCCAAAACTTTCAAGACCAAAGCCAAAAGTTGTTGATGAAACACTTGTGTGTTCTAAGGCCTCAAAGAAAAGCTCCCTCCCCCTAAAGTTAGTTAACACGACAGTCCTTCAAGATTCTGTAAAATCTATTGCCTCAGTTCAAATTCGTTCAAGTAAAGACTTAGAAAATGTACGAGTTGGTGACAAATTAAAGACAATGGCCGAAGTTGGATACATCGATCGAATGAAACTTATCTTTAAAAACCTTAAAACAGGTGAATGTGAATACATAGCAAGTGTTGACCCTAAATTTAAAGATGCTCGTCAGAAATTTAATATTGTTAGTCCTGCAAAGGGAAAACAATTAATGAAGAAGGCGAAAAATACTGAAATTAAAAATGAAGGAAACTCTTATCGAATTAAAAAGTCTGTTCGTGACAATATGTTGGCCAACATAAGTGAAGTACTCACTCAGGCCCGCGCCATCCAAATTAAAAATCCTGATGGATCTTATGCATTTAAGATGACTGAGATTGTTCCAGGTTCCGTTTATAGCCAACTGGGTATTCAAGACGGAGATATCATTACACAAATCAACGGTAAAAGAATAACTAATCTAAATGAAGTCATGGCCTTATTTGGAAAGATTAAAAATATTGACCAATTCCAACTCAACGTTAAAAGAGGTGGAATTGAAACAACTAAAGATTACGAGTTCGAGTAATTCGAAGGCACGGGATGCTTATGAACATTTTTGTCAAAACCTCACTCATTTGTACACTAGTACTGGCTCCAGCTATTGGGCATAGTCAGTTTAAGAAATACAAATCAAATACAAACTTTAATTCAAACTCTAAAAAGTCCGTAGATACTCTCCTAGATAAAGCTAAAAACTCAGGAGACAATTTATTTGGAAGAGGAACAGGTATCAACTCAGTTACTGGAGTCAAGAAAGATAGTAAGTATGTAAACCTAAATCCAGAAACTGCTTTTGGACCAGAAGTTGTCACAAGTTTTGATTTCCCAAATACATCTTTAGTAGACCTCACAAAACATATGCAAAAACTAACCGGGATCAATCTTATCTTAGATAAAGATCTTAAAGGTAAAGTTTCAATCATGGCGCCCTCCCCGATCACTGTCGGTGATGCCTGGAAAGCATATCTAACTGCATTAAATATTAATGGTTACACTCTAGTGAAGTCTGGAGCTTTTTATAAAATCGTAAACGCTAGAGATATTAGATATACGCCGACTAAAATCTATACAGGAAACTACACCCCTGATACTGAAAACTATGTGATGAGAATTCTTCCACTAAAGAATATCGACTCCACTGAAGTAACGAGGTCCTTTAGACCATTTATGTCTCGTTATGGGCGAATCATCGATATTAAACAAACCAATACCATTATTGTTCAGGACACTGGCTCTAATATTAATCGACTCGTTAGACTTATCCAGTTCATCGATGTTCCTGGACACGAAGAAACATTACAAATTATCCCAGTTCGCTATTCATCTGCTCAAGAAATTGCAAAACTTCTAGATCAAATTTTAAAAGGTGGAAAATCCGGGGCAAAGTTCAAACGCTCAAGTTCGAAGAAAAAAGACGATAGCATTAGTAAAATTATTGCAGAGCCTAGAACGAACTCAATTATCGCTATGGCCAATGCGGATGGGGCCAAGCAGTTAAGAAATCTTATCAAGAAACTTGATTCAAAACAATCTTCATCATCCGGTGGTCAAATTCATGTGTATTACCTGAATTATGGTGATGCTGAAGAGTTATCAAAAACTTTATCGACATTAGTCTCTGGAAGTGCTCCGAAGAAAGGTTCCCGATTTTCTAAAAATGCAGCGGATACAGGCTCTACTCTTTTTAATGCAGATGTTAAAATTACAGCTGATAAATCAAACAATGCACTTGTGGTAACGGCTTCCCCTACTGACTACCTTACAATTAAAGAAGTGATTAACAAGTTAGATGTTCCTAGAGACCAAGTTTATGTTGAAGGGATGATCATGGAAACGAATGTTTCTAAAGATAGAGGTTTTGGAATCTCAATTATTGGAGCATACGGAACTGGTGGGACTCAAAAAGCAGGATTCACAGGAGGATCAACAGACCTAATCAATGTGATCACTAATAATATTACAAGCCTTGGTGGTCTCTTTATTGGAGGCGGAGCAGGGAAAACAATAACAACAGAAGTTGCTGGACAGTCGATTGAAATTCAATCAGTAAATGCACTACTAACAGCAATTGCGACTAACTCAGCAACAAATGTATTGGCCACACCTCAAATTCTTGCTCTCGATAATACTGAAGCTGTTTTTGAAGTTGGTGAAACAGTTCCTACTCCAGAAAAAACAAATGCCGCTAATGGTTCAAGCTCAGTATCGATTAAACAGCAGAAAGTTGCTCTTACTTTAAAGTTAACTCCTCAAATTAATAAAGTTACTCGAATGGTAAAGTTGAAAATCGACCAAAAAGTAGAAGACTTTTCAACACGAGCACTACCAGCAGGTCTTCAGAATGAAGGTGTCGCAACAACAACCAGAAGTGCTGTGACAAATGTAGTCATCAGAGACAAAGATACAATCGCGATGGGTGGACTCATGAGAGATAAGGCCACAAACAGAGAATCTAAAGTACCTCTTCTTGGTGATATACCAGTTCTTGGATGGCTCTTTAAGAACTCATCTAAAACAGTTGAAAAAGTTAATCTCTTATTCTTCATAACACCTAGAATTTTAGCTAATAATCAAGTATCAAATGCTAAAAATATTAAGGACCTTCTCAATAGAAGAAGTGCTCACTTAAAAGATGCAGTTGAAGGTAAAGATCCGTTTGGTTCTACAGTTAAAGGACTTTTTGACAAGGCCACAAAACAAGAAAAAGGGCCTCTCTATGATGAAAGAGATGCTAGAAAATACCGTGACAATAATAAAGGGCCAGGAATTGGTGGCCAAGGCGAAGAAGATGAAAGTGCACAAGAGTTACTCGAAGAAGAATTAATTGAAGATGATCAGGCTTCTAAAACGAATCCTGATTATAATAAGATTCTTCAAAAAGTATCACAGAAGAAAGCTGCAATACTAAAGAAGTAGGAGCATAGAAGTGAGAGTTTCTGAACATATGCTTGAAAAAGTGGAAGGTCAAAAAGAGAAGATAGGAGAACTATTACTCCAACATACTTCTCTAACTCAAGAACAATTGAGTGAAGCTCTTCATATCCAAGATGAGTCGGGAATGCTCATTGGAGAAATTTTACTTCGTAAAAACTATATTCATCCACATGATATTGTGAAAGTCATATGTCATCAGGTAGGTATCCCCTATATAGATGAAATTGTCATAGATGAAATAGACCCAAATATTACGATAGACATTCCGATAAACTACGCAAAAAGCCACGAGGTCTTACCGATACTCGAAACTGATATTTCAGTAACAGTCGCAATTAGTGATCCTTTTAATTTTGACGTTATCAATGATTTACAAGAAATCTTTAAACGTGAAGTTATGATTGCAGTTGCACCTCCCCTTAGAATTCAAGATGCAATTAATAGAGTTTACGAGAAAGCAAATAGAAATCTCGTCGATAATATTGAAGATGAATTTGAAGAAGCTCTCGATCTTGATGGCCCAATTGATATCTTAGATGCTGGAGCTGATGAAGCCCCTGTTATCAGGTTTGTTAACTCACTCATATTCCGTGCAGTTAAAGAAAGAGCATCCGATATTCATATTGAACCTTTCGAAAGAGAAACCATTTATCGATTTAGAATAAATAGAGTTATGACAGAGATTATGAGACAACCTATTAAGACTCACTCTGCTGTATCCGCAAGAATCAAAGTAATGGCCAAGTTAGATATTGCTGAAAAGCGACTCCCTCAAGATGGAAGAATCCCAATCAAGATGGCAGGTAAAGATATCGACATCAGACTTTCAACCGTACCAGTCCAAAACGGTGAACGAATTGTAATGAGGGTTCTAGAAAAAAGTAATAATGTATTACAACTCGAACATCTTGGATTCGAAGGACTCATTCTTAATCAATTAGATGAGCTCTCAAAAAGAAAACATGGAATTGTTTATGTTTCTGGACCTACAGGTCACGGGAAAACGACGACCCTATTTGCCATGCTTGAGAGAATAAACACACCTGACAAAATGATTATTACAGTTGAAGATCCTGTAGAATACGAAATTGCAGGAGTCAGTCAAATCCAAGTGAATCATAAAATTGATTTGAGTTTTGCTAAAGCGTTGAGATCAATACTAAGACAAAACCCAGATGTCATCATGGTTGGGGAAACTCGTGACCTCGAGACTGCAGAAATGGCAGTTCAGGCCTCACTTACTGGTCACTTTGTACTCTCTACAATTCACACCAACGATGCTTCTTCAGCTCCTAACAGATTAATCGACATGGGGGTTCAACCCTTCTTGATTGCCTCTTCCCTAGCAGCAGTTCTAGCGCAGAGATTAATACAAACACTCTGTAATGACTGTAAAGAGCCCTATGAGCCAAACCATATTGACTTTGAATTAATGGGTGTAGAGAACGCTCCTGCTGATGCAACAATGTTTAAACCTAAAGGTTGTCCGAAATGTAATTTTAGAGGTTACGCAGGGCTAACAAGTGTTTCTGAATTATTAGTCATCAATGATGAAATAAGACCGCTCATTCTAAAAAAGGCTGATGCTGCATCTGTTAAAAAGCAGGCCATTAAAAGTGGAATGATCACTCTTCGAAGTGCAGCTATTGAAAAAGTATTCCATGGAGTAACATCTGTAGAAGAAATGGTTCGTGCCATCAACGAAGAAGACGAAGCAGAATAAGAGGAAGTTAGGATAAATGGCAATCTTTAGTTATAAAGGACTTGATCAAGCAGGAAGGGATGTCAAATCGACCATCAATGCAGAGGGTGTAAGCCAGGCTAAGACTAAACTGCGAAGTATGGGCATTATGCTCATAGAAATCAAAGAACAAAAATCAGATACTTCTAAAAAGTCAGCTGGATTCTCTTTTAGTTCTGGTGTCTCAATTGAAGAGTTATCTTTGATGACTAGACAGCTGGCCACCCTAGTGAAAGCAAAAATTCAAATTGTGGAAGCACTTTCAGCATTAATGGATCAAACTGAAAATGCAAAACTCAGGGTAGTTCTCTCTGAAATACGTGGAAAGGTTAACGAAGGTTATTCACTGGCTAAATCTTTAGCCGACTATCCAAAAGTCTTTAATAACGTCTATGTCAATATGGTTGAGGCCGGAGAAGCTTCAGGGAATCTTGAAATCGTACTTATAAGATTAGCTGATTTTACAGAAGCTCAAAGTAAGTTAAAAAGTAAAATTAAAGGGGCCATGCTCTACCCTGTCATCATGGCTTCCGTAGGTTTTATTATGATGATGATTATCTTTATCTTCGTTATTCCTAAAATTACAAAAATATTTACGACAATGAAAAGGGAGCTCCCCTTTCAAACTAAATTATGTATTTGGATTTCAGAATTTCTTCAAAATTATTGGTGGGCAGTCATTGTTGGACTCTTTGCTTCATATTATATGTTTAGAAAATACATCGCCAAAGGTAAAGGCCAAGCTCGTTGGCATAGTTTAGTTCTTAAAATGCCGATCGCTGGAAATATTGTAACGATGATCAATGTCAGTCGATTTTGCTCAACTTTAGCCACGTTGTTAAACTCAGGCGTAAACATCCTTGTCTCAATGAATATTGTTAAGAATTTAATTAATAATGTTCATATGCAGCAGGCCATAGCTGAATCTAGAACCAATGTAAAAGAAGGTGCTAGTCTCACGGCCCCACTTCTTAAGTCAGGTCTATTTCCACCGATGGTAACACATATGATCAAGCTAGGAGAAAGATCTGGAGAGCTTGAAGAGATGCTAACAATTATTTCAGAAAACTATGAAGAGCAAGTTGATACTAAACTCTCTGGGCTAACTTCCACGCTTGAACCTTTAATGATGATCGGAATGGGACTTGCTGTGGCGTTTATTATTGCATCTGTAATTGTTCCTATGATGGAACTGAACACAATCCGCTAAACCCGACTATTAAGATTCACTTAAAATTGACTATGCTTTGACATACAAATACTCCACATATGGTTCAATATGCATTATATTAGTAAGGCATAACTTTTTGAAATTTAGGGAGAATTAATGAAATCAGTGAATAGTCAAACGTTCAGACAGTTGTTAAAAGATGGGGCCAAATCTCAAAGTGGTTTCTCATTAATTGAAATTCTAGTTGCACTGACATTATTAGGGCTTGCAGGTACTTTCGTTGCAGGAAAGATTTTTGATCAACTACACGAAGGTAGAGTTAAGTCTGCCAGAATTCAGATGAGTTCTTTTAAGGCCAGACTACAAGAATTTAGAAGAAAGTGTGGAGCTTATCCTACAACTGATCAAGGATTAGAATCTCTTATTTCAAAACCAACTTCAGGAAGAGAATGTAAAAGTTATCCACCAAATGGGTTCATTGAAGGTGATGCTATCCCTTTAGATCCTTGGGATAATGATTATGTATATGAATCTGATGGGAAAAAATTTGATATCATTTCTTATGGGAATGATGGCTCAGAAGGTGGAGAAGATCAGGATACTGATATCTCACTCAATAAGAAACCAGCAAGAGGTGGAGAGGAATAATCCTCTCCCTTTTTTGGAGATCAAAGAGGTCACTTGACTAGAGTTACTCGTCTCCCTTTCAATAATCCAAACAAGCTCACCCTGTTGCCCCCAACAGGAAAAAATCATAATCATTCAGAAGGTGGCTTCACACTAATAGAAATGCTTGTTGCCATGTTTCTAATCGTTATCGTTTTAACATTGGCGGCTAATGTTAGTTTCTCATCTAGAGAAGACCTAGAGGAAACCTTATTTGATATGGAAAGAGCGATCCGATTTGGGGTTGATGAAGCAGCTTTAAAAAATAGTATGATCAGAATTCACTTCACTCTTGATAAGACTCCTCAGAAATATGCTCTTGAGTTTGGACCAAATGATAACTTTGTCCTACCTCAATCTATTTTTGAAGTTGAAGATACTTCAGACATGACTGAAGAAGAGAAAAAAGAAACAAGTACAGAAAAGTTAAATAAGAAATTCAACAAGATTAGAGAATTCCAAGATAGTGACCGAGAACTACCAGATAATGTCAGAGTTGTAGCGATTGGAAGTAGTCTTTACAAGGAACTTATTTCTGATTTTCAAGCTAGTTTTTATATATACCCTACAGGTGAAAAAGATAAAGGTTTTCTAGCATTGGCCACTGACGAGGAAGTTGCAACATTCTCTTGGTCATCCTTTACATCTGATTTTGAAACTAATTACTACCCTATAACAGGTAGTGATTTTATAGACATACAAGAAAAGCAATTAGAAATGGCGACAGAGTTGTTTCAAAAATGGAAGAAGAATTGAAGTTTAGATTTTCATTACTTAATAATCAAGAAGGAATGACTTTACTTGAAGTAATGATCTCGCTCGCTATTTTTTCAGTATTTATAGCCTCTTTTATGGTTAGCCAGGGTTATAACATTAGGGATAGTGAAGAACTCAGAGACGAAATTACACTTAGAAACCTAGCTCAACAAGTTATGGATGAAACAATTATTAATCCACCTGTCTTTCGAGAAAGTTTAACTTTAACCCCTGAAACCAAAACTTTTGAAGATCATGAGGATTTTACTTATACAATGACATGGAAAAAGTTTGTCATACCAGACCTCGATAAAATTCAAGGCAATGACCCCACAGAACAACAGGGAAAACGAGAAGCAGGTGATGAGGTTCAAAGAAGAATTTTTGATCAAATAAAAAAGAATCTCGAGAAAATGGTTTGGCAACTTGAAGTCACAATAGAAAGTAAGGTCAATGGTAAGAAATATAGTATTTCGAGCTGGTTATACGATGATAAAGCTAAAATTAGGTTTGATTCTTTATGAAAAAAAATCATGATGGTTTTACATTAATTGAAGTTCTCATCAGTATCACAATACTGAGCTTTCTTATGGCCTATGTTTATCAGATTGTTGATAGTAGCTCCAGGGCAAAAGACACGATTACTGTCGAAGATAGAGAACTTCTCGATATAGAGCTGGCCCTTAACAGAATTGATATTGATTTTAGTCAAATACACTCACCTCTTTACTATTCACCACAATATAAAAAACCTAAAGCGACAAATTCATCTTCTACAAGTAACTATCGACCTAACTTGCCTGAAAAGTCAGAGAATTTTCCTCTTTGGTCTCATTTTGGAAAGCCAGTCCCTAATAAAGATTCTCCAGACAAATCAGAATTTATTTTCATGACAAATTCAAATCGAAGAAGACTACAAGATATTAAACAAGGTCGAAATGCATGGATAAAATACTCACTAGACTCTGAGGAAACTTCAAGGGGCGGTTATCAACTAATTAGACAGTTTTCGACAGAGAATGTTTATTCACCTGAACATGACTGGGGCAAGGTGGATTCTCAAGTTTTATTAAAACATCTTAAGTCTTTTATTTTTGAATACTGGGACCCAGGGAAACGTAAGTGGGCATCTTCAATAAAAGAACTTAACAATTACAGCGATACGTTAAAACTTATTCGAGTCAAAATCGAATGGGTTGATGCAAATGAAGGTATTTCTGAAATCGTAAGAACTTACCGAGTTCTTTGGCCAGAATATGACCCTTATCAAGATGAACTTATTTACAAGAAGGCCCTAGAAGGTGATGAAAAAGAAATTGAAAGTGGAGATAAAACGCTTTGAAAAATAATGATTTCAAATCACATTTAGAAAATCAAAGCGGAATTGCAATTATGATGGTCATGGCATCCATCGCGATACTTACTTTTATTCTCGCTGAGCTAACTTTTGAAACTAAACTTAACAAAATCAAAGTCTATAATTACCAAGATAAACTACAGGCCAGATTAAATGCAGAGGCTGGTTTACGTCTGGCCCTTGCGAAGCTGCGACTCTACCAAGAAGGTAGGAACTTACTTGAAAAGAATGAAAACTTGAAAAAAACAGTCCCAGGAAGTGCTCTCGAGGGAGCTGCGACCTCCATGTTTGTTTACCCTATCCCTGTAACAAAAGGGGCAAATATAATTCAAAGAACTGCTGTCGCTGATTTTGAAAAAGAAAGTCTTGTTATAGGTAAAATGACAGTTGAAATGAGTTCTGTATCTGGCTTTTTAAATCCAAACAATCTCAGAATGCCAAACCCTGAAGAGGGAGAAGAGTCATCTGACAATAATGATTCAGAAAGTTCAGATGATGATGAATCAAACAAACCCCCACATCAATATATTGAAGACAAATTAGTTGAAACTCTAGAAGAGGCCATGAAAGCTAAACAAGAATCAGATGATACTTTTGATGCCCTCTACGGAAACTTAAGTGCATCTCTTCTAGTAAAAGAAATGAAGTATTGGGTTAACGCTCCCCATGCCTTTACTGATCCGGAACGTGCTGAGCTTGAGCCTATATACCTTTCAAAAGGCGTCACTCCAAAACATGCACCATTTAGTTCTATCGATGAGTTATATCTACTTGAAGGCTGGCCTGATCAAATAGTGGACCTCATTAAAGATAAATTAACCGTTCATGAGGTTTCAGTTATTCAGGTGAATGAGATTACTAAAGGACAATTGAAAATACTTTTTCCACAAATTTCTGAAGCGCAAATGGAAGAGTTTTTTAAGGCCCGAGATGGAGACCAAGAGCTAGAAGAAAAAGGTGAAAAGTTTAAAACAGCAGAAGATTTCAAAAGGTTAATTGTAGAGGAACTTGCTCTTATCCAAAGTTCTGAATACGACGAAAGAATGAAGGAATTTGAACGAGCAGGTCTAAGAATCGGTACAGCGGGACAATTGTTTAAAGTAGTGAGTATTGGGGAGTTCAATAGGGCCATTTATAAGCTTACAGCGTTTGTAGAGATCCCATTAAAGCCACAACCCAAAAAGAAGAAGAAAACCGATAATGACAGTGATAGTGCGTCTAATGACCAAGACCCAGACAATGATTCACAGGATTCTGACAAAAATGTAACTGATAACGACAAAGAAGATGATAAAAAGAAGAAAGAACCAGATGAGTACATGGTTCCTAGGGTTGTAGAAATCCGAGTAGATTAATTGAAAATAAAGAAGGACAAAATTTCAATTTTTGTTAAAATGAAGCTATGAATTATTTATGTATTGACTTAGGAAGTTATTCAGTCAAGTTTTACCATGCGCAACAAGACAAAAAGAAAATTGTTCTTAATAGCTTTGATGAAATTATTATTGAGAAAGTCAGACCTCAAGTAAACCCTGATGCCACTCTATATGAAATTCAACAAGAAATAGTTTCTAGTTACCTTAAGAAAGATCAATTTGATGGCCTTGTTATCTACCAACTTCCATCTGAAATGATTACAACCAGATATTTTGAACTCCCTGTAAATAATAAGAAAAAAGCTGAAATGATGATTCCATTTCAACTTGATGAGAACCTCCCCTTCCCAAGTGTTCAAAGCCATTATGTTTCCCTTCTATATTCAAAAGGGAATTCAATGTTTGCTCAAGTAAACATTGCTCAAACGGAATACTTTGAAAAATTATATACATTTTTAAAAGACAAAGGTGTGTTACCTGGACTGATGACTAGTGAACAATTCGTTATTCAAAGTTTTGTTGAACACCATAAACAAAATGGTTCTTTTGCTGTTATTGATATTGGTCACTCTACGACTAAAGGCTATTTTGTTCACAACAGACATGTCATTTCAAACCACATAGCCTATGTTGCTGGTCGAAATTTCGATTCCGTTATTTCTGAAACATATCAAATCAGCCCAGAGGAAGCGATTCTCTATAAACATGAGAATTGTTTCTTTTTAACGGATGAACAAATTGAAGAAGTAGACGATGATCAAAAAGAGTTTGCAACACTAATGAAAAAAACAATTTGGTCATTAGTAAATGATATTAAACGGTGGGAACTAGGATATAGAGTTAACTATGGTAAAACTGTTGATAAAATCTATATAACTGGGGGATCAAGCAATATCACTAATTTTGACTTATTTCTGACTGACCATCTTGGAATACCAGTTGAAATATGGAACCCTTATATTGATTATCACGAATCTTCTTTTGGGGTAGATGAAGAGTATTTAAACTCATTTACAATTTGTCATATGATGGCATCTTCTCAAAGTGCTAAACAAAGCCCACCTAACTTCCTTCATGGTAGGTTCTTAGGTTCTTTCTCTCAAAATATCCCAATGGAAAGTACTGCCTTCCTTATGAATAGAGCATTTTTCTTAAGCCTTTTACTTTTACTCTTTGTTGTTGGTGAACGTGTTTTTCTTAATAGAGATATAAAGGTATTAAATCGAAAATTAACAAAGATGGTTAAGTCCTCTACTCTAGAGTTGAACAGAAAAGAAAAGCGATACTTAAGAAAACAGCCTGAAAAATTACTAAAAGTCCTTAAGAAGAAAAATAATCAAGTTGCACAAGAAGTAAAATCTATTATGTCTGCATCAACTGTAAACGCTCTAGATCCACTTGTTAGTCTTAGTAAACTGATTACTCCTAACAAAAATGTTAATCTCTCAAGCTTAAATGTCGATGGCACCAAGGTGAGGGCAATTTTTCATTCTGATGACACTAAAGAAATGCAAAAGTTTGCAAAATATTTGAAAACTATAGGTTTAACGAATCAAAGTGTTGTTTATAAAAAAGGTGGAATTAAGGCCACTTTAAATTTTGAACAATAAATAGGTTTTTATTCATGAAGAAAAAAGAACATATTTTCAAAATTATAGATGAATATCTTTTTAAGCAAGTTGACCTTGCTAAAAGCTCTGCATTTACACAAAAAGTGAATGAGCAGCTTTCAGTGTTATCTCAAACTCAGCAAAAGTACTTAAATCAGTTTATAAATATTGGTGTCTTCCTTACCCCATTTCTCATAGTTTTCTTTCTCTTTATGGGGAACTCATCACTAAAATCTGATATTGAAACGAAGCAAGAAATTTTTGAAATTATTAATAATTATTCAAGCAAAAAGAAAGAAGTCTCTGTTGTAAGTAGAAATGTACTTTCTCCTAGACCTGTTAATTCAAAATCAGATCTTCAAAGAATTTTAAATTCAACAATGAATAGTAATAATGTTGATAGCTCTAAGGTACAGATTACTTTTTTTGATCAAACAAAACCCAATAGTGATTTAGCTCAGTCTCGCGCTCAATTAAAATTCTCCAGATTAACTATGTCTGAGCTAACTGGCCTTTACACAGCACTTTTAAGAGACCTAAAAGTAAAAATTGATAAAATGAATGTTACCGTTGGGAGCGAAGATAGAATTCTAAATGGAAACTTAGAGTTTGCTCACTATAGTAAGGTCGCAAAATAAATGAGTGAAAATACAGATTCTACAGAAGATAAAATATATAAACTAGATGGTATTTCTATTCCAAAATGGATAATCATTTTATTTGTAGTAATGTTTCTTGGATTTTTTCTTAATTTTCCCATCACTAACGTAATAAAATCCCAAGTGAAAAAAGCTATTGCTTCGGCAAGAACTTGTCCAATAAGTTATGACTCCATAGATGTGGAGTATTTTTTCTTTCCAAAAATAATACTCAAAAATCCGACTATTCCAGGTGTCTGTTTTAGAAACCAAGGAAATGACATAAAGTTAAAAGAGTTAATGGTAAAACTTTGGTTTCCAAGCTTTCTCCCTCCAGGGATTAGATTTCATATTCCTTTTAAGTATAAAAAAACAAGCATAGATATTTATCCAACAGTGACCTTTGGGAAAATACATATCAATATCAAAGAATCGAAAGTTGACGGGAAGTTCTTAGAAATATTGAGTGGGAAATTAAAAAACCTCAAGGGTGAGTTTGAGATTAACGCTATAACTAATATTGATAAGAAAGGTCCCGTTGATGGTGAATTTCTCATCAAATCAAAGAATCTAGTCATTGGACCACAAAGTGTTTCAGGATTAACTATCCCTAATTTACCTTTGAAAAATGTTCTGATTAAAGCTGAACTCGAGCGACCAAAACTTTCTATTTTGGATGTCATCGTTGGGGATGAAAAATCCCCCCTTAAGGCCAATTTAAAGGGTGAAATTAAGTTGAACAATAAACACTTTCCTTCAAGTAGTTTAGATATTGATGGAAATGTCTTTTTCAGTCAGGACTTTCTCAGCTCTTTTTCAATCTTGAATCTTTTCCTTGCGGGTAAGAAAACTGATAAAGATGGTAGTTACCCAATAAAAGTTCAAGGTACATTCATGCGTCCATCCCCTTCAATCAAATAATCCACTAAGCTTGGCAGTCAGTTTAAAACTCTGATAGATAAAGTTATGAATTTAGCAGATCAGATTTCTAAAAAAGCTGGCGACAACCTGCAGCAACATTTAGGACCACTTTTCCCTGAACATCCCTTTAAGGATGTTTATTTATATAGCTTATTGCCTGCAGGAAAGCTTTTTAGACCCTGTTTAGCGCTCTCTGCTTACTCAGACCTTAGTAATATAAATCCTAATGAGATCACAAATAACGACTCCATATCTTTTGCGGCGTCTGCACTTGAGATACATCATACCTATACATTAATTCACGATGATCTTCCTTGCATGGACGACGACATCGAAAGAAGAGGTAGACCATCCAGTCATATAAAGTTTAACGAATGGAAAGCACTACTCGCTGGAGATGGATTATTAAATGCATCATATGGTTTACTGAGTAAGTCTAATCACGAAAATGCTTTAAAAGCGTTAAAAGTTTTTAGTTGGGCCACGGGGCCAAAGGGACTCATACAAGGTCAAGTACTCGACTTAAGTGAAGAGATGAACTTAAGTTTTGAAAACTTACTGTTAACTCACAAATTGAAGACAGCAAGGCTAATTCAAGTAGCACTTTTATTTGGGATGCTCTACTCCAGTAAATCAAACTATCGTCTAGCTAAATCTCTATGGCGACTTGGTTACTCAATGGGGATTAGTTTTCAATTATTAGATGATTTAAGTGAATTGGCCGAAGAGAACCCTGGGAAGCACGAAATGTCTGTTAATCCATGGCCTAACGACTTTACTAAATGCCAAAATACCTTAATAAAAGAAATAAACTTGATAAGTGAAACAATAGAAAGTGATAAACTCTTAACAACAAAAGAAGTTATAAAATCATATTTCACAAAGATGGAAAAAATTATTTCAAAAGAAAGACATCAAATTGAAGATCACATAAAGTCTCAAGATTGCAATATAGATCTATTACCAATCGTGTCTGCTCTTAAGACTATCTGCTAGATGAAGAATTCCATTTAATTTTGACTTTGCCAAAACTAACTTTTGGATATCAGAATCTTTTATTTCTCTAGATGTTCGAAATAGATCAGCATCTTCAGG
>JAGSHI010000190.1 GCA_023954635.1 Bacteriovoracaceae bacterium
CCATTGTCGTATTTCCAAGTACCTTCGCCCTCTCCAAGGTTCTCAAGATTGTAGTAAAATTTGCCGTCGTTATATAGGGCAAGCTCGATTGGGTAGTCATTGTTCACAATCTTTTTATCGATACTAAGGTTGGGCTGATTTGGCTTAGGCTTTTGATTAATAAACTGATCGTAATCGGTCTTCGACTTTTCAAATACAATAAGCTCACCTTTTTCTTTTTTTAGGCCGCAGCTAGCAAAAAGGAATATGGTGAGCAGTAAAACTAATTTCAATTGAAGTACTCCTTCTTGAATTTAATTTCAGATCTTTCTGGACCATAGGCAAGGATTCCTACAGGAATACCAATGAATTTCTCTATTGTTTCGATATAAGTTTTTAAAGTGTCACTTAGGTTATCCGTTTCAAAAGTGTCTTTGAAACATTCCATCTCGACATAGATTGGCTCTACTTGAGAAAGATCGATCCCTGGGTAAGCACAATCAATCGTCTCACCTTTGTATTTATAACCAGTACAAACCTTAAGTGTGTCCACATGGCATAAAACATCAAGTTTTGTTAGTGCAATAGAGGTCATGTTTGAGGCTTTCACTGTGTACTTGAGAAGAGGAAGGTCAAGCCATCCGCATCTTCTTTTACGTCCAGTAGTTGCTCCAAACTCACCACCAATGGTTTGAATCTTGTCACCAAGGTCATCAAAAAGTTCAGTAGGAAAAGGTCCTTCACCAACGCGAGTTGTATAGGCCTTAGTGATTCCTAGAACTTCTTGGATTGATTGACCTGGTAGCCCGGCTCCCGTGTAAATTCCACCAGCGCCTGTGCTAGATGACGTTACAAATGGGTAAGAGCCATAGTCGATATCAAGTAGTACACCTTGAGCGCCCTCATAAAGAACTTTTTTATTTGCTCTTAAAGCGTGATCCAAAAAACTAAAAGTATCAGTCAAATAAGGAGCAACATTCTTTCCAAGTTTGAAAAGATGTTCAGCTTCTTCTTCAACGGAAGGAAATTTTGAGTCATAAAGATGCTTGAATAGAATTTCTTTTTCCTGAAGATTATTTCTTAGCTTTTGAATAAGAAGGTCTTTATCAAGGAGGTCTTTTAACTTTAAACCTTTTCTTGAAACTTTATCTTCATAGGCGGGCCCAATTCCTTTTCCGGTTGTCCCAATTTTAATAGGTCCTTGATTTTCTCTAAGTCCATCTAGAAGTTTATTATAAGAAGTTATTACAGCGCAGTTCTCAGAGATCTTAAGCTTATCCGGAGTAACTTGAACTCCCGAATTTCGAACATCTTCAAGTTCAACTTGAAATGCTTGCGGGTCAAAAACAACACCGTGCCCTACAACAGAGGTGCAGTGGTCATGTAAAATACCGGAAGGAATAAGGTGAAGAACGATTTTTTTATCACCGACAATAATTGTATGTCCGGCGTTGTTCCCACCTTGGAAGCGAACAACAACATCACATTTTTGTCCTAGTAGATCTGTAATTTTACCTTTTCCTTCGTCTCCCCATTGGGAACCGACAATAGCTAGTGATTGCATTAGGCCTTTACCTCGTTTAACAAGTTACTATTTAAAAAGAATTCACTTAATTGGTTAATAACCATTTCCCCAACACGGATTTGAGCTTCTCCAGTGGAAGCCCCAAGGTGTGGAGTCAGAACGAGGTTAGATAGCTGTCGAAGTGGTGAATCTTCCGGAAGTGGCTCAGATGAAAAAACATCAAAACCTGCCCCTTTAATTTTATTATTTGATAAAACATCGAGAAGGGCTTCCTCATCAACTATGCCACCGCGGCTTGCATTGATCAGAACAGCGTCTTCTCTCATTGACTCTAGAAGAGATCTATTAACCATTCCTTTAGTCGCGTCCATTAACGGAGTGTGAAGAGAGATGATTTCGCATTCTTTAAAAATTTGTTCTAGGTTGTCAGCTTTTTTGGCGTATGGAAGATCAGACTTTTCTACAAACGGGTCAAAGAAAAGTAGGTCTGGTTCAAAACCAGCAAGTCTTTTGGCATATATTTGACCGATACGACCAAATCCAACCACACCAACTTTTTTATTAGATAATTCAGTTCCTGCAAATTTTGATTTATCCCAACCACCATTACTCATAGTTGAATGGGCCCAAGCGGTTTTTCTTAGAACAGTCATGGTTAGGGCCACAGCATGTTCAGCAGCAGAATTATTATTAGCTCCAGGAGTATTTGAAACCACAACTCCCTTTTGCCCACAAGCGACTTTATCAATATTATCGGTCCCTTCACCGGCACGAATAACATACTTTAAATTCGGGGCCATTTCTAATAGGTCAGGAGTTACAGTCGTGGCCGATCTGATAACTAACCCTTCAGTATTTGGGAGTAGTTCTTTTAGTTTGTCTTGAGTGATTTTGGCTTCTGGGTGAACGTTAAATTGGTCCATTTCCAGCAATTTCGCGAACAAATTTTTGTCAAATCCATCAGCGATGACAATTGAGGGTTTCATTATAATCTCCAGAGATTTACGATTGATTAACCGTAGCCGATACTAGCTCGATTACTAAGGGTAAGAAAAGGTATAATGCTTATGACAGAGAATAAAAGAGTTGAAGAATTTTTCACTCCGCACAATCAACTTCTGATTCAACAGAAGAAAGAATGGACGGAGATCATCACAAACTTTGAAACACGTAATAAATACCAAATCTTATCCACTCAAGGTGTGGAACTGGGTTTTATGGCAGAGCAGGGTAGTGGCTTTGGCGCTATGCTATCAAGATGGTTTTTGCGGACGCATCGCCCAATGAAGGTGATGGTCTGGGGAGCTGATAGGGAAGAGTTGATGCAATTAGAAAGACCTTTCTTTTGGTTTTTTTCCGACCTTACTGTTAGAGACCCGCAGGGAAATATTCTTGGGCATGTGTATAGAAAATTTGGAATCCTTCATAAAAAATATGACCTAGCCACAGACACAGATAAAATTTTTGCTAGAGTAGTCTCACCAATCTGGAGACTTTGGACTTTTTTTATTAAGGATAATACG
Source organism: Bacteriovoracaceae bacterium (assembly GCA_023954635.1). GTDB lineage: Bacteria > Bdellovibrionota > Bacteriovoracia > Bacteriovoracales > Bacteriovoracaceae > M0603. The sequence continues at coordinate 3,028 of JAGSHI010000190.1, forward strand.
GAGAGAGAAATTGGAACCATTTCAAAAAACTGGGGAGGCCTTTTAAAAGAAATGTTTACGGATGCGGATCGATTTCAAGTTAGTTTTGGAAATCAAAACTGGAGAGAAAAAGCAGTTATCTTTGCTTCGGCAATTAGTATTGATATGGACTTCTTTGACGATAATCAACGGAACAATTAACTCAACTATTCAAATGCCCCATGAACACTTGATTTATTTCTTATTGCGGGGAATCCAGTGCCTGATATAATTATATTAGGTACTTATGTATAGAAACATCTTTATAACATTTTTTTTAACTTTATTTATCTCCTCAGCTTTTGGTCAACGCATTGATGTTGATAAAATTAGAAAGTTACAGAAGATAAAAGAAGAACAGGCCGTGGTGAATGAAGCCGAAGAGCGTAAGCGTGCCGCTGAAAAATTAGAGCAAGAGAAATTAAGAGAGGCCATTGGGCTTGGTAGGATTCGCTACTGTACGATCCTTCCATTTGAACACAAAGAAGATCAAGATCTTGCAGACTCGGTCGTTTTAGAAATAGAAAAATTCCTTTCAAAAAACTCAGTCTGCCGTTTTCATACGGATATTGGAATCTTTCAAAAGATGAAAGAAAAATCTCAGGGATTAAACTTCTTTTTAGATCAGCAAAAAGTTAGAAAAATTATTGCAGACAAACTAGATGTCGGTTCTCTTTTTAGAGTTCGCTATTTTAAAAAGAAGGATGGTTCTTTAAAGGTTCTTTTTAAAGTCCTAGGTGAAAATGGAAGAGATTATTATTATGAAGAAGAAAGAATTTTCTTCAAACCAACAACTGAGTCCATCAGCAAACAGATTGTCGGATGGATCAAAGAGTTCGACGAGGCCCTTCCATTTGATGCAGCCGTAGTTCAAGTATTTGAAGATAAAGTTAAATTTAATCGCGGAAAGGAAATAGCAGATTATCAGAACCATATCTTTATTATTAAAAGACTTGTTAAGAAAAAAAGAAATTCTGAAAATACAGATAGAGTAACCGGTTTTATCACCAAAGATATTGCTCGCGGAACGATTCTTCGGGTCGAAAATAAAGAAACTATTGGTCTTGTTCGAAATTATAAAAAGCTAATACAGCCAGGCGACTGGATTAAAATCGAAGATTACGATTATTACGGTAAAGAAGTTGCGGATGAGTATTCGCCTAAGCTTGGGCATTTCGAGATAGGTAGTTTAATCACTCAGGTTTCAGGAATTGGGAATGACTTTGATGGATTAAGTTATGGAGGCTTTGCGGCCATGAAACTTAACTTTCCTTATCAGTGGTATTTTTACGGTTATACAGAAAGACGCTTTGGTAGCTTCTCTGGAAGTTCATTTAATACAACGGGTTCTGAAACGAAGTTAACTGATATGAACTATAAGGCCATGATTGGAAAAACGATCAACTACGAGAAATGGTTAAGGGATATATATATATCTATATATGGCGGATACTCTAGTTATCAACATGGATTTGGCTCGACTGCACTTACCGGATTTAAAGATATTACTATGCATGGGATTACATTTGGGGTTTTAGCTCTATTAGAGATGACGAATAAAATTAATGTTTTTGCTCGGCTTGAGGTCATACCGATTCCTTGGCTTACTATTGACCCAGATACTTTTGGTGATCCGTCTTATAAATATGTTTATCAATTTGAAGGTTCACTTATTTATAAAGTTAATCGGGCATGGTCGATTAGAGGTGGGTTTCAATACACCATTAATATGGTGAAGTATGAAGAGCCTGTTCTTAGAAGATTTAAATACAATGAATCACTTTTTAAACTTGGTCCCATCTGGGCCTTCTAAAAAGGCCACCCACTTTCACGGGTGACCGTTTTTAATCTACATTTCTTCTCAACATGCAATTGGTCTTAACTCGAGATTCATTTGAAGTCGGTTAAGTGTTTCTTGGAACTCGTGAAGAGTCGGCAAGTTTCCAAAATGCGTGTTTTCATAAGTGGATTGAGAAATAAAATCATAGATCTCGATTGGCTTACTCGCATCACTATTTTTAGTGAATGCTTTCCAGTTGGACTTCCCTGTCCTCCTGATACTCCTAAAGAGACTTTGAACCACTTCTTCTCGGGTTTTTACACCGAG
>JAGSHI010000010.1 GCA_023954635.1 Bacteriovoracaceae bacterium
AAAAAAGTCAAACTGTGCATAAAACTCACTTGAAAGTTCTCCCGAAAGGTCAGGATCATCCATATTGTGTGCAGATAAGAGGCCAAAAACTTGTTTAACATTTTGGCTATTAATAACTCCCTTCACATATGATCGCTTCTTCTTATCTTCATTTAAATACAAGAAGGACTCAATATTTCCAACTCCATCTAAAATATTCAGTGTTAAAAAGACATCAGGCCCGTTGTTATAAACTGTAAAGTATGAATCACCAACTTTTTTATTTCCTATTTTTCCATTTAAAGATTTTAGATGTGTACGAGAGGAAAAATCTTCAGGAGTTCCCGTACCGTAAAACTCACCGAAGAGTTCACTATCTATACCTAACTTTAACATTTGAAATAGTTTAAAGTCATTTAATCGCATTCCGGCAGCTGTAGCATCGTATTCAATGTAATCATTTTTAATATTCATTGAGTATGATCCGCGTATAGAACCATTATTCTTTCTCAACACAAGATTAGTTACCTGAAATCCCTCTCCGTAATATTTAAAGTCACCTCGAATTGAATTAAAATCTTCTAAGAAAAAGTTTAACTCTTTACCATCGACACTACCGCTAACAATCAGCTTGTCCCCATCAAAAGGCCCTTTTACTTTCAAATTTGATTTGTATTCTAGAGCTGCATTAGGCAACTTGAAATCAAGTTTTTTAACGAGAATATCCAACATCTCAAGCGTATCGCTATAGAAACCTTTATGGATATTAATATTAATATCCATTCCTTCTTTCTTATCAAAGTTAAGCCACCCCCCGCCGGAATAGATTGTAGATTTATACTTAGCTTTAATATTTTTAAGTTTTAGATCTAGAGTCTTTAACGCTAGTGAGACCTTTCCAGATAAATCACCAAGCTTTAAGTCAATCACTTCAAAGTCTTTTAGGTCAGGATAGAAATCAAATCTAACATTTTCATAAGGCCCACTGATTCGACTTAAAATTTTCCCGCTGCCCTTTAACAAGGTTCCACTTATAGGTCCGAACTCTTCCAAATCTATAAAGCTATCTTTTACCTGGAGATCAATCCCAGAGCCACTAATCAACCCTTCGGCGTGTATTACAGACTTTTTCATTTCAATGGATACACCCATATACAAATCACTAAGATTTTTTAAAACAAGATCTCCATTTCTAAAAGTGATTCCCTTATTAATTAAAATATTTTCATCTTGTTTATCAGGAAGTACCAATCTGAATTTTTCTAAGGAGAATCCCTTGTGAGGTCTGAATTTTATTTCATTGATACCGTTTAGAAAACTGACTGTTACTAGACCACTAAACAATCCCTTAAATGTTTCCAGCTCATCATTCAAAAAATAAAGAACGTCATTTGTATGCATTTCATTTAACTGAACAGTAATGTCTTTTATTAGTATTTTATTTTTTTTAATATTATATAGCGAAACTGCTTCTTTATTTTTTATCCAACCAATCCCTTGAGCAAGACTCAAAGACTCGAGACTCACGTTACCTTTATCAATTTTTAGTTTTATATCTCCTTCTCTAAGTCTAAAAAACTTACTCTTAATGCCAGCAGTTTTTATATCAATTTTTGTAACCGGCTCTATTGCACTTCCTGTTATTTTTCCAGAAATACTAACTAGTCCCTCTATAAGTGGGCCCATTTCTTCGGAGATAGAAATTAATTCACTAACTCTCTTAAGGCTTGATATTGCTTCAACCTCCAAATCTATGGGAATATTTTCCTTGTTCTGTAATTTTCCTGATATATTAAGTGTAGAGAGGCCTTCAGAAATTTTCACCTTTCGTATTCTATAGTCATTTTCACTTAATTGAATATCGAACTCAACAGAGTCTACTGATTTTATATTTGGGATTTCTAGAAAATCTAATGACGCCGACTCTATGGACCCCTTTAGCTCAGTTGTCTTATTAAAGATTGATATTTCAGCATTTGATAGTTGATATTTTTTGGGTCCTATTCGCACAACAGAATCTTCAAAATGAAGAGACTCTAATTCTATGGGGAGATTTTTCTTCATCCACTTAGTTATTTTTTCGTGATTTACTTCTGACATGCCTTTTTTAATTTCTTTTACTGTATTTTCAAAGTCTATTTTCTTTTCAGACTTTTTTGTATCCTTTTGTGAATTTAAAAACTCTGCCTCTGCTGAAACGATACTAACTCTTTTTACAGAAATTTTATTTGAGAAGAAGTCTAAAAAGTCGAAGTATATCCCAACCTCTGAAGCATAAAGGTTTCTTAACCCTTCCTTCTCTCTTGATGTAATTTCTACACTCTTAAGAATCGAACCGATCGGATACAGTTGAAATTCAATCCGCTCAAAATTGACTGACAACTTTGTTTTTTTTGATATATATTCTGTAATTCTTTCAGCTGTATAAGACGCAAACATTTCGGACTGCATAAACTGCCACGTGGTCCAAATAAAACCACTAACTACCATCACAAACAAAAGTAAAATTTTGTTAACTTTGTTCAAACTCTTTAAGCCTTTGCTTAACAAGACGGTAGCCAGGGTTGATCATCTCCACCCATTTATAAGCAGCAACCGCTTGTGCATTTTTTTTCATTTTTCGAGCAAGCTCCCCTTCCGTGTAGACAAAGTTAATTTTTTCTTCATCTGTTAAGGGATTATTCGCTATTGTCTCTTGACATAAATCTAGTGCCTCATGAAAACGGTCAGTATCTTTTAATATTTGAATAGATAAATTTATTCTATTCAACTTGTCAGACAGTGATTCATCTTCATTACTTTCTCTTTCAAGACATTTTTCAGCAGCAGAGTAAAGCTTCATCTCCATAAGGGCCACGACAAGGTCCATTCTATTGTTTAAAAATAAATTTTTATCAATATGATCAACTTGAATTTTAAAGTATCTGTCATACCTTTCAGTCTTATCTGAGTCTTCATTCGGTTTACTTTTAAACTTATCCAGTTCCGTTAGTAAATCATCACGTATCTCACTAAGATTAGATTGTTTCTTCTTTAGACGACTTGAATCAGGTTTTTTAATTTCTTCATTTAACACCTTTACGAGAGTATGTTCATCATCTAGCTCTCTTAGTTCTTCAAGTAAGTCTCTTACATCTTCATCACTGCCTGTAGACTTCATGAAGTCTATATCTCTTTCAAGTTTTTTAATCCTCTGAAAGATATTACTTCCCTCGTTATATTCCTTAAATAAATCAGACCCCATATCTATGTCTTCAAAGTTTAGATCTTTGTCTTTATCATCCATCCAGGTTTCTACATTCTCCAAGGTACTCTTAAATTTCTTTTCTTCTCCCCTCTTGATTCCAAGTTCGTTTTTTTGATCAAGTAGGTATTGCAGTGTTGAAATTGCTATATTTTTTCTACGACTTAGTAGGGCATATTTTAATAACACCCTAAGATATACTGGATTTTTTGTTTCTTTCAACACTCCATCAAAAACTTCATTGATGATCCTCTTCTTCCTACCCCAATCTCCCTCTTCTTGAATTTGAGGCGCAAAGGCTCCGACCAACCTTACAAATTTATATATTTCTGTTTTTGTGAATGTCTTCTCATACTTATCAAGTTCATCTTGCAGTAACCTGGCAGTTGTAAGGTTAATTTTTTCATCTCTTGAAAATTTTTCTAATTCTTCTTTTATATTAATAAAGCTAAGGCCATCAATATCCCCCCTAGACACATGTGACTTGATCTCATAACGAATTGAGCTTTCAATATCGCCAATTTCTTTTTTGAATATGGGAAGGAATGTTTCAACTAGATGATACTTTTTAAGAGATAGTAATTCTTCAATATAGGAAATACCCGTTTTCTTCGCTTCTTGTATCTGCCCCGAAGATGCTTGCGCACGGTAGAAATGTTTAAGTAAAACTTTCTTGGAGTGATTATCAGTTGGTTTTATTGTTGATAACAGGTTGATCGTATCTTGATATTTTCTTTTTTCTAAAAGTATCCCTGCTAAGCGTATTTTATCAGACGTTGATTCTTTGTTGAGCATCTTTTTAATTTTGATAATGTCATAAAAAATATTTTCGAACTGACTTTCCTCGTTTGCCGTCGTCAATTCTTCTAACACAACAAGAGCTTCTGAAAACTTGTTTTCACTAATAAGACTTAAAGCTTCTTCATAGGTTGACAAGGTCTTCCTCCCACCAAGTAAAACAGTCAGGGAACAATGGGTTTTTCCCATTATTTTAAATACTTAACCTAACTTAATTTTACTTCATTTTGGTGGTGAGAAAATTTGTAGCGTAATTATTTCCCCTGAAATCGGGGTGTGCGATTATGTTTAAATGGAGCTCTATATTTGTAGAAATACCTTCAATAACAGTTTCCTGTAGGGCCCTTTTCATTCGCGCCAAGCACTCTTCTCGGTCTTTTCCTGAAACAATTACCTTGGCCAACATAGAGTCATAAAATGGAGAAACTGAATATCCAGAATAAATGAAATCATCAACTCGAACACCTAAACCAGCAGGTCGATGGTAATGATTAATTGTTCCTGGGCAAGGAGCAAAAGTTTTTGGGTCTTCTGCATTGATTCTACATTCAATCGAATGCCCGACGAATTTAATATCTTTTTGGGTAAGCTTTAATTTTTTACCTTCTGCTGAAAGTATTTGTTGAGCAATAAGGTCAACTCCTGTTCTCTGTTCCGAAACAGGATGCTCTACTTGAATACGAGTATTCATTTCCATAAAGTAAAATTTGTCTTCATCTTGATCATAAAGATACTCAACAGTACCTACCGAGTCATAACTAACAAATTTTGCAAGGTCCACTGCGGACTTACAAATTTCTTCTCTTTTTTCAGGTGAAAGAACAGGGCATGGAGATTCTTCAATGACTTTTTGGAATCTTCTTTGAATTGTACAATCACGTTCTCCGAGATGAATTATATTTTTATGTTTATCAGCGAGTATTTGAACTTCAACATGCCTTGGATTTGTAATGTATTTTTCAATGAATAAAGTATCATCTCCAAATCCAGCAAGAGCTTCAGTTTTTAAGATTTCAATTGAAGGAAGGACGTCCTCCATTTTATCAATCATTTTCATGCCTCTTCCACCACCACCGGCAGAAGATTTTATCAACACAGGAAATTTCATTTCCTCAACAGCGGCTATGATTTCGTCGGGAGACATCTCATTGACTTTTATAGGCTCTAAAACAGGAAGCCCCGCGCTTTTGGCAAGTTCCTTTGAAAATATTTTATCACCCATTTTTTCAATAGATTCAATATTTGGACCAATAAATTCGACATCCCATTTTTCACAAAGTTTCGCGAACTCCATATTTTCAGAAAGAAAACCAAAGCCAGGATGAATTGCATCTGCTCCAGTAATTTCTGCTGCTGATAAAATGGAAGGTATATTTAAATAACTTAAAGTCGACTTGGCTGGACCAATACATACCGATTCGTCCGCTAACTTTACGTGTAGTGAGTTTTCATCAGCTTCTGAGTGAACACTAACTGTTTCAATTCCCATTTCCCTACAGGTTCTTAGGATTCTAACAGCAATCTCACCTCTATTCGCAATGAGGATTTTTTTAAAGCTCATAATACTCTCTAAGGTTTAATTCTGAATAAGACTTGGCCAAACTCTACATAGTTTTCATTTTCTACACAGATTTCGACAATTTCCCCAGTAGTTTCAGCTTCAATTTCATTCATAATTTTCATGGCTTCGACAATGCAAAGAACTTTTCCTGGCTCAATTCTATCACCAAGTTTTACATAAGCATCCGACCCTGGGGATGATGATCTGTAAAATGTTCCTACAAATGGGCTTGTAATTTCAACGAGGCCATCTGTTGATGCACCTGAAGATGAGTTATTTACAGCTGCTCCAGTCGTAACTACTGGTGCTTGTGGAACTGGTGCAGGATATGAATGAACTACCTCTCCACCACCAATGGTAACAGAATATTTCTCATCTTTACTTTCAAACTTTAGAGAGCTCACTCCTGAGTCTTTTGCAAGTTGAATAAATTCTTCTAGTTTTTTAAAGCTCATATCTTTTCCTTAATTATTTTTTAACTCTTTCCATGTATTCACCAGTCCGTGTATCAATTTTCAACACTTCCTCTTCCTCAATAAAGAGAGGAACGTTAATTTGTAGACCTGTTTCCATGATTGCTTTCTTACTCCCACCCTGGGCCGTATCACCTTTAAGTCCTGGGTCGGTTTCTGTTACTTTCAATTCTACAAAATTAGGAAGCTCCATAGATATTGGCTTCCCATTGTAATAAAGTAAGTTTAGTTTTATTCCTTCTTGAAGATAACCTGCATTATCACCTACGTATTCAGTAGAGACATGTATAGTTTCAAAAGTTTTTTGATCCATAAAGTTAAAACCATCTGGATCACTGTACATATATTCCACTTCTTTATCGTCAAGATCCGGTCTGGAAGCTCCAGTAGAAACTCCCGACTTAAAAGTCCTTTCAATAGTAGAACCCGTTTCAAGATTTTTTAATCTACATTTTACAAATGCAGATCCTTTTCCAGGGTTAGTGAAATCTGATTTGGTAATTTTAAACACTTTACCTTCGAGCTCAATGCTTAAACCTTTTTTTAAATCTGTTGTATCATACATAATAAACCTTTTAGATTAGTTGCGACTTGATTCCCATGTAATAAGCATTACTACCAAGCCCCTCCATTATGATTGTGCTAGCTTTGGCCGTCAATTTGGTGCTTCTAAACTCTTCTCTATGATGTGTATTAGAGAGATGTACTTCCACAACAGGAATGGATAACATTTTTAATGCATCCAAAATTGCGACACTTGTATGACTATAAGCTGCTGGGTTAATAATAAGAGCATCAATTTTGGAACTTGAAATTTGTTGAATTTTTTCAACAATTTCTCCTTCAATATTTGATTGAAACCATTCAATTTCAACATCAAATTCTTTTAAGCGATCTGTTGTTTGTTTTTTGATATCATCTAAAGTTTCACTACCGTAAACATCAGGCTCTCTTGTTCCCAAAAGGTTTAAGTTCGGCCCATTAATGACTGTAAAACTTTTCTTTGCCAAAGCGACATCTCCAAAAATTGTGGTGCGTCAAATTAGCAATTTACGGATATTATGTAAAGACAGTGGAGGTTATCAATCTACTCTTTTAGCCTGACTGGCCCTAACTTTTATTGCTCCCAGAAAAGACATAAGTTTGTCCCTTTTTTCAATATGTTGCATATTGATCTGAGGTTCTTTTGTATCTTCTATTTCCTCTTCTTCTGCCTCATACAACTCTAGAGGTTCTTCAACAATTATCTCATTCTCTTCGTGATCTTCTTTGTGCTCTGCAACCTTAGAATCAAAATAGTTCATAAGGTCCTGGCGACCTTCATTATCGTTAGAGAAAGTTTCTTTTGCTAAATCACTTTCAAAATTTTGATCACCACTAACTTCAGCTTCATCTGTTAAACCTATTTCTTCTTCAGAAACCTCAATTGTGGCAGGGCCTTCATCTTGAAGGGAATCCTCACCAAAGACTTCTTTAACTTCAATAAGTTTTGCACGAGTACTTTCATCGTTAGGGTCAAGTGCTAGAATTTTTTCTAGTATCTCTACTGCTTTTCCAAAGTGCCCTTGAGCACAATACAAATCAACTAAAGTGTGGGTAATAACAGGACCTTCTTCAAGCTCTTGAACTAACCGCTCTTTGCTCGAAGTCTCTTCTTTTTTCTCTACAACAACTTTGTATTCTCTCTCTTCAATATTCTCAAGAATATTTGGTTCTTCATTATCTTCACGAGTCTCATTTCGAACTGTCCAATTATCTTCTTGTTCATCTTGATCCTCTTCAGACTCTAGGTCCGAATTGGAAAAATCTTTTTGTACCCATGAATCAACATCGCTATCAGGCGTAGAGTTTATCTTACCTACATCGAAGCTCGCACTTGCTCCAGAAGGCTCACCCACCTCAATAACAGGACTCACATTATCTAGCGTTTTTACTTTCTCAGCAGACTCTTTGTCCTTTGGATTTAAGAACAAGAGATGCTTATACGTCTCTAAAGCTTCATCAATATGTTTTAATTTCAAACAGGCTTCAGCAAAGAGTTTTTGCAGTCTAAGGTTATCCCTATGATTATGAACGAGAGGTCTTAGTGTCGTATAAACTAATTGAAATTCTTCTTTATCAAAGTAACAAAAAGCCAACCCAAGATATCCCAACACATAATCAGGATTTCTCTTTATACCTTCTCGTAAAACCTCAAAAGCTTTGTCATAAAGGCCAAGTTTTCTATAACTCTCAGCAAGAGGAGCAAAGACGCGAGAGTTTGCGTTGGCCATCAAGGCTTTCTGGTATTTTTGAATAATTGGAGATGTTAAACCATCTTTCATCTAATCTAACCTTTATCCAACAATCCAGCTTCTTCCTGATTAACAATACGTGGAGTGATAAAAATCACAAGTTCATTTTTCTCGGTAGCAGGGTTATGAGGTGTTCTAAACAACCAACCAATTAATGGTATATCTTTTAACCATGGAATACCTGAGTGATTTTCTCTTTTCTCAAAGTTATAGATACCACCTAAAACAATCGTAGATCCATTATCAACCAACACGTTTGTTTCAACTTTACGACCTTGCTCTGGTGGAGGAAGAGAGGGGTCAGTCTGAGCAGCAAACTGCTCTTTATTTAGATTAATTTCTAAACTAATAGACCCTTCATTTGTAACCTGAGGTGTAACTTCTAAAGTTAATGTGGCTTCCACCTCTTTAATCTCAGTTGTTGTTGTATCACCTTCAGTTGCCGAAACTACAAAAAACCTCTTATCACTTGTTTCAATTTTGGCTTTCTTTTTGTTTTCAGTAACAACTTTCGGACTTGCTATGATCTTACCCTTAGACTCACTCTCCATGAGTTGTAAGTTAAATGATAAATCAGTCAGTCGACCAAACCTTTTAACGGCCAACCCAAAAATGTTTCTCCCTGTCGTATTAGGAGCAGTACTAAATGAGAAGCCAGGACCACCAACAACACCAGCTGTTAGGTCAGCTCCGACCTCACCTGCTGCACCGTTATTACTTCCAATTGGATCGTATCCGAATGTTAAGCCTTCTTTTAAGCCAATCTCTTTAGAGTAAGATTCACTTACTTCAACAATTTTTGCTTCAATCATCACCTGAGGAGTTTGTGTATCTAGTACCTCAACAATTTTTCTCATCTTCTCAATAACACCAGGAACATCCTTCACAATTAATGAGTTTGTTCTTTCGTCCTGTGAGATTTTTCCTCTTCCATCTGTTGAGTATTCGGTAAGAATTTTTCGAAGATCTGTCGTTTTCGTAAAGCTGATCGGAAAAACCTTAGTAACAAGAGGTTCTTCTTTTTGAACAACTTTTTTTGCAGCTGCTTCAAGTTTTTGATCTTCTGTAGCCTTTTCTAATGTTGTTACCATTAAGATCACGCCATTCTTTGTTGCAACTAATTTATTCAACCCTAAAATAGTGTCAAGCGCCTGATCCCATGGGACATTGTTTAAGTTCAATGTCAGAGGAGGTAGCTTTTTAATTTCTTCAGTTATAATGATGTTAAAACCTGATGACTCTGCAATTAGATTTAAGATGTCTTCAACAGAGATATTCTTTACGTTAAATGAAATTTTCTTTCCTACATATTTTTTACGACCACTCATTGTTAAGTTATCTAATATGTCCTCAAGGCTTTCGGACTTCGGTACTTTTACGCTACCAACGGCCCCTTCATCCACATTAATTTTTTCATTAAAGGAATTAAACTGACTAACTTTTTGTTGTGTAAAAACTCCGAATCTATTTTCAATTTCAAGTACAAGTCTTTCAGGCTTTCTTTTTATAACAGATCTAACGTTATCCCTAAGCTGTAATGCAACTCTTAGGTCTTGCCCTGACCCTGGTTTTTTATAGGCAGAAACAAATACAACAGAACCACTAAACTCAGAAGTATCAAAACCCCTTAGTGTTCTTTGAGACGCACCGACGCCTTTTAAGTCAATTATGATTTGTTTGTCTTCATTCACATGGAACTTATTAGCAACAACATTGTTATCGTCAAAAACTAGCTCTAACTGGCTGACTTCTCCGACTTGTTGAAAGTTCATGGATAAAAGCTCTGCTGATTCACTCGAAAATGAAGTTACAAAAGCCATTAAGATAAGACTACGAAAAATTCCTTTTTTCATACAACCTCTTCCCTAAGGTTTATAGTAAGTCCCTATAATTGTATCACACTTGATTATTTTGGGAGAATTTTATGAGTGAGTAAAAAGCCCGGTTTTTAATTCGTTGACTGTAGGGGCAGGATTGTTTCGAGGTATTCATCTTGGTCATATACATTTCTTAATTTTTCAACGAGGACTACTCCTCCAGGTAATATCGCTCTGATTTCAGCCTGGTTGTCGCCCATAACCATTCCCTCCTTAAGTACATAAGTATCCTCAGAGAGGGCCTCTCCGCCACCGTCACCTTTTTTACCTGTAACGACTTTAGCAATTGCTCTTCTAGTTCCACCAAGGAGAATTCCAACTATTCTTATATTTTTGAGTTCAATCCCATCAAGCGTAGGGGCATTTGAGAATCCTCCCCCTATTTTTTTCTTCTTATTTTTACTTCTTGCCTGCTTACTTTTAGGTCTTCTAAATGGATCTCTGAGCTCAAACGGATTTTTGATGAATGTTTTTTGATTTTTAAAAAAGTTAAACTGTCTTTCTTGCGAAAAACCATCAGAAGCGATGAATAGTGATAAAAATACTACTAAAATTTTCATTTCTTAAGTTAACTCTTCTTTTTTCTTTTTTTACGAGGTCTTTTTTTCTTTTTCTCTTTAAACTGATTTTCGATTCCTTCAATACCGCGATCTTCTTTATGACCAGGATTGAACCTATAGGCCTGGATTACAATCTCTGTATTTATGAGTTGAAATCGACCTCTTTGCTTTCTTCCTAAGTGCTTCAATTCAATATCTCTTATATTTAGGAGTCTTTTATTTTCAGCAATTTTTTCAAATAGAATTAAAAACTGAAGAAAGGTACCTGTTCCCTTCATTTCATAGTTTTTAATAAAATAAAAACCTTTATTCTCTTCACTCTTAGGTTGTAGAAAAATATTTTTGATATTTAAACTTTCTGCAATACCTTTAATTAGTTGCAAGTTCTCCGCATCTGATATTTCACTAGGTAATTGTCTTTGTACTTTTTCAACTTCTTGGGCAACTAGCTCAATATTTTTCTTCGCTTCTTCAATATCTTGAAAGTATCTTTTAAGGTCTTTCTTTTTTTGTTTAGTTTTATTAATTTTATTTTGGATAACCGGAATTCGATCCTTCATCCCCGTGAGGAGCTCTAGATGTTTTTCATACATCTCATAACCACCATAAATGGCGTACAAAAAAATGAAAAATGGCAATTTTTTAATTAATGCCGTCACTACCGATTTCCACCAAATGGCTCATATGCTGAGATTGAACCTTTTATATTAAACTGCTCTACTCTTTGTTCACCATCTGCATTTTTTTCAGTAACTGTGTTTGATCCAGTTAAAATCAAACTTTTCCCAAAAAACTGACTATCGTTTGCAGATATGATGAAGTCTCCAATACTTTTATAGCTTTCAGAAGCTCCATTAATTTCGATTTTCCTATCATTAGAAATCACAAGATCTTTAAACCACATGTCTTGAGGAATATCTCTCGCTAATCTCTCAAGTAACTTTCGAGGGTTTGATTTGTCTTGAATAATTTCTTCTACCTGTGAAGACCTTTTCTTAAGTTTTTGAACCTGCCTATTAAAGGCCTCAAGTTGCTCTTCAACATTAGAATTATTTCCAACATCTTTTTTGAGTTTTCTCAACTTTGTCTGGAGGTCTTTCAATTGAACCTCTACAACTTTAGTTTCTTTATCAAGTTCGGGTTTTAAAAACCATTTTGGTGTATATGTAAGTGCCCAAGCAACAGCTAACATTTTAAAATTAACCTGATTGAGGTCAATTCCTAAAACAACTGGTAACTCAATACCTTTTTTCTTTCTGAGGAGGTTAATTTCAATCATTTATCGATACTCCCTCATCCCTAGTCCAATTGCACAGACTCCGCGATAGGCGATATCATTTATCATATCTTCGTGAACTGTTTTCTCATCGTACTCAATTGCTTCAAACGGATTCAAAACCGTTACATCAACACCCAATAAGGCCTCAAGACCTTCAATCAACCCAGGAACAAGAGCACCGCCTCCAGTTAGAAGGCATCCAACCAAGGACTCATCAGAAGTTGAACTTATATAAAAATCGATTGTCTTTTTTATCTCAGAGAAAAAAGATTCAACGACATCATCGATAATTTCCAATATTTCCTCTGGTAGGTTTCCATTTTCGTCACCATTATTCTTGAGGTCTTCTGCTTCTTCGTAATTAACACCCATTTGTCTTTGGATTTCTTCAGTGATCATAACTCCACCGATATTCATCTCTTTAACAAATTGTACTTTGTTGCCTTTATAAATGATGAAGCTCGTTTTTTGAGCTCCAAGATCGAGAATCAGCCATGACTGATCAGGGTCATCTAGCTTCTCACCCATAACGAGTTCAAAGACATTGATAATTGCAGTTACATTTAAATCAACAATTTTAACTTTTAATCCTGAGTTTTCGACCAACTCTTTAAAGTTCAACAGTATATCTTTTCTTACTGCACACACTAAAACATCAACCCCACCACCATCGTTTTCACCTAAGTTATGAAAGGCCATTGAGGATTCTTCAAGTTCAAAAGGGAGATACTGTTCAGCTTCCCAGCTTACTTGCTCAGCAATCTCATCATTTGTCCCACCAGCAAGTTGAAGTTTTCTTGCAACAGTGTTTGGTCCAGACATGCCCATACAAACATTACCAAGCTTTGTCTTAAGCCTACCGATAACCTTTTCTATGGCCTCTACAATTTCTTCTTCTTTTTGGATTTCATCTTCGATTAATGCTGCCTCCGGTAGGGAGACTGTGGCGAACCTAGTAAGTTTAAAATTATTTTTTCCAGATTTATCTACGACACAGGCCTTAATAGAGCTTAGCCCAATGTCGAGGCCGATGACCTTATTGGAACCTAACTTTAAGGAGTCCTTGATCATCTCAACAATGTCATCAACTACCTTGTTAACTTCCAGACTAATCCCCTTCGGCACGAGTGGCCCATTGCGTCTAAGACAAAAACTAAAGACGCCTATATTAGTAAATTATAACTGGAGCACTCTATTGATTACAAGTAATTAATGCAGCACCGTGATCGCCTAAAATCCAACGACAAGGCGAGTTATTTCGTTAAAGTATGATGGGAAAAAAATCTGAACAAAGCTAACAATTATTATGAACGGGCCAAAGGGAATGGCCTGGCTTTTATCCATTTTTTTGATGACGATATAAGAAACTCCAATGATAGAGCCTAGGAAGCAACTAAAGAAAATATTGATGACAATTCCTTTTATCCCTAAGTAGAGACCTAGGGCCCCCCAAAGTTTTATATCCCCGCCACCAAGTCCAACTTTTCCTTTTATTAAGTAAAACAAGTAAGTAAAGCCAAGAGGAAAAAGTAAACCAATTCCTCCGCCAAAAATTACATGAGTAACAGGGAATCTAATTAAACCAAAAATTAATAAAAGGATCGCCAAATAAATATTTATCGAATTTGGTAAAATTTTATGTTTCAAATCAATTATAAAAAGGGCCAAAAAACATTCAAAAACTGAAAAGTAAAAAACAAAGAAAAACAAATTCATATAAGAAAATGTTTTTGGCATTAATAATAATCCGGCAATACCACTAATCAATTCTACAATTGGATACTGGATTGAAATTCTGGTTTTACATCCAGAACACTTTCCCCTTAGAAAAAGATAACTAAGTATGGGTATATTTTCATACCAAAAAATTAACTTATCACAACTTGGGCAATGTGATCTTGTCCTTTTCATTGATACATTATTTGGCAATCTATAAATTACAGCATTTAAAAAGCTACCAATCATGGTTGCAAACACAAAAAAGAAAACAGCATAAATTTGATGTATTGTTTCTATTCCAAATCCTTTCGGCCAAAGACCCAAGCTGTAATTACTAGAATTACCCCCGAATAGAGGAGCCCATATGAAGTTGATTTCAATAAGTATGAAACACTTAAAGAATTGTCGTAAAGAAGGAAGTCTTTAATATTTAATTTTGTTAAATCTGGAAAAATAAATGAATAAGTCTTTATTATTCCCTCTAAAAAAGAATTTGCTTTAACCATTTCTAACTCAAGTGAATTAATAATATTATGGCCCAAAATAAGTATGATAATCGTATAGATTACAGAAAGAGTAGTCGTCGTAAACATGCTAAACAGGACAACTACATTTAAAAGAATGATTGATTCTAGTAGGGAAAATAAAATAGTCCAAATTAACAAAGATTGAAACTCCCCTCCCATAAAGAAGTACACACTGGTTGTCATTAGGCCGAGTACAGAAACGTTAAGGGCGAGAAGTAGACTCATTCCAAGAACTCTGCCAAAGATAAAAGATTCTCTTTTTACTGGACGAGACAGGATCATCTGAATAGTTCGGCTCTCAACTTCATTTTTAATAAGTGGTCCACCAAGAAACAATGCAATACCGCATGCTGAAAGTGAAAGGGCACCCATACCAAAGTCAAGTGCTACTTTTTGAGGTACTCCATAGGCAAATTCAGCAGCAATATATGAGATACAAATTAAACCGAAACCCAGGAATAAAGTATTATAAATAACCCTGCTTTTCATTAATTCAATAAATGTATATTTGGAAATCGTCCAAATCGTTTTTAGTTCAATCATTTTTTCTGATCTTATAGACGACTTCTTCCAAAGTCTGATTCTCGATACTCATATTTATTAGATCTATATCTTTATTAATTATTTCTTTTAAAAAATTATCTTTCTTATCCTGTTCTATTAGAAATGAAGTCGATTGATTACCAAAAGAGTTTGAGCTAGTTCCCATAAGTGATTCAACTTTTCCTCTTACAGTAAACCTAACCTTACTTCCAGAGTGAGTCTTTATTAGATCAGAGATTAATCCATCATAAACAACGCTACCTTTTTCTAAAACTACAACTTGATTACATATTTCTTCAACATCACCAACGATGTGACTACTAAAAAATACCGTTTTTCCCGCTCTGTAAACTTCACTTAAGACATCTTTAAACTCTCTTCTTCCAACAGGGTCTAGACCACTAAGAGGCTCATCCATAATAAGGATTTTAGGATCATGAATAAGAGTGCTTACAAAACCTAATCTTTGCAACATTCCTTTTGAATATGAATTAATTTGTTTATCTAGAGCAAAGTCAATTCCTAACCTTTGTGACCATTTAGAAATGGCCTGCTCAAATTTTACTTTTTCAACTCTTGAGAGTTTCCCCATTAAAGTTAAAAACTCTCTTCCTTTTAAATGCGGATAGAAATAGGGTCTCTCTGGTAAATATCCAACATTCTGCAAGTTCTCTTCTCTTGTATTTCCCATCTCATGGGAGTCAAAGAGAATGTCACCACTTGTTGCTTTAATAAAACCAAGGATGGTTTTAATTAAAGTCGTTTTTCCAGCTCCATTGGCCCCTAGGAAACCAATCGTTTCACCTTTTTTGATTGTGAAACTTACATCTTTCAAAACCTCTGTAGGTCCTTCGAGAATATCCGACTTGAATACTTTATTTATTCTTCTACATTCAATCATATAGTAAAATTATAACAAATAAATCCGGGGTTAATATCGAATTCATGAAAAAAGAAATTAATAATAAGTTTTATTCGTATAGTTTTATCTTAATCATCTTTTTGGGATTTCTTTTTACTTTCAAATTAAATCATTCAAATAGGAAACCTATTTTAAAAATCCCAATGGAATTGAGTGCATCTAACTATTCAAGTAACTTTTTGAAGTTTACAAGTTTAGGTAACACTCGCATGGTATCCAGCCTTATGTGGACTCACACTCTTCTTTTTTCAGATATTGATCACTATAAAGGAGAAGGCTTAAATAGCTGGATGTATCATAGATTTAATACTATCTCAGATCTTGATCCCAAAATGTATGAAACTTACTACTATGGTGGCCAGTATCTTAGCATTGTTAAAGATGATATTGTTGGCGCGGAAGCAATTTATAACAAAGGCCTAACTTATTTCCCTAATGATCTGTGGTTAAATTATTTATCGGGATTTAACTATATTTATGAACTTGGTGAAATTGAAAAAGGTATTGAAAGGTTTCTACATATTAAAGATCATCCCGACCTCATGAAGACTATCCCCATTCTGCCTTCTATAACGGCCAAGCTCTTAAAGAGTTTCAATCGTCTTCCAATCGCTTACCAGCTTCTTCATAATGCCTGGAACAAATCTGAAGATGATTTCATAAAGAAGCGGTATTACAATTCACTCTATGCTATTAAGGCAGAGATAGATTTAAAGTGTTTAAATTCAAATGAATCTCAATGCCAAAAACGAGATTTTGATAACAATCCCTACCTATTAGAAGATGGTATTTATAAAGCTAGAAAAGTTTGGAAGAAGTTTGAGATAAGTAAACGGGTGCGCGAGAAAGCACACCCGTGAATAAAAACTCTAATTAGTATCCAACATTAATTTGAATTAAGTTTTTGTTTTCATCAATCGCCCATTTCGACGCCAAAGCAGCAGTATTATTACTTGGCTCAACAGCTCCAATTGCACCAGCAACAAATGAGTTACCCGTACCTTCTACAACAGGAGAAGTTAATCCGTTTCCAAATCGACCTGCTGTATTCACCTGAGCTAAGTCACCAGTAGCGGCTACATAACCACCAACTGACTTTGCACCACCCCAAGATTGGTTACCAACGCCACCAACACAAGCCGCACCAGCACCGTTACCGTTAACAATTGCCATGGCACCAGCGTTTCCGAGAATACCTATCGCATAATAGTTAGCCGTCCCAGGTCCAGTGTACCCTGCAAAATTTAAACATTCTGCATAAGCATCAAAGTCTGATTGAAGTGAAGTTTCAGCTGAGTAAACAGCCGCAAGCTGAAGTTTTGCTTCAGATGTTTTTGACTTCGCTTGATACTTTTTGAAGTTTGGAATCGCAACAGCTGAAAGAATACCAATAATGGCAACAACCACCATCAGCTCCACCAGCGTAAAGCCTTCCTCATTGTTCATAACTTTCTTTTCCATTTCTTACCTCCTGATCAATTGAGATGATCAATAAAATTTTATTGAATCAGATTGAGACTGAATCAATTTACTTTTACTTATGTTCCAAATTCCTACTCAAACACCAACAATTCTGGAGCTTTTATAGGAATCTTTACAAGTGCTTTATATTGTAACAGTTCTTTAAAAATTGGCCTAAGCCTGCAAATTTCTCACAAGCTTCAAAAATATCAATAACTTAGTCTTTTACCCGGCACTCATAAATATCGGTAAATACATGGCGACAAGAATAACCGCAACAATTCCACCTAAAACGACAATAATTATAGGCTCAATCAGCTTGGTCATGTCTGTAACCAGTTGGTTAACTTCTTCCTCAAAAACCGATGAAACTTTCATAAACATGGCATCGAGACTACCTGTCTGTTCTCCAATTCGAATCATTGAAGCCACCATATCCGGGAAATAGTTAATTCGAGACAAAGGCTCAAAGAGAGTTTTCCCTTGAGTCACCTGTCGTTTAACTTCTTTAATATCATTGGCAATAACAACATTATCAAGAGTATCAATACAAATAGCGAGAGCATCGATCAGGGCAATACCAGAAGATAACATAGTCGCAATCGTTCTAGAGAATGACGAAAGGTTACCTTTAATAACAATTCCTCCAAACACCGGAACTTGCATCATAAAATTATCAAAAATGGGTTTTCCAAATTTTGATTTAATAAAATTCAACATCGCCCATATAAAAACCCCGAAGGAAGGTAGTAAAACCGATGTGTACTCTTGAAAAAAGTTAGAGCAATCAACTACAAACTGAGTAATGGCGGGAACTTCTTGTCCATTACTTTCTAGCATTCCCATAAATTGAGGAACAACAAAAACCATTAATCCCCAGATAACACCGATTCCCACAAGAACAACAATTGCTGGATAAGTCATAGCTGACTTAATTTGAGCTTTTGTTTTTTCTTGTTTTTCCATATGTTCAGCGAGCTTAGTAAGAATAGTATCTAAAATACCGGCGGATTCACCGGCCTTTACAAGATTACAATAAAGAGGAGAGAAGCCTTTTTGTTTTCTCATGGCATCTGCAATTGTTGCTCCCTCACTTACCTCTCTTCCAATTTCTGAAACTGTTCTCTTTAAGACGGGGTGTTTCTCTGCTTTATTCAAGATTTCTAAACTCTGAATAATGGGAACACCGGCATTAATCATAATGGCTAACTGTTTGGTGAATTGATTAAGTTCTTTTACACCGAAACCTTTGGCGTATCCGTTTTCAATCATCCACTCTGAAATATCAAATTCTAAAAATGAAGGGGGTGTCAGTTTCTTTGGGCGTACGCCTTGGGATCGGAGGATCTTTCTTGCCTCTTTCTCGTTTCTTGCAACAACATGTCCATGGCCCCGTTTTCCATTTTTATCGAGACCATCCCATTTATACGTTCCCATTTATTTAATACCCTTTACCCTTAACCCCTAATTTCTGGGCCAATTCTTCAGGCATTGTTGTGTAACTCATAGCTGTATCGGCATCAATCACACCTTTCTCAACCCAAGTCGCTAAACTTTGGTTCATAGTCATCATACCAGTTTTTTCTTGCCCGACTTGCATCTGAGAGTAAATCTGGTGAATTTTATCTTCTCTAATTAAGTTTCTGATGGCCGGTGTAGGCAATAATATTTCAAGTGAAGCTACTCGCCCCGGCTCAAAACTTTTTGCCAATAGCTGCTGAGAAACAACTCCCTGAAGAACAAATGATAAAAGTGTTCTTACCTGATCTTGTTGATACGCAGGAAAAACGTTAATAATTCTGTTAATCGTTTGTACTGTAGAGTTGGTGTGAAGTGTACCAAACACCAAGTGACCAGTTTCTGCAATAGTTAGTGCAGCTTCAATAGTTTCAACATCTCTAAGTTCACCAACCAGAACAATATCGGGATCCTGCCGCAGCAGGGATCGAAGAGCATTTGAAAAAGAGAGGGAATCACTTCCAATTTCTCTTTGATTTACAATACAGTTTTTATGAGGATGCACGAATTCAACAGGATCTTCGAGGGTAATAATGTGGCCGGCTTCAGAGTCATTTAACTTATCAATTAGAGCAGCCAGAGTGGTCGACTTTCCAGAACCGGTTGGTCCAGTCACAAGAATCAAACCATTACTAACTTCCGTCATTTCGAGTAATACTCTTGGCAAGTTAAGAGCTTTAAAATCTGGAATAATACTTGGGATAAGCCTAAAAACTGCAGCGACTCCACCCTTTGAAAAGAAAACGTTTGCTCTAAATCTAGCAAGTCCTTTAATACCAAATGATAAATCTAGTTCTAAATTCTTTTCAAATTCATTTTTTTGTTCCTCACTTAAAATTTGATAGATCAACCTCTTTGAATCAGCAGGAGTTAATGGTGGTATTTTAACTCTCACCACTTCTCCGTTTACTCTAAGCCCAGGAGGCGTTGAAGGCGTCAGGTGAAGATCGGAAGCCCCACTTTCAACCATCAGCTTGAATAATTGTTGAATTTTTACACTGTCACCAACACCAGCTTGTCTCGTTTTTGAAAAACTACGATCAGCCTTAGAAGCGGTTTTAGTTGTTGTTCTCGTCTTATTTGAGCTCATGGCCCAACTCCTTTAAAATTTATCCGCAGCCGAATTTCGTACGGCTTCTTCAAGTGTAGTTTCCCCGAGGGCCACTTTTGTTAATGCAGACATTCTTAATGTTTTCATTCCATCTTTAATAGCTTGTTTTTTTATCTCATCAGAACTGGCATTTCGAAGGATAGCCTCCTTAACTCCAGGTGACAGATCTAGTACTTCATAGATTGCAACTCTACCCTTGTAACCACTTCCTCCACAGGAATCACAACCCTTTCCTTTTTTAACTTGAATCTTTTGAGCGGAAGAAGGTGCGATACCGCAAGAGACCAATTCTTCAACACTCGAATCTCCAGGTCCAATACAATTCGAACAAATTCTTCGACATAACCTCTGGGCCACAACACAGTTCAATGAACCAGTTAATAAAAATGGCTCAATTCCCATATTCAGTAATCTGGAAACTGTCCCAGGTGCATCGTTGGTGTGAAGTGTAGATAAAACCAAGTGACCGGTAAGAGCGGCCTCAACTGCAATTTCTGCAACTTCAATATCTCGAATTTCCCCAACCATAATAATGTCTGGATCTTGTCTAAGGAATGCTTTAAGTGCTGATGAGAAAGTTAACCCAACTTCTTTTTTAACGTTAACCTGATTAATTCCTTCAAGGTTAAATTCAACCGGATCTTCTGCTGTAGAAATATTTGTTCCAACCTGATTAAGCTCAGCTAAAGCAGAATAGAGTGTCGTTGTTTTCCCTGAACCAGTTGGACCAGTTACGAGACACATTCCGTAAGGTTGATGAATACCATTTTGAAAAACTTTTAGTTGTTTCTTCTCAAATCCCAATTTTGTCATATCTAACTGGAGGTTTGATTGATCCAGTAGTCTTAGAACAATTTTCTCACCAAAAAGTGTGGGCAAAGACGAAACTCTATAGTCAATTGGATTTCCACCAATGGAAAGTTTAATCCTTCCATCCTGAGGCTTTCGTTTCTCTGATATATCCATTTGAGCTAAAATTTTAAGTCTTGAAATAAGAGGTGCTACTAGGTTCATATTCGGTCTAGCAACTTCTTGTAGCGTGCCATCAACTCTAAATCTAATTCTAAAAGCCTTTTCATAGGGCTCCACATGAATATCTGAACACTTTTTGATAAAGGCCTCAGCTAAAATTTTATTAACATAGTTAATAACATCTTCACCAATATCCTCTTCTTTTACCTCAGTTTCTTCATCATCATTTTGTCGAACTTCTTTAACCGTATCTAAGAGTTCATCAATGGACTCTTCGATTCTTTCAAATATTTTTTTCCATGCAGATAAATTTGTTAAAATAAATTCCACAGGACTTTGCAAGGTTGTTTGAAGTTCCTGTTTCATTTCAACAATCGATGGATCATAAATAGCGAGAGATACGGCCTTTGCCGTCTTTTGAATTGGTATGGCCCTATATTGAATGACTATGCTTTTTTTCAACCGCTTCAGCATACGGTCTTGAATCTTGGCCTTTGAGAGATCAATAAAGGTAAGTTTATAATTATCTGCAACTTGTTTAGCGAATTTTACATCGTCAAAAAATTCAAAGTCTAGGAGGCCAAACTCTGAAACAGTAGAGCCCTCTTGTTCGGTCATAAGAGGCCTTAAGTCCTTCAAAGGAACCATCCCGGTCTTACCTATAACGTTAGCAAATTCTTTCCTAAACATATTTCTCTCAAATTTAAATAGAGTCTTCTATGTTATCGGAATTTTGTGGATCAGCTTGAAAAATATCTGTAAAAATAAGCAGTTGGAATACCGGAGAAAATTAGTTTATATCCCAAAACTTTAACGCATGCCTTGCTTGCCCCTCCAGTAACTCCATTCCATCAATGTACTGATTTGGTCTACCAATGAATAATTTTTCCTGTTCTGGGCATGAATAATTTAAATTATAAAAAATATAATTGGAGTCAATTTCTCCATTAAATAGATATTCGCGTGAGCATGAATTTATGACTATAACTTTCCCCTGATTTTTAAAGTTAAAATCTAAAAGCTCTAACTCAGAAAAGTTATCAGTTTTTTTTCTAGAGAATTGCAAAAGTTCACAATTCATTTTCTCTGAAACTAATTTTACGACGATAGACATTGCGCCATCACCCAACAAAACTATATTTAAGTCAGAGTACTTCTCTTTAAATTTTCTAAAAATATCAAGAAGGGCCAAGTAATCAGTATTTGTTCCTTCGTAACTCATTCCATTTTTTTTAATACAGTTTATTGCATTGGTTGCTTTTATATCTTCAGATAATTTAACTTTATCTAAGAATACTCTCTTATAGGGTGCTGTTATGCTTAGCCCTTCTACCTGTTCAAAAAAGGTATCAATAGTTGGTATCTCGTCAATTTCCTGATAATCAAACAAGGTGTATTTCACACTTCTTTCAAGGATTTTTTCATAAACCTCTTGAGATCTTGAATGTGAGATATTTTTCCCAAGAAGTCCTAACTTAGTCATTTTTAAAGTACTTTTTTGCTGTTTCGATGTCTGCTTTAATTTGAGAAACTAATTCATTAACAGAGTTAAACTTAACCTCATCTCTCACTCTTTCAACAAAGCTAATCGATAGCTCATCACCGTAAATATCGTTATCAAAATCAAGAAGGTGTGTTTCGACACTGTAAATTTCATCATCCTTGAAAGTAGGGTTAATACCGATATTTGTAACTGAAAAATACACTTGATCTCGGTAAGTTGATTTTGTTATATACACCCCGCGCTTAGGAACGAGTAGATCTGTGTCAAAGTCAATATTGGCTGTAGGTATCCCAATTTGTCTTCCCCTGCCTGCTCCTTTAATCACATGACCAGAAATAAAGAAATCTCGCCCAAGGCACTCATTAGCTTCTTTAATATTTCCATTTTGAAGATATCTTCTAATTTTTGACGAAGAAATATTCTCACCCTTGTGTTTATACTCAGGTTGAATTTCAACGGCACATTTATCTTTACAATAATCTTGAATAAATTTGTGGTCGCCAGTTTTATTACTTCCAAAGGCAAAGTCATAACCCAGATAAAATGTCTCCAAGTTTGGAATACTTAAAATATGGTCATCAATAAACTTTTCTGGGGCCATTGTGCTAAGATCGCGAGTGAAGTGGATCTCAATAAGTATATCGACTCCATTCTTTTCAAGAAATGCTCTCCTTTCAGCATAGGTATTAAGTAGGAAAGCGCTTAATCCTTTTATTATTTTTATTGGATGCGGATTAAATGTCATCACAATCATTTTATGATTCTTCTTATCTAACTCTTTTCTTACTCTAGAAAGAAGATCTTGATGTCCCAAGTGTACGCCATCAAAATTACCTATCGTCAGTCCAAAAGGGCCTTCTTCAGAGGTCTGAAATTGTGATATCTTCGTCTCTATTACTTTCATTTAATTTTTTCTCATAAAATTTTCTGAGGTTCTTAAAATATTTATCATCATACTTTAATTCTTTTCCTCTTGTATCATCATCGAAATTAGATTTTTCAGTTTCTTCAACAATATATTTAAAATAGTTTTTACCATCTTCATCAAGCCCAATGGCCGAGACAACCTCTGTCAACGTTCTTTTCTGCCCGTCTGGCACAACTTCTCTTAGTTTTTCTATTAAATCAAATAAGTTCGAATAAGATATTCCATTTTTCCTTATTTCTTTGCATATAGAGTCAAAGTCATCATTTTTCGTACCGATCCCGACTTTTTCTATAAATAAACTTACACAAATGAGAAAACCTATCACACCCAAAAGCCAGTTCAGTAAGTTTAAGACTCCACCAAACTTACTTACAAATGGTTCTTTAAAGACTGGGGCAACAATTCCCCTAGCGACATTCACAACGGCCTTCTCTTGAGTAGAGACTGACTTAGTTTCATTCTTATTTGAAGTTTGATTTACAAGTACTCCTTGATTACCAGTAGACCCGCCTCCTATTGTGATTCCAGGTACGTTTAGAGTCTCAGTCTGAAATGTAGCCGTCTCTGGGTTAAACCAAGAGAGTTCTTTTTGAAAAGCCTCTATTACTAATCCACTTCTTGCTAGATAGGTATATTCAAATGTCTTCCTACCAGTTTTCTTGTTTATTTCATTAAGTTCTGTTTTCGTATCGAATTTTTCAAGTTCAGGGTGAACATAGATTTTAGGAGCATCCATGTTTTCGAGTGCCCCAGGGCCACTTACCTGTAACTTAACCTCAATGGGCTCATTTACGAGATGTTTGTTCCTATTGTTTATAATTGTAAACTCATGTTTACCCACAAGACCCGTGAAGCTATCCGGGACATTCGCCGCAGGCAAAGGTTTAACTGTTATTTTAACCTTCTTAGATGAAACATTCCTTTGTCTGTATTGACGGAGTTGTAAACCAAAGTTACCAAATGGAGAATTTTGGTATCCCGCACTATACTGCACTTTTAAGCGAAGTGAATCTATATAAGCTGTCCCCGTTTTCTCAGGAAAAACTTTTGCTGAATATTTTAATACTCGTTTATAAATCTCTCCATCATGTTGAACTGTCTCAACTCTTTCATTTGTCATATGAAAACGTTTTATAAAACGATTTAACTTTGGAAATTCCTTGATCTCTGTCCCACCAACTGGAACTTTGTAATAGAGGTAATACCTAACATCTATACCTTCGCCGATATAAACTTCTTTTTTAGATACTTCTGCGACAGCAAAAATATTTCGAGCTTTAGGTGCTGTCCTTAATACTTTTAAAGAAACCCCTCGGGATTTTATTTTTTTATTACCAAGCTCTACTTCGATATTTCGAATATTAAAACGTCCTGCCTTGTTTGCGACCATTTCATAGGCATATTTCACAACTCTTCGAGTAGAAAACCTCCCATTTACGATTGTCGTTGATATAGAAACACCTCTCTCCTCACGGCCAAGGACATTTAGTCCTCCCGGATCGAAAGATATATACGGTTTTCCTTTATGGTTTGTTGTAATTTCAAACAAGAGAGTAAAGTGTTCACCCACTATCGGGCGAGAAGGATTTACTTTAACCTCAACCTTGTTTTCTGCAAAGGCAGAAAAGCTTACTACCATCAGCAATAAAAAGATTAGTTTTTTCATTATTACCAGTCCTTCCTCTGTCTATTTCTTGTGCGATCTCTTGTTGATGTATCTTGATATCTTTTCTGAAGCTGTCTATCAGTATCCATAATTTGCTTTAACATCGCCGGTATCTTTACCATTTTTCTTTTCTTTCGCAATTCTTCTTCACGTTCTTCAAGCGACTGTTGTTTCATTTTATCTTTTTTCTTTTTTCCATCTTTTTTGTCTTTATTTTTGTCTTTTTCTTTATCTTTATCTTTTTTCTTTTTCCCATCTTTTTTGTCTTTATTCTTTTTGTCTTTTTCTTCGCCTTTAGAGCCATCTGAGCTCTTTTGGTTTTTGTCGTCGCCTTCTTGCCCTGATTTTTTCTTTTTATCTTTGTTTTTCTTATCTTTCTTTTGCTTCTGATTCTTTTTTTGCTGAAAGGCCAATAGTATATTTTTTCTTAACGTGTTTTTAAAGTCCTCAGGTAACTCGGCTATCTCATTGAGATCTGCGTAAATTTTAGCTGCATCATTTATGTTTCCGGTTTTTAAGTAAATAGTTCCAAAATTTGCAGTTGCCAGTGGCTGATCCAAGTAATCATTCTTTTTTAAATTTTCTTTATATATCTCTAGTGAGTGTTCATTTCTCTCATCAGTGGCTAAAAGCTCACCTAGCTTTAATTTATTAACTTGCCCAATGCCACCCTTTTTCATTTTACTCATCAAAATTACTGTTTTCTCACTAAGTGGCTTTTCTTCTTCATCCTCATTGGCACGTACATCGTTAACATTGACGAGGAAAAGTAGGAATGCCGCCAATGGTACTGTGAATGTTTTAAACCCACCGAGTAAGTTTGCAATGATTAAAAGTATAACGGCTGGATAAACAATATATTGTGCATACACAGGCCTAGTTCGAACTAGTCCCTCATTCAGTTTTGATTTATGTATATTTCTAAAAAATGATAATATTTCTTCTGTTGGAATTGAAAATGATGTCGAAATCCAATATTTAAAATTCGATGCATCACTTCCAAGTTTTTTGATAAAGGCTTCATCTAACTTTGTAACAACGTTTTCACCTTTGAATTTTTTATAACCATAGAATGTACCTTTAGCATTTCGTATCGGTATGGGAGCTCCCCTCGCAGTTCCAACACCAACGACTGCTAAATTTACCTTATCTGGAATCTCTAAGGAAAAGGTATTCTCATGTTCCTCACTATCTGTGAAAACAAGTACATTCCCACCGATACTTGATTCCTTACCGGCATCAACTTTAAAATATTGAAATGACTCTTTTATCGCTTGAGTAATATTCGATCCACCTTTCAACAGTTCATTTCTAGCTAAACCGGCGACACGACTATCCAACAAATCAATATCATCTGTGAATGGAACTAAACGTTTTTGAGTATCGGAAAACAGTACAACTGCAATTTGGTGACCAACTGCTTTTTTAATAAAGTGGCGGGCCAAAAGAATTGATTTTTGAAATCTATTTGGGCGTATATCTTCTGCAGACATACTTGCACTTGAATCGATAATTACAATCGTTTTTTGATCTGGTATTTGAGACTTATGTTGCTGTTCAGGCCCTCTAAGATCCAGTATTGCAATAAAGAAGAATATAAAAGCTAGAACATAAAAAAGTTTAGAGAGTTTGTTTACAAATGATCTTTCATAAAAGAAATATTTCTTTATCCATGTAAAGTATTTCTTTTCAAACTTGAGGGTTAACCACAAGAACATTGCGAGAACAGGAATAATATATGGGAGCCATTCTAGTTTTTGAAAGTTCAAATGGCCTCCTTAAGAAGATACTTTCTTAAGAGCTCGGCAAGAACCAGCCCAAAGAGACCATAAAGAAAAAATTGTAAATACATCTCTTTATATATAATTCGACTTGAAGCTTTAATCTCTGTTCTTTCTAATTTTTCAATTTCTAATAATACATTTTTAAGAGCTTCATCATTTTGGGCCAAGTAATATTTAGCCCCTGTAATAGATGCTATTTGTCCAAGAGTTTTCGTATCAATACTTCCTCCAGGAATTGTTTGATATTGTTTTTTCCCAAACAGTGTTCTTCCAACTGGTATTCTTGCATCTTCACGTCCACCCATTCCAATTGTATATACTTTAATTCCTTGTTCTTTTGCTTCTTGTGCAGCCTGAAGAGGAGTCATACTACCCACATTACTCACCCCATCAGTTAATAGAATAATTACTTTATTTTCAGCAAGAGACTGTGCGCCTCTTGCAACTGCCAGAGCTATAGCATCACCGATATTTGTACCGCTTCCCAGGAAGCCTACATTTATCTCAGTAATGATTTGTTCTATTAGCTTCAAGTCAGTAGAGAGAGGAAGTAATGTAAATGCCTTCTCTGAAAACATAATTATTCCAATTCTATCTTTAGGTCTAAGCTTTACAAATTCACTAATTTTACTTTTTGCAGCTTCTAAACGATTAGGCTTAAAATCTTCCGCCAACATAGACTTAGAAACATCTACGACGAAGAATATATCATTCACCTCAATATTATTCTCAGATAGACCCAATGGCTTTCTAGGTTGTCCCATACTAAAAGAAATTAGTAGCCATGCCACTAGCCCTATAATGAATACGACAGCACGCATTAGGTTTCTCTTTCCGATAGAAAGATTTTTTGGCAAGAATACCTGAGCTTTTTTTCCAATTTTGAAAAAGCTAAAAGTCCATACCAACATTCCCAACAGACCCAAAAATATTCCTGAAAAGTTTCCGTAACTCAATTAAAAATACCTCTTATATTATCAAACGTTTCCTTAACAGTTGTTGTTTCTTCTTCATCCCAGCCTTTCTTATATTGGACAGACTCCATTACTCTAAAGAACTCGACGATCGGTGGTGTCTGTAGGGTAATTAACTTTAGCCATTCCCTTTTCCGAGCATATATTATTTCAAACTCATCTCTATTGGAGGCTGAACTAAAGCGATCTCCCCAAAATTTTTTAAATTTTTCTTTTTGTTTTTTTATTTCTGACTTTCTCATTAAGGAATAATAAATCCTTTTATAAAATGGAAGTCCCCCCAAGAGGACAAGAGCTAAAAGATAATAGAGTAATGAAAAGCTAGTAATTTTTTCTTCTGCTTGTTCAAATACTATCAATGCCTTTTGATCTAATGTTGTTTTCTCTGATTCAAGCTCTAGTTGTACAAAGTGTTTAACTTCACCTATCTTCCATTCCAAACTTGAACTTTGAGGTTTTGATATTAATATCATCAGTCCTTCCATGAACAAGACATCAGCATTATTTTCAGATCTACTTTTTGTGAAATCTTCTACTATATAAAAATGTTTTAAGAAGCTTTGCCCTTTTTTAATATTGAAAGCCTCATCTGATTCCAAAACTGGCCAAATTTGAATTCGGGCCCTAAACACATCACCTTCATGTATTTTTTTATTCTCTAGAGGTCTCATCTTAAAGTTCAACGGCTCACTTGATGCAACACTAAGGTTCAAAGTCGAGATCAATATGAGTGATATAAAAACTATTGTCTTCATCTACAGCATCTCCTTGATAAACTCTTCAAGGTATCTATTTTCTATTCGTAGATTTTTTATTCTTTTATTTGTGGTTAATTCTTCATCACTTCTTTTGAGATTAAATACTCGATGTGCGCCTTTGCTCTTACCTGGAGATTCTTTTGAGTAGAGCAAAAATGGTAAGCTTTGAGCCTCATCAAGAGGTGAAATAAGTTTAAAAAGATGTATTTTCTTTTGAAACATCACTCTGTGTAATGATTCTTTATCTAGAAAATCATTAAAATCAGATAGAACAACAAGTTCTCTTTGTCGGCCCATATGTTTTAAGACTTGCCCCATCTTCTTTTTATCCTCGAGCATTTCCGGAAAATCTTGTTTAATAATGATCTTACCTTCTGAGTCCAATATCCCATTCTTTACAAGAGTTGATATAAATATTGCAATTCCCTCTTCACCAGATTTCGATGGAATGTTAATCACTTTGTCTGCTATAAAGAGGACGTGAACCTGATCAGATGTTTCTCTAGCAAGAATATACAAAAGACAAGTTAACTCTAGTGCGGCCTGAAGTTTACTTGTACCGTCAACCCCGTTGTACATAGTTGGACTACCATCGATAACGACAGTTATTTCAACATTTCTCTCTTCTTCAAATGTTTTAATATAAGGAGTCGCTGTTTTTGCTAATAGTTTCCAGTCTATGAAACGTACTTCATCCCCAAGTGCATACACCTGGTGTTCCTTAAATTGTAAACCTGACCCCCGGAAATGGGACTTAAGCATACCAATTGAATAATTATTAGAATTTTTAAAAAGAGTAGCCTTAATACGGCTTACAACTTTTCTAACTTCAGTTAAATCCATATTAAATAAATGTCTTCGCTATTTCTAAAGAAACTGTTCTGCTATTCATATTATCGACAGTAGCTTCGTAGGTTAAAATTATTCTATGTCCCAAAACACTTGGTACAATTTTCAAAATATTTTCGGGTGAAACGAAATCTTTTCCATCCATAAAGGCCATATACTTTGATATTTTATAAAGCCAAATGCATGCTCTTGGAGATGCTCCAGCAAGGATAGCCCCTTTGTATTTTTCGGGAAAAGTTGGACTCTCTGGTCTTGTTGCTTGAACAATGTTTACAATTAAATCTTTAATTTTTTCATCAACATAAATGGAATCAACAACCTCTTGAACTTGAAGTAAATCATCCGTTGATAACTCGGCTTCAAGCTCTCTTAATGGATCTCGCGACAATCCAAGAATGGACTTCTCTGCCTTGAAGTCTGGATATTCAACAAAAACCTTCATCATAAATCTGTCCATCTGTGCTTCAGGTAAAGGATATGTCCCCTCCTGGTCTATTGGGTTTTGAGTTGCTAATACAACAAATGGACTTGAAAGTTTATGTGTCTCATCACCGATTGTTACTTGTTTTTCGGCCATAGCTTCTAGTAGAGCTGATTGTACTTTTGCAGGAGATCTATTAATTTCATCTGCTAATAACAACTGAGTGAATATAGGTCCGAATTTCGTAGTGAACTCTTCGCTTTGTTGACTATAAATCATAGTTCCAATCAAATCACTTGGAAGTAAATCGGGTGTAAACTGAATTCTTTTAAAGGATAAATCACATAACTTACTTAATGTATTTACGGATAATGTTTTTCCAAGACCAGGCATCCCCTCAATGAGGACGTGTCCTTCGCATATCAGCGCGGCCATAATTGCATCTAATAATTCATCCTGCCCAAATATAACTTCTTTTGCTTTATCCAGGGCAACATTAATTCTTTCTCTAAGTTCAGAACTCATTTAAACTCCATTTACTATGTAACCTTATAGGCTAAGTACTTTATATAGTTTGTTTTACTCGTTAATGAATTTGTTGGGTGATCAACAGACTGCATACCAATATCAATTAATTCTAGTTTTACATTACTTTTTATTGCGGCCTTCGCTACAGTTTTATCAAAATCTTCAATGCTAACTGGTTGAGTACAACTTGCAGCTACAAATACTCCATTTTTGTCAATAAGGTTAAGACATTTGTGATGCAGTTTTTCATAACCAACTATTGCCTTGTTTTTATCTTTTGGGTTTTTAATAAATGCAGGGGGGTCACTTATGATCACATCAAATTTTTTATTATTTTTTATATTCTCGTCTAAAAATTTAAACACATCTGACCTGTGAAATTCATAACGATCTATAAACCCATTCTCTTTCATATTCTTTTCAAACTCTGAACTAAAATCTGCTTGATCGACAAACTGACATGTCTCAACACCATTTTTAAGAAGGTTACTTCCCCATGCCCCCAAATAACAAAACAGATCTAAACCTTTTTTATACTTAGTTTTTTTTCTATTTAGTAATTCAACTAACCTATTCCTGTTATCTCTATGATCAAAATAAAATCCAGTTTTCTGAAGTTTCTCATTCCTTATCGAATAAGATATGCCATTTTCTGTTGCTGAAATCCATTCATCATCGAGCTGCATCTCCTCTAAAGGTAACTCTTCGCCAATTCCAAGGTTTCGATTTCCCAGAAAGACTGTTTTATAATCCGGATAGCTCTTCGTAAAAAAATCCATAATGACATTACGATATCTATGAATCCCCATTGTATTCATCTGTATTAGTATATGATTATTACATTTATCTATCACTAGACCTGGTAAACTATCTGACCTACCAAAAACTAAACGACAACCCTCACTCATTAAATTAAATTCATCTCTTTTTAAGATGGCATTCTCTAATAACTCAATAATAATTTTTCTTGCTACATTTTCTTCTATTTCATTTGTTAGATTTGAGTTCACAGACTGGATGGCCCGAAAGAGTTCGTGGTTTTTAGCAAAAGGATTTATATAACCCAAAAGTTTGTCACCACCTGTTTCATCGTCGGCCAATATCCATTCACCAGGTTGAAAACCAGTGTTCACTTTTCCAAGTTCTTTTTCACCTAATACATCATATGCGATGAGAGGTTTCTTTAATTTTTTGTTACTAACTAAAAGTGTTTTCAAATAGCCAACCAAGTCTTTTGATGTTCAACTTACTATTATAAAGGCTTGAAAATTATGGGCAAGATCTTGATACTGCTTTTTTTTAGTCAACTAATCTTGTAAAGATAGATAAGGCGTAAATTCTTCGATTAAAGAGATGATGTCTTCTGTTTCATCTACGAGTATTTTAATAAGTCCTCTTCTTAAATTTGTTTTTCCATGTTCATTTTTCTCAAGGACATAAGAGCTTAGTTTGGCGAACTCATCATAATGGGTATTTGTTGTGCATTGCTCAGATCTTCCATCTTCTTGAAAGCAGTTTTCTTCTCTAGTCGTATGGTTTAAATACTGTCTAAAGGCCTCAAAGTTTATTTTTTTGCTCTCAGAAAATAAAGAAAGTTTATCTGCTAGTTCTTTAAAGCTACCCTTTTGCTTAGGCTGGTGCATTTGATAAAGAACCGAGTAAAAAGATCTTATATTTCCTTGAAAATCTTCCATTTCATCTTTCTCTGAAATAAATTCAAGTATCATCTGAATACCTGACAATTTACTTTGAGAATCTTGGCTAAAGAGAAACTTATTTAGTCCTAAAAACATTTCATTCACAATAAAGTAGTATTCACTTTTGGCCTCACTCTCAAGTCCAGTTCTAAGAAACTTTAACGGTGATGCAATGCCCTTCAACAGATCCATTCCTGTAATTTTTGAGCCATCCTCTCTCTTTGGAAACGTTTCAATTAGAACAGGATAGAGTTTCACTATTTCATCAAGATAATTAGAAATATTGAAATAATTACTTCTCACATATCTTTTATAATCAGGAGTTAAATCTTTATTTTTAGGAATCCAACTTGGGACACCAACATATGAAAAGACAACCATCATATCTGAAATAGTTCTCTCGACAAATCTCTGTTCTCCATAACTTAAGTCGGCCATAAAATCTATTATGTCTTCATGAACTAAGTTTCCATCTTTTGTTTTAGTTTTCACTAGATTATTCAATAATCTTATAGCGGACTCTTCACCACCCTTCGCAGTGAACCCTTCTAATATTTTCTCATTAACAAGATTAAAACTCTTATCTTCTAGGAACTCTTTTAACTCTTCGGGAGTTCTTCCGACTCTATCGCGAGTAACTCGTCCACCATTCGAGAAGGCTGATAACATCCCAAGTTCTGTTAGAATCACCCCATTATGTTTCTTAAGCTGTCTCTTCGTTTGTAGAAAAGGAATACTTATTTCTTTCCTACCGACCTTAGTTCGAACGACAGTATCTTTAGCAGAGATCTTCGAAGAGCTTCCCACCACAATACTCAAGAGACCCTTCATATAGTCTCCATATCCAAAGTCCTCGTATGCATTAGCATCATAGAGTCCATAGTATGCTTCTATAGAATTAATTCCCATACGATACTGATCTCGAGAGAAAAACTTCCCACAAAATCGTAACTTCATACAAGTTTTAAAAAGTTTACCTTTACCTGCCACTGTCTTGTTGTAATCAATCGATCTTGCAACTGAATTGTGATAATGAGCACCAAGATAGTTCATATCAAATCGAACTTCTCTAATAGTGACCTCAATCCTCTCCATCGTTGTCATAACTTGAAGGTAGTCTTCAGGTTCTACTTTATTTGGCCTTACACCTTCAGGATAAAAAGGTACTTGTTTTTTATTAATATCAAGAGACTTGTCAGTCAGTTTGTACATCATCTCCATAGTTTCTTTAAGGGTCATTCGTTTTAAAGTTTGTTCATCTCTATCAAATGGAACTCTTAAACCTTGATCTGGTATGGCAGATCTAACGAGTTGTCCTATACCTGTTGGGTAGTTTTTTTGGTTATTTCGAGCCAATAATTCTAAAAGCGTCTTAACCCTAGTCTTTACCTCACCTCTATCAGGGCAAGCATTATTACCGATGTTTAAATTTTGGTAATTTTCACACTGATATTCTTTTGGTTGAACCTCATCCTTAATTGTGGTGGCCTGTACATCTTTCTTGTTTTCTATCCAAGAGTCATAGTCTTTAAGTACTTTTGAAAAAGATTTAAAGAGCTTGTTTTTATTTTCCCATTCTTTTTTTACTGCAAATTCTTTAATGATATAACTTCTATGAAAGCGACCATCATCTCTAAACTTATAGAAGTATCTACTTAATTGACCTAAAGATTTTTCAATACCTTTAAGTAAACCTTTCTCGCCATTTAATTCGAGCTTTAAATCAAATAAGTATTTTCTTAATACACCAGTAAAATATTTAAAACCCTTTCCATCTTCTGAAAAATTATCTTGGATGGTTTTTAAAATACCAATATTAGTCCCTAACATAGCTGGAGACATTATCCCCACCTCATCAAACAGTCCCTTAGACTCCTCTCCTCGAGAACGCTTAGAGTGATAGTCCTTATCTATGGCATCAAGCCAAGAAAACATTCTAATTGTAATTTCATGTTTTTTAACTTCTTTACACTTTCTTGGTAGGTTTCTAACTAATGAATAAAATGTTTCATCTGGGTTAGATAGTTTCTTAATACACTCAACGATATTTCCGGTGGGTACACCAGTTGAAATCCAGTCGTACTCAAAAGGTGTTTTTCTTGCAGCTCTGACATAATCATCGACATAATCGACTTCAAAATTTGCGAGGCCTGGACCATTGATCAAAGCCCCTCTGGATATAACCTGAATAGTTCTTAGGATTTGATCACGACTAAAAAAACCTTTAAAGTCCGAGAGTACCCTTTTACCCGAAAGCTGAGTAACAATTGTGCGAATTGATTCATAAGTCTTATCAAGGGCCTCATCCGAACCAGCAACTTCTTTAGAGATACTGTCAATAACGCCTGGTAACTCATTAAGCATTTTAGAGTAGAAATTGAAGAGTGCAACATAGTTTGTCTCATCATCTAAGTGTCTATCAATAAACTTAAAGAGAAAGTTTCTTTCTTCTTGAGTCCAAAAATTCCATATTGATGCGAGGGCCTTAAACTGACTTTCGTTTTCATCTTCCATTAGAGTTAAGGCAATAGCTCCAACTTGAGAATATATATTGTCATTAATATTTTTTATTATTTTTAAGACAAGCGGATAGAACCCCTCAGATTCTCTCAGTATCACCTTATTCAATTCATTAAAGGATTGAAATGTTTCACCACTTAAAAACTCTAAAACATAAAGTATCTTTGATGGATTTTCCCCACGACTAGCTGTGGTTAATATCTTTATTAGCTCGAAGTTTGTTTCTTCTCCAAGAAAGTCACCTAGGCTTGAAATCAAGTTTACAAAGTCTAAGCTATATTCCTCAGAGACAACCCTATCTCCTTCATAAAACGAAATCCTACTCTTAAAATCACCGAGAATTGGACAAAATGGTCTAGCACTAATTAATGTTGCTGTATTTTGTAATGCATACTTTTGAAACTCTTCAAAGTTAGACCTACTTAGTTTTTCTAAAAATGTTAACAAATGTTCACGCACATCTATCTTTACATACTGATCACCCTCAGAGCTTTCACAAACTAAATCTTTCTCGAATGCATTATTTAAAGCCAGAGAGTCTTTTATGAAGCTAGGGTTTGTAGAAACAGGATACTTAAAGAGTCTGTTAAATCTTTCTTCTGTTAACTTTCCATTTGTAAACCATTTATGAAGCCAAGGTTTTCCATCTTCTTTAGTAATAGTAAAAAAGATTTTGGCCATAAATTTTCGTTCATCTTCACCAATTCCCCTAAAGACTGAATTCAACAACCTTGTGACTAAAGAGAGTCTAAGTTTTACAAAATCTTTATTCTTATAAAATTTTAAAACCTCTATTCTCAAAGGCTCGGCCTCATCACCTATAGCTGCTGTTGCATTTTTTACTACGTTTGCAGAGTGGCCGTATAAATCACTATCTATTATTAAAAACTTAAACAGGTCTTTAATTTGTGATTTCGTCATTGTGTTAGGCTTTCTATCTTTGCACTTTTTGCTGTTTATATTTTCAGCACACTCAAAAAGTATAGATAGAGAGTCATAGAAGTTTGTTTCATTGAGGGCGGTCATTACTCGACCAAGGTCATCTAGACCATTAACAGCATCAAGCTGCTTAACATGTCTGAAGATTCGATCTCTTCTCACTCTATTGTCAAAAAACTCTCTTCCAAATGGACCGAATACATGGTTCCAGTCCTTTGCTCCAATATTTTGTACTGCCTTATAAAGGTCAGGGTAAGCGCCATTCCAACCAGTACACTGAAAAAGGTTTAGACTATTCGTATGAGAAAAAAAGTTTTTAACAAAGTTAACTTTTCCGCACGCCTTCATTCTCTCTTGATCTTCTACTGATCGAACAATATCAGGACGTACAGACGGAGACTCCTGCTTAAAGCAGGAGTTTAAGAAAGATAATGAAATAAGAACTAAAACTAATGATTTAATAACCTATCACTTTCTCAAGCCTTGAGTAATATAGCGCTGAGCCTTACCTGTATTAACTTCATATTTTGAAAACTTTACTTCTGTTTGTAATTCTAATTTACCTTTCTTATCTTTTTGTGATTTAGGCTTAACTAATTTTCTTGAAGTAATGACTTTTACATTTTTAGGAAAGCCAAAACCATCAACGTTTTCATATTCAACTTTGTGATTAATTTCAGTCATTTGAATACCCTGAATCGACTTAATCAGCAAGTTATCGACGACCCATTTATTATGTGACCAAGACTTCGCTGACATTTTCATTTTTGAAGTGTTTACACCCATAGGGCTCATGGTTTTAAATCCTGTTAACTTGCCGTCCCCATCAAAACTTAGTCTAATTTCGTTAACGGCCCTGGTGTGAGTTTTATCGGTACCAACAATAGTTGTCCCTCTTTTTGATTTTTTTGATTTCAGTGCATAGCTTCTTACTTTTGGAGATAATCTTTGTGGAATTACGAAGTCCAACCGATTTTTAACCATCGTTTTTAATTCAGCTTTGATTTCTTTGAATCCCAACGGAAGTCCTTCGACATCAACTTTAAATTTTCCAGGGTACATCCAATAAATCTTGAAATAGACATCTGCCAAATCCTTAATATTTAATCTTTGTTTCATCGTTTTAACTAGATTAGTCATACGAATTTCAAAAACTAAATCCTTTAGACCGTAGTTGGCTGGATCATAGTATTTGATATCAAAATTCTCGATTTCAGCGGGGGTTGAAGTTGCACTAATATTTAGTGAATAGAACATAAGGCCAATGACCAAAATAATTTTTTTAAACATGAAATTTCCTCAGGCAATTCTCTCTATAACTCTCTTCTATATTCTAGCGATTTGAGGCCCGAGATACATCCTTAGAAATAATTTCCCGCCAGTTTGGATCATAGTCTGACTGAAAGTATCGGGGTTTCGAAATTGTTACGGCCCCTTTTCTTCCACTAACTCCCCTAACTTTCCCTACAGTTGCATAAATAACTGATATTTCGAAACCTTTTGAACCTGAGTAATCTCGTAGGACACTCGCTATAATAGGAAAAAGCTCAGGAACTAAGTCTCCTTTCAAAATTAAATGAGATCCTGTTTCTCCTTCAATATGAAACCAATAGTCGTCTTTTTTGCCCCAGTACTTACGTAGTTCATCGTTTCCAGTGGCAGATTTACCTATACCTATCTTCACACCAGATGCTAGTTCAAAAAGTTCATAGTCCCCTGAGGGTTTTTTATTTTTTTCTAAATTGTTTTTATGCTTTTTCCCTTTACCCCAATTTATTGGAATGACCTTAAAAGATGAAATATCAAAATCATCAATTTCACTTTTAATTTCACTTAGCTTTTCTTTTGAATCAGACAGCCTCACCTTCTGTATTTGGTAAGCTCTCTCCCAGTCCTTGAGTTTACCAAAAAGCTTATCTCTTTTTTGAAACTGAGTTAGATCTTTTTTGAATTTAACTTTTAGGCCCTCATGGTTAAAGACTGCCCCAAGTTCTAATTTATTTTCAACCAAGTCTTTTTTATAATTATCAACGGTCTGAAGTCTCTCGACATCCGTTTCTATTTTTCCTATTTTACTCTTGGTTTTTTTTAATACTTTTTTCCTGATACTCCCCTTGCGACCTCTTTGCTCAAGACTTGCAAAATAGTTTTCTATTTCACCACCCTTTCCCCACAAGCTCTTTTCAGTATATTCATTAAACAACTCTCTTGGGTTTTCAACATTTACCTTTCCAGCCCAAGACGTAAAAACCTTCTTATTCCCCTCTGTTTTTAATGCGAACCCAACCCCCTCTGATCCAAGTCCCCAGAATAACGTTTTCTTTTTTCCTTTTTCATAAAAATCAATTGTAAGCAAAGGAATATTTTCATCCGCACAGACTCCAGTAATAGATCTCCCCTTTAATTCTTTTTTAAAAGATTCAACCGTTTTGTCCTTATGAATTCTATACTTTGCTGGCACATAGGTATCCAATGTCCAAAATCCAAAATACTCAGCCCCCCTACCAAGGTAAATGTAGAGAGACTCCCCCTTCACTCTTACTTGGAGGCATAATATATGAGGTGTAGTGGTTATTTTCTGAACTTGCGCAGCCCCCTTCTCAGAGAGCACAGAGGCAAAATCCGTTGTCGTTTTTAATATTTCACTGTAACTTTGTTTCATGCAGACAAACCTTTTCAATCCAGAAGCAGCACAATCTTTATTCGACTCCTTCGATTGGAACTCTATTATATCAAAACTTGGATCTCAATGTTTCTTTGAGGCCTCGAAGAGAAAAATAACTTCTTTTAGCCCCCTACTTCCTGTTGAGATAAGCTCCTCTCTAGATAGACTTGAGGTAATTGGTGAGAGATTAGATTTCTACAGAAATCATTTTTCTCAAAATACACAATTCTTAGATTCATCCATCGAAACCTATAAAAGGTTTTTTGAGTTTGAAAAAGGTCACTCTGGAGACCTTACTCTTTTAAATTATGTAACCCTACACTATGAAATGTTTCAATCATCATTTGGTGTTTACAAAGAACTTGGATATATCAGTGAGTCACTCTTTTCACCGAGTGTTTTGAACTCTTTTAGGAAAGTACTCTTGAATGAGTTTAGAAAAGTTATAAACCAAGATGCAACGATTAATTACAATAGTCACCCAATTCTAAAGTCACTTTTTAAGGAACAACAAAAATTAGAAATCCAGATTCGTGAGATTATGTCTAAACTCCCACGCTCTAGTACCTATGAGAAAGCAGTACAGTACCCTGAGTATGACATACTCTTTGATCATTTCGTTTTGGCGATAAAGTCTGATAGTTACAATTCTAAAATGGGCCAAATTATTGGCAGAAGCTCAAGCGGCAACACACTACTCGTAGAGCCCTCTCAGATTAGAGAACTTGGAAATGCTAGGCTTCAAGTAAATGCAAAAATTGAAGAGTTTCTAAACGCCATCTATCGCCAGGTATCTGGATTCATTTTCGATAATTACAATATTTTCCAAACCATCCTTGAGCAAAACATCCAGTTTGATTTAGATATTTCAAAGTCCTCTTATTGTTTAAATAATGACTTCACTAGACCTCTCATTTCTAGTCATTTCAAAGTTAAACTTGATGATTTTTTCAATCCCTTACTTGATGAACCTGTAAAAAATAATATTCTAATCGAACATAATAATCATGGTGTTATTATCAGTGGCCCAAATACGGGAGGGAAGTCAGTCGTTTTAAAAAGTGTAACTCTTTGTTATATGTTTCTCCACTTAGGAATGTTTGTTCCCGCATCTAATGCTGAATTGTCTATCATCAATGGTCTTTATTTTCTCTCTAGTGATCTCCAAGACATTAGTGAGGGCCTTTCAAGTTTTTCAAGTGAAGTCCAAAACTATTTAGACTTACTCAATCAAATAAATGGAAACTCTTTAATTGTAATTGATGAGATATTTAATAGCACTGCCTCTGAAGAAGCCTCTGTTTTAGCTGCCGGCTTAATTGATTATATATG
Source organism: Bacteriovoracaceae bacterium (assembly GCA_023954635.1). Classification (GTDB taxonomy): domain Bacteria; phylum Bdellovibrionota; class Bacteriovoracia; order Bacteriovoracales; family Bacteriovoracaceae; genus M0603. Next base: position 39,404 of record JAGSHI010000010.1, read on the forward strand.
CAGTAAAAGTAATATTAAGTTACTTGTTAGTACTCACCATAAAAAACTCAAAAACTTTATCTACGATAAAAAGCAATTAATTTCAGCTCATATGGGGTTTGATAAAGAAGATCATTCTCCTAATTATAAACTTTATATGGGGGAGCCTGGTAGCTCATATGCTTTATCAATTTTCCAAAAGTTGGGAAAGGGGAGTCCCGTTTCCAATAAGATTCTCAAAAACATTGAGGCCTATCAAGATGATGAAGGTATTGACCTAGAATCAATTCTTGAGGAAATTTCAAACAAGAATCAACTCTTAGAGAATGAAAAAGAAAAAATTAGTAAAGAATTAACTGATATAAGAAACAAAACAAAGGCCTTTGAAGTCAATATTGAAATGAATAAGGGTCAAATACTGGCTAATTACGAAAGAAAACTTAAGAAACAACTCGATAAATCTGAAAAGCTTCTTGAGTCAGTAAGAAAGAATGAAGTGAAAAGCAAAAAAGCACTTTACAATAAAATTTCAGAGATTCGACAAGAATTTAATAAAGATGGGAAGCTGCCTTCTCTGGAAAAACATATACCAAGAGGTGAGGCTGTCGACTTTAGTAATTTAGAAACAGGTGTCACCTATTTTTCCTCAAAAACTAATTCGAATGTATTACTAGAGCAAATAAACTTAAAGAAAAAGACAGCACTTGCAATAGCAGGAAGCATGAAAGTTCGAGTCCCCTTGGATTCTATTTTTGAATCTAAAGAAGCAATGAAACAGCAGATCGTTAAAGTAACTATTGATAGAACTGTTAGGGGAGACATACTTGTAGATGGACGTGGACTGCGCTTAGAAGAGTTTCAAAAAATTATCTATGATTCCATTGTAGATCTTGAGTCTGGAGAAATTCCTTTTTTAGACATTATTCATGGTCATGGCGAAGGAATATTAAAGAAATGGGTAAGAGGCTATCTCACTAAAAACAAAGATCTAAGCTGGGAACCTGAAGAGGGTAACGATGGAGTAACTAAAGTTAAACTTAAAGTTTAATCTATACTCTCACCGATTCTCCAAGGTCTAAATTTAAAGTTATGCTCTCCAAATGGAATGATAAGAGAAAACCAGACAAAGAGGGCTCGCCCCTTAATGTACTTGTGCGGAACAAATCCCCAGAATCTTGAATCATAAGAGAAGTCACGATTATCACCCATTACAAAAAACTTTCCTTTTGGAATTGTTCTCTTTTCAAAGTCTGTTTTGTAATAGTTATCTTCATCCTGCTGAATGATATGATCATGTTCACCTGTTTTAATCTTAAAGAACTTCAGGTTGTAACCTTTAAACTTCTCATCCATATCATCCATAATTTCTTTACCTGGAATCTCTTTCATTTCGAGAGGTTTTCCATTGATATAGACAACTTTATTTCTGATTTCAATTTCATCACCAGGTAGACCAACAACTCGCTTAATATAGTTAATGCTAGGGTCTTTTGGGAATTTAAAGACTATGACATCGCCTCTTTCTGGATTTGACTCTCCAACAAGATAGACTGGGTCAAAGTTTACATCGAAAAGGCTTAAGTCAGAAAAGGGGAGCTTTAGGCCATAGCTAAATTTGTTTACTAATATAAAGTCTCCAATCATAAGCGTTGGAATCATTGAGCCAGAAGGAATTCGAAACGGCTCAAACAATACAGATCTAAATACAAGAACCAAGCTCACAATCAATGCAATACTTTTAGCTTCTTTGATGGCCTTTTGTTTTTTAGTCAACTTCGGCCCGTCGTTTAACATCTCTGGCGCTTCAGGGCTTTCACTTAAAGTTGGTTCGTTAATCTGATTATCTGACATGAGACTTATACACCTTTATTTGCGACCTTATTTTCTGTAATTCTACTTAAATCGCTTCGCAATTTAGGAAATACTTCTTGGTAATAGTAATTAATTAGCTTTTTGGCCAGAAAAGTGGACTTAACATACCACTTTTTTACGTTAATGTTCATTACTGCGACCGAAATTCCCTTACCCTGTGTAATATCCTGGGGCGCGGCGTAAACAGTTAACCAGTCTCTCTTTCCATAGGGAAGTCCACCGGTAATGGTTCCTGTCTTCCCTCCAAACTTTAACTTAGAGCGAAACTTTCGTTTTATTCCACGGTGAAGAGCGCGGGCCGTACCTTTCACAACCGCGGCTTTCATTAGCTCCTGAAGATTTAAGGCCACTGATTTTTCAAGGGCCTTTGTTTTCTTAACTTTATTTACCCAGTTAAATTTTCCGTCATCTGTAGAGATTGATTTTATTAACCTCGGATAAACAAGTGATCCCTCATTAATGACTATGCTCGATAGTAGAGCCGCGTGCACCGGGCTAATCAAAGTTTTTTTGGTAAAGCCAGAAGCTTTTTCAGCAAGATTGTACTGATCCTCTGGCATGACAAATTGAGATCGTCCTAAGTTAAGACCTGTCGTTAATTTTCTATTAAAGCCCATTAAGTTGGCCGTGTGATAAATACTACTTCCAGTCAGTTTTTTAATAGCTGCTTTTCCAAAAACTACATTATTTGAATAAGCAAACGCTCGCTCTAGAGACATAAATCGAGTCCATCGATCGACCTTATCTTTTAATTGATATTTATAAAGTGTTGTTCCTCGACCTCTCACACTAAAGACTGTTTCCGGACTAACACCTGTCTGCATTAACAAACCAGCGGATGTAACAATCTTAAAGAGGGAAGCTGAAGGATGTGTCGTTGAAAAGGGAAGGCTATGATCTAAGCGATTATCTTCTTTGTTATACCCTGCCGCCGCAATAATATCGCCTGTATTATTGTCTAAAATAACTACCGCACTATGATCGCTACGATACCTCTTTAATAACTTTTCTGCATATTTCTTCATCTTTTTATTGTAGGTGTATTCAATATTGAATTTTTTATCCCTGACTTCAACTTTTTGAAGGTAAGAGCCACTATTAAAAATAGAATTATTAATATCATTTTTAACTTCTAGAATTTGCTGGTCTCTTCTCTCTTGTTTATGTTTTTCAATATTTTCAACAATCATAGTCACTAGACTAACCGTACTTGCGATAACCATTGAAACAAATAGACCTTTTGCGGTGATAAACTTCATAATATTTTTATGCCTTGTATTTCATCCCAATCACAAAGAATTCTTTACTTACAGATCTTGTTGATTTTGGTTTTAGTTTTGAAACTTTTTCAAAATATTGGTTTAATGTTCTTATAAAGTTTTGAGCATCATTACTGTCAAAAATTTTAAAGATTAAATGTCCATTTGGTTTTAGAGTTGCTGGCAGAATTTCGATTATTTTTTCTATCAAGGCTAAACTTCTATCTTGATCTACAGACTTTACACCCGTTGTGTTTGGGGCCATATCAGAAATAACAACATCAAATAATTCAGAACAATCTAAATCTTCAGGTCCTGAGATATCAAAAACATCTTTTTCATGAAGAAAAATATTCTTTGGGCCCAGTAATTTTTTATTTACTGGTTTTATATCTGCACCGACGACGATTCCATTTTCTCCGACGACCCCTGAGACATACTGTGTCCAACTACCTGGGTGATAACCTAGATCTAAAACCTTATCTTCTTTATTAAAAATTTTGTGCTTTTTATCAATTTCTTCAAGCTTATATATACTTCGGGCCAGAAAGTTTTCTTTCTTAGCCTTTTTAAAATAATGATCTTTAACTTTAAACGTCATAACTTCTTTTATTTGGAAAAATTTACGGTAGAAAAACATAACATATAAGAACAGAGTTGTTTAATTTCACTCTTATTTTCCTCTTAGTTTCGCACAGCACATTATCCTAACTGGTCAATAACACGAGTATAGGTTTCTTCCTTGGCCCACATCATAGGACCGTCATACTTTTTAGTCCCAAGAGAGCTAACTTTATTTCCCTTTGAGTCATAAAAATTAAAGCCCCTATTGTTTAAAAGTATAGATCCTGCGGCTATATCCCAAATGTTTTTTGGCCTCATTGAATAAACGAAGTCGCATGAACCAACAGCAAGAAGTCCCAATTTAAATGCAATACTTCCACGCGGAATTAAATTCACTTCGTCGACAATGAATCCTTGGTAGTAACCTTTACCCCATTCTGATCTTGAAACTAATCCAACAAGTGGAGGCTCTAATACTTTTGAAGGGGCCACAAAAGGTTGGTCCGTATGAATAAGCATTCCTGTGAATGGATTAAAAATTAGTCCAAACCCCTCTGACAGCTCTGGTGTTGGCATTAGTGCCAAACTAACAGCACACTCTCCCAACCCCTTAACCAATTCGCGTGTACCGTCTATAGGATCTAATACGATTGCAGGGAAACTAAGTTCTCCATGATCTTCTTCACAATAAAAATTCCAGTCTTTAAATTTTTCATCTTGTGAAAAAAAAGATTTAATTTTTCTGCTGAGGCCCAGGTCCAGCTCGGTGACAAATGAGTTGTCCTGTTTTTTAGAAATATCTTTTTTAGAAACACCCTGCGTTCCACACGTCGCTTCAACGACACTTACAACCTCATCGATTAGCTGATCTATACTCTCAAGCACTACTACAACCCCTTTAGAGAAAACACTTACTTGTTTCTTACATTAGATTTTTTACTTTATCACATTGTGCCATTGTAAATTTTGACTCAATAATTTTTCAATAAAATCTTGACACTGGTGTTTTACACACATTTTTGGCCAAGTTATCCACAATTTATACATGTATCTAATTTTTTTATCTCTCTTATCTAAAATTTTAAAAAGGTACTATTTTTAAGCCTTTAGCGACTTTGTTTTACTCAATACTGAAAAACTTTTTCTTGCCTTTATATTTTTTCAACAATGCCATCGAAGTTATTCACAATTTTTCAATTTCTTGACAAAAGTACGCCAATTGCCTTCTACGTAGCTGTTTCAACGTTTTTAATTGAAAAACCAATGTTTCCAGTCGGTCTTTTTGGTTTTGGTGGTGCCAGAGTGTCCGCTTTGAAAAAAGAGGTCATTCGGGAATGAAAAACATACCAATTAGATTAACTATTCAGTTGCTAATACTTCTAAGTCTCCACCACTTAAAACCGTTAATGCCAACACTTCTTCAACTTCATTAGAAGTCTCTAGAAGGCTTGAGAGGAGTCTTACAGACCCATCTTGAGCAGCATCGACATAGACAAATGGTGTGGACTTAACAACTGAACCTTTAACTTGGTACGAGGAAAGAAATTCTTGAAATAAATTTCTTGTTAAACCAGTTTTAAACAGGCCGTTCTCCCTGAACTTAAGCATCCGCACAGGATACTTTTATGTAAAAATTGTACCATAAAACTCAATTTAAGAGTTAAACATTCTTAGAAATATTTTAATTCGCCCTTCAAAGTGAGAATCAAGTAGGCAGATTAAAATGTAGATTAGGTAAATCATATTTCTTCTCGAGCGAAGCCGACTAATTCCCTGAAAGAGAAGCTCTAATGGAATGAGAGAGAGAAAGCTTAATATCCATAAGAGACTAAACGAACTCAAGAGATGTTTATCAAAAAGAATCGAATAACCCAGAAGTATCCCGAGACAGGAAAGTAGTAACTTAATACGCTCTGATGGTAGTTGCATCTCTCTAGAAATTCTTCCTCTACCGAGAAGTTTAAAAGAGAGAATAATCAATCCTATGAAAGAGAGTGAATAAACAGCCTTTCTATCTATAAAGCGAGCGATTTCATTTACGAATGAATAACCAAGTGACTCTAAAGAGTCATACTTATAGGTGTTAACCAGAAAAAGAGAAAGGCAAAAAAACATTCCAAAGAGTGAGTATTTTACCATTTGTTTTTTGTACCAAGATGTCTTGTCCTCGAGGAAGAATCCATAGAGCAAACCAAGCTGTAAAAAGATGAGAAGGAAGTAGAATTGGTTATAAACAACACCTAAATAGTTTACTAGTCCAAGGAATAGTCCAGATCGATAAGTAGAGGATTTCGTCACCCACAGAGTCGTCCAGATCCAAAGCAGGCTGTAGGTGGTTAAAATTGAGTGTCCATAATGTGCAGCTAGAACTTTACTAAAAGACCAGCTAGAAATGAGTGCAAACAAACCCAATAAACTCAGCCGCCTAGAGACGAAGAATCGTAAAAAGGCATAGAACACCAATAAGAAAACTCCTACTCCTATAATGTAATAATGTAGACACCAAGCAATCTTGAAGAGTTCTGGGTATTTTCTAAAAGGGAAGTAGTTTACTGTTAAAAAGTTCCAGAACTGTCCTGAGAAAGTTTCACTAGGGTCAAAATATAGCATTAATGCTTCGGGTGAAACAATGGCCGGAAACTCTGGAATACTGACGGCAAACATCACTAGGGTTAGACCGACTAAAGTTTTTTCAAATGAATCGAGGTAGCGAAACTCAGTAAAGTTTGAAGACACAGTCTCTTGAATAATTTTTCCTCTCGTAGGCCATGAGTAAAAAATTCCAAGAACCACCCAGGTTACCCAAAATAAATTGTAGATCCACTTATTACTGAAAAAACTTAGAACATTGAAATAAAGGTAGAAAAATATCATCCCAAGGATAAGTCGATAGACAACTCTATCCATTGAGGAATTTACTCTGAAATAAATTTTGAAACGGTGATCAATCTCTTTACCAAGAAAGAACCACTGACTAACCATAAACATAATATAAAGAATCATGAGGGCAGCTTGGGCCGCAAGGGGTAACTCTACGGATTTCGGAATGAGAATAGGTAGTAAGAGAAATGAAAAGTAGCTAACCACTCGATATAAGAAGAATTTAGACTTAATATATAAAATTCCCGAGCTATTCACTAAAGTTTTATCCATTTATTCCCGACTAGTTTGGTAAGGAACTTAAACACTCCTTAACCCAATTTCCTCACAAAACAGGTCGGTCCCCAAAACCGGCCTTTTTTATTCCCCTTATTCTAATCGATATACAGAGGGCTTGAAAAATTTTTAAGTTCGACCAAAAAACTTGGTTATATACTGTAGCAAATAATGCCTAAACCAATGTCACTCTGCATGAAAACCTCTTCCATGCTACTCTAATGATTGAGATAGTGGGCAAGTTGGCCTTTCCCACAGCCTTCAGGATGAAGGTTATTTATTATCCATCGCCTCAGGAGGAGTCGGATTGGGTATTTCATTTGGATCTATTAACACTGGTTTGCCGAAAGATATTGTTCAGCAAATCATGAAAGCGGAACGAATTCCATTACAGAAAATGGAAACGCGTAAGGCTAAACACGGCGAAAAACTTGCTCTCGTCGATCAGCTCGTTGCGCTCGTAGAAGCCGTAAGAAAAGATGTTAATGCCAATGGTAATGCCAAGTCCCTTCGTGAACTCTCTTGGAACACGAGAGAAGATATTGTAGGTGTCACTCTCGATAAAAATGTTGCTCAGCCAGGAAACTACCAACTAGAAGTCGTTCAACTTGCTCAAAAATCTTCTGCCATTACTTCTGGTTTCGAAGACCCTGACGACAGTTATGTCGGTGTTGGTTTTATTCAATTCTATATGCCAGATGGTTCTACCAAAGATATTTACGTCGACAGTGATCACTCTTCCCTAAAGGGAATCTCTAAACTTATAAACTCAGACCAGTCTAATGGTCTTACAGCAAACGTGATCAATGATGGTTCCGGTACAGACAATCCCTGGAAACTCATTATGACTTTTGAAGAAACTGGTGATGCTGCTAGAGCAGAATACCCCTACTTCTACTTTGTCGATGGTATTAATGATTTTTATATCGAACAAGAAAGACCGGCCCACGATGCCAAGATAAAGTTAGATGGTTTTGAAATCGAACTTCCTTCTAATAAAGCTGAAAATATTATTCCAGGAGTTACACTAGACCTAAAAAAGGCTGCTCCAGGGGAAGAGTTTGGACTTCAAATCGATGAAGATGCTGCCAAGATTACCGAAAAAGTTCAAACACTCGTTGATGAATTAAACGGTGTTATTTCATTTATCAAAGAGCAAAACACACTTGATGAGAAGTCAGATACATCAAGAACTCTAGGTGGGGATCTAATCCTTCAAACTCTAGAAACAAGAATTAGATCTACTGTTTTTAAAGATATTGAAACAAAGTTTGGTTTTCGTCGAATGGGTGACCTTGGACTTACTTTCCAAAGAGATGGTTCACTCTCTTTTGAGTCCAAGAAATTTGAAAAACAACTTTCTGATAACTATGAAATGGTTGCCCAAACACTAACTGGTTACTTTAAGCCAGAAGGCGGAAAGTCCCTTGGTTTTATGGAGCACCTGAAGGATTTGACTAACACTGCCCTTCGAGATCCAGACGGGTTATTGAAATCTAGAAAAAGAAGTATCAGAACCAGAATCGATCAGATTGATAGAAGAATTGAAACAAAAGAAAGAATGTTAGAAACAAAAGAAAAAAACCTCAAGAATAAATTTGCAAGACTTGAGGGAACGATTTCAAGAATACAAACACAGGGTGCAGGTCTTGCGGCACTTGGAGCTCAGGCTCCATCTCTTCCACAGTTAGGTTAATAAGCACGGAGGCTTAAAATGAGTTACGGATTAGGGGCTTACAAAAAGACATCTATTCACACTGCAAGTAAGGAACAAATTCTTATCATGCTGTACCAGGCTGCTATTAAAAATTGTAAGAAGGCAATTGAGGCCATCGAAGCAAAGGACATCGCAAAGAAAGGCGAGTTCATTGGGAAGCTTCAAGACATTGTTATTGAGCTCAACAATAGTCTCGACTTAGAAGTCGGAGGAGATGTTGCAACAGAGCTAAGCTCCTTGTACGACTACATGTTGTTCGCCTCCACTCAAGCCAATATTAAAATTGATAAAGAACCCCTCATTGGTTGTTTAAATGTCCTCAACACTCTTTATGAAGGTTGGACACAAGCAATTAAAACACTAAGAAAAGAAGCGGCTGAGAAGGCCCCACAATCAAAATAGGAATACATATGACCGAGAAATTAGAATACCTTATTATGAGACACACTGACCTTATGGACATGTGTTCAACCTGCACCAATAGAATTTTGGAAGCATCAAAAGCGGCTAATACAGATGCTGCTGACCAAGAGTCTCTTAACAGAGAAAGGTTAGTTAATATCATTGGAAAAGTTCAAGAAACAATTGAAAATGAAATTAGAACTCTTCCGGTTAGTGGAGACTCACAAGATGTAGTCAATCTGGTTAAGGCCTGGGCGAATGATATCGAAATTTGGCTACAGAGACTTAATAATTTCGATCAAGAAATACTTGAGTGTCTTGAGCAAGAAAAGATGAATACAAACAAGGAAATTTCTGCCGCTTTTCAAAACAAAGAAAAATTCAAGGGTTACAACCTGAATAATGTTAAGAAGTAAATTCAACTGTTTGAGTCGTGTATTTATTACACGCTCAAAGCCCCTGTGAATCAACGGTTTGACAAATATCGCCATTTCGATGGACAATAGAGAGGTATAAAGAAGCTAATGATTAGCTTCGCGAACTTCTAGCACGAACCTTAAGGAAGAGGGTCTGATGGAATCTAAGATAGAAATCCATATATTCGATTTATTCTTCCTTGCTTTCAACAGGGTCTAAAGAATGAACTACGAAATTAAAAATTCAAAAACAGAAAAGCCAGTACCAGTTATTGACGGCGTTCACCTGCACTCAATCTATGATCCAGAAAGAGAGGCCACGAACTTTGTTAATAGCAACAGGGAACAACTAGAAACAAAGAACAACTTTCTTGTTCTAGGTCTCGGGTTTGGTTACCACGTTGAAAAAATGGAAGAGTTTTTAAGAACTAATGGAACTACTGACTTTAGAATTATGGTTATTGAACCTTATTCAAAAGTTGTTGATGACTATAAAAGAATTAAGCCGGTAACTCTTAGCTCTAACACTCGGATAGTAACGGCCAAGAATATTTATGAGTTCTTTCATAGCAAAGATGTCGTTAACTTTCTTTTAGAGTCTCCTGGTATGATTGCACATCCAGCAAGCTTTAATCACTATAAAGACTTCTTTACTCGCTTCTTAAAGTTTGAGGCCCAAACAGATGTGAACGGACTCATTGCAGGAATTAACAATGAAACGATAAAGCAGTACTTAGAAGAAAGGTGTAATACAAACTGGAACGAACTTGTTCACGACATAAACCTATCTACAAAATTTAACTCACCTCAAGACTATCTCATGCTTGCCCTTTCCTCATTAACAGGAACGGAAGTGTCGAGACAGGAGGATATCTAATATGAATAGCTTACTCATTGTTAACTTTAAGAGGCTCGGTGACATTTACACTAC
>JAGSHI010000140.1 GCA_023954635.1 Bacteriovoracaceae bacterium
GATGTAACCAGGAATACCTGCTGAGGCAGAAGTCTTAAGAGGTCCAGAGCAGACGGCATTAAAACGAACTTTCGAAAATTTAGAAAAGCTTTTTGCTAAAAAAGCAACTGTTGCATCAAGGGATGCCTTTATAGGTCCCATATAACCATAAGTCGTTGCACGAGTATTTGAAATACTGATAGTTACAACTGAAGAGTCTTCATTAAAACTATTTTTTAAAGCACCACAAAGTGATGTCAAACTAAAGCAAGAAATATTTGATGCTTGAAGATAGTCTTTTAACTTAGTCTCATGAAAGGGCTTAATGCCCTCAGAGTAATTTGCAAAAGCAATTGAGTGTAATAGACCATCAAACTTGATACCTTTACTCTCGATCATTCTCCCAAAGCTGATGACATCTTCTTCATTCTCTACATCTAATATAAAAATTTCTTCATCAGGAAAAAGTTTTTCAACTTTAGGTAAATGAGATTCAGATTGAACAGTAAACATCAATTTTGCACCGTTCTCTTTAAGTGTTTTAGCTGTAAAGTAAGCAACAGACTTCTTGTTAGCAACACCTGTAATAAGATAGGTTTTGTTTTCAATATTTAAAAAATTCATTTTATATCTCTTTGACTAAAGCACAGGCGAAATCAAGCCCAAGCACTAATTTATCATTTACTTTTGTACGACCTTTAAAATAAAAAGCATTTGCTGCGTTATCTGTAAGTTCAACTGACATCTCAAGTAAGTCACCAGGTTTAACCATTCCTTTAAACTTTGCTGATTGAACTCGAGTAACAACTCCAAGCCCATCCCCTTCCTTACTGGCCATTAAACAGGCTCCCGTTTGGAATATCGCTTCTTGAAGTAGAACTCCAGGCATAATCGGATTACCAGGAAAATGCCCTTTAAAAAAATCTTCGTTTCCAGTTACTTTATAAACTGTTTGAATAGTATTTTCACCACGATCAACGATTTTATCGACGAATAAAAAAGGCTTACGTTGTGGAATAAGGTCTTCTACATTTTCCATTATAACCCACCACTAATTTCAACAGATGTACCTGTTATGTAACCAGCTTCTTTTGAAGATAGAAATAAAACGATGTCAGCAACTTCTTTTGATGAGCCAAATCTTTTCATTGGTACCTGTTTTTTATATTCTTTCACCTGTTCTTCGGGAAGATCATTAATAAGTTCCGTTTCAATAAAGCCAGGACATACATTGTTAACAGTAATTCCTCGTTTAGCGACTTCTTTAGATAAAGTCTTAGATAATGCCACTTGTCCGGCCTTAGAAGCAGCATAGTTTGCTTGCCCAGGTAAACCAAGAGAACCACCAATAGAACTCATATTGATAATTCTTCCATATCTTTGTTTCATGAAATGAAGAACTGACTTCTGACTCATAAGGAACGTTCCTTTTAAATTTACATTTAAAACGGCATCCCAGTCGTCACTTGTCATAGATGCTGTTAAAGCATCTTTTCTTATACCTGAGTTATTAATGAGAACTGATACTTCGGGATGATTTTCAGTACACCATGTCCAAAAAGCATCAACATCTTCAACATTACTGACATCAAACTTTCTTAGTTCAAGCCTAACTCCGTCATCACCAAGAGATGTTTTGAATGTTTGAGCGGCTTCATCGTTAGAAGTATATGTTGCAATGACAGTAGCTCCGGAGTTTAAGTAAGCTTCAGAAATAGACTTTCCGATTCCTCTCGTCCCGCCGGTTACGATTACAGTTTGGTTAGTATAATCATATGATATGTTAGTTTGCATGGTAGTCCTTATTTGTGCTTTCATCTTTATTTAGTTTATCAATATAGTTATCAATCTCATGGCTTTGGATTACGCCGTAATTTGCGGCCCCAAGCCAACCAGACATAATTATCCCAACACTTCCAGCATGAAATAGTCCTGGAATTTCTTTATGTAGATTTTGAGAAACAGGAAGCCCTTCAAACTTTGTTCCAAAGCTTGCTCCCTTCTCATGGTGAGTGTAACGCTTTACCGTTCGAGGTGTAGCACAATCAACATAGTCAATTTTCTCTCGAACCCCAGGAATAACTTTTTCAAGGCATTCAAGTGCTCTATCTATGACTTCTTTTTTTCTATTTTTATATTCTTCATCGCTTAAGTTGGCCCAATCTTCCCATCTAGCATTAGAAGATGAGACAACAGCATAGTGATCATCAGGGAGATGAGGTCTTGTATCTGGGTAATAAATACTAAACGTTTGGCTTCCTACTTTTGGAGATAGGAGAAGGTCAGTACTAAATTCCTTATCTTCTGAATAAAAGACGAGGTCTCCAACTCTAGGAATACTCTCCCCTTTTTTAATTCCCATATAGACCTGGCAACTAGAAGTATTCAATCTAACTTTGTCTGCTTCAGCCATATAGTCAGGAGAAAAGTTTTCACGACCAACCATCTTATCGATAGTTGTTTTTAAATTTGCATTACTAAGAACAGAGTTTCCGTATACCGGTTTTCCATCAACCTCTACGCCAATAGCTCGACCTTTATCAAGAATAACTTTTTCTATTTTTGTATGCATCTTTATATCAACATTATTAGAAAGAAGTTCTTCTTTCATCATATTGATCATCGTATCTGTTCCACCTTGAAAAATATAAACCCCCTTACTCATAAAGTTAGAGAATACTATTCCATAAGAGATTGCGGGGTCTTCAAGGTTCGATCCATTTGCGTAAACAATAGGCTCTAATAGGAAACGAGTAATATCTGAACGATCAGGAAAGAACTTTTGAAACAATTCACCATTAGTCATTCGGTCATCATCATAAAAGTTCATATTTGCGAGTTCATCAAAAAAAGCTTTAACCGTTTCTGTTGTTTGACCAAATTTCTCGACAAGAATTTTACTGAAGTCTTCTTTTGTAAATGTAGTAGACACTTCAAATTGCGGATTAATAAATCGAACTTCTGGAAGTTGATGAATTTTAGCAGCGATTTCTCTGTTCCAATATTTCTTACAAGTTTTAATCATCCCAACAGGGAACCCATGTAACGAGACATCAAATGTATGATCACCCTGTTGTCTTCGAAACCAAGTAGCAAAACCACCTAGCTTATTATGGGCCTCAAGCAATAAAACACTTCTGCCATTTTTCGCTAGTTTATTTGCAGCTGTCATACCTGCGAGACCAGAACCTACGATGATGACATCGTAAGATTTTTCAATAATATCTTTCTTTTTTAAGAGCATAAATTATCACCTTTAAATAACGATACACATTACCTAAAGCCCCTTAAAACCGACATGCGCCAAGCATCAAATTAGGGTAAAATAACTGTCATTTTCAATGTTTTTTTAGGAAAAAGAACTAAAAACTGAAATCTGATAAAAAAGAAAGAAATATTCTATTTAGACTGGGATTTCATAGGATTTTGTGGCCTTTATTATGCTCATTGCCACCTTAACTCCATCTACAGCAGCAGACGTAATTCCCCCTGCATAACCTGCGCCTTCCCCACAAGGGAAGAGTCCAGAATGACTAACACTCTCAAGAGAAACTTTATCTCTACTTATAGTTAATGGTGCTGATGTTCTTGTTTCAGGAGCAAGTAGTAAGCCTCCCTCAGAAACAAATCCAGGCATATTTTTCTCGAACTCGCTTAAAGCTTTATGAAGGTGGTTTGAAATAAAGTCTGGGAAAACTTTTTTTAAATTTTGTGAGAACGTTTTTGAAGGACAAGATGACTTTGGTAACTCTTGAACAGGTGTTTTATCATCTAAGAAATCTTTTATTGTTTGAGCTGGGACCTCTTTTCCTGAAGCAAACTCACTACTTAAGTTAAAGGCTTGCTTCTCTATTGATCTTTGAAAATCTAGTCCGGCCAAGATCTTATCACTATCAAAATCAACACCTTTTTCCACACTGACAACTAATGCAGCATTAGACCAAGGGGCATTTCTTGCATAATTACTCATACCATTAACGACTAGTCCATCATAATCCGTTCCCGACGATAAAACATAACCACCAGGACACATGCAAAATGAATATGTTCCTTTGTGGGATGTTTGGTCTTCATAACTTAAACGATACCGAGCTGCCCCTAAACTTGAGTTTAAAGAAAAATCTCCATATTGAATTTTATCAATAAGCTTTCTCTTATGTTCAACTCTTACTCCAACGGCAAAACTTTTTTGCTCCATAGAAATGTTAGACTCTTTTAATTGTGAATATATATCAGAGGCTGAGTGACCTGTTGCCAATACAACATGTTCAGAATTCCAAATTCGATTGTCAGAAGTTTTAACTCCAACAACACTTTCGTTTTTAATAACTAACTCAGATACTTTAGTATTGTAATGAACATCACACCCCTTAGATTTAATATAATCTGTAATTGATGAGATAAGACCTCTAATCTTGTTACTTCCTAAGTGAGGATTACTAGTCCATGCTGTTTCAGGTGGCGCACCAAAATCAACAAATTTGTTCATTACATATTGGACATATGGACTTTTAACTCTAGTTATAAGTTTTCCATCAGAAAATAAACCAGCTCCGCCTTCTCCATAACAAACATTATCTTCAGGGTTGAATTCTCCATACCTCCAAAACTTTGCGATATGTTTCATTCTCTCGTGGGCCCTAGAGCCTCTCTCAATAACGGTACAAGGAATCCCATATTCAACAAATCTCAAAGCACAGAATAAACCAGCAGGACCGGCTCCTATTATGATGGGTTTTTGAGGAAGACTGCCTAAATCAACAAATTTTTCACTGAAAGGAGTAAAAATCTCCCCCGAAGAAATCATCTCAATTCTATATTGGTACCGAGGTCGTTTGCCTCTGTTGGCCTTTCTCGCATCAAGGCTTGATGATAAGATTCGGTAATCAACAACATCAGGATACTCATCCTTAATATAATCATCTAAGCTTTGTTCAAAATCGAGATGAAATGTTGATATTTTACCCAAAAGACCCTGCTTGTTACTTTTTTTGTTAGTATTTCATTTGTATACTAATTCCTACAAATTGAAAATAGAGGTTCAAATGAAGGTAGAATTTATCGGAATTGGGAGTGAACTCTTATATGGTAGAGTTTCTGATTCTAATGGCCCTTGGCTTGCTAGTTTTTGTAGTGAATACGGATTTGAACTTCAAGGCATTACAATTTGTAATGATACAAAAGAATCAATAACAGAAGTTGTTATGAGAGGTTTAAATCGCTCTGATATATTATTCATCTCTGGAGGTCTCGGTCCCACAGAAGACGATATGACCAAAAAAGTTCTTTCTGAAATTTTTAAAGAAAAAGTTGAACAATCAGTTATCGCAGAAAAAATTGTTGCCTCAAACTATGAAAGACTCAACAAATCTTGGACCCCTGACTGGAATCATTATCATTTTATTCCTACTCATTTTATACCATTTGATAATCCTAAAGGTCTTGCGCCAGGTCTTGGATATAAAACTGAGAATTCTATGTTATTTTGTGCTCCAGGAGTCCCGAAAGAATTTAGATCTATGGTAAAAGATGTTTTTTTTCCGTACATAGTTGAGAAAACTTCTTTTAAGGCCGTAACTAAAAAACAGATTACAGTTAGAACTCATAGTGTACCAGAAGAAGTTATTTTTAACGAGCTGGCACCTAATTTATGGAAAGACCTATCAAAGGTCGGCTCTTTGAGTAGTCTACCTCAAACCATGGGAATTGATTTAGTCCTAACTCTTCCTAGCGATTCTAATTTTGAAAACTCACTTGAAGAAGTAAAAAATATTATTAATAAAACTGAACTTCATAAAAATGTATGGCAATGGGGAAATATAAGCTTAGAAGAATTTATTATTCAAACTTTTAATAATCAAAATTTAACGTTTAGCTTTGCAGAGTCATGCACTGGTGGTCTTTCTGGCCATCGAATGACAGATGTACCAGGGAGTTCTTCAAGTTTTCTAGGCTCTTGTGTTACTTATTCAAACTCTTCAAAAAACTCAATTCTAAATGTTCCAAATAAATTAATTGATCAATTTGGAGCCGTGAGTACCGAGGTCGCAAAAGAGATGGCCAATGGTGGACTTAAAAAATTTGATTCAGATATTTCTATTAGTTGGTCTGGAATTGCAGGACCAACAGGCGGAACTAAATCAAAACCTGTAGGTACTCTAGCGTTAGGCTGGGCAACAAAAGATGGAATCTCAGGAAGTGAAATTTTTAATTACAATGGCAATCGAGATTGGTTAAAAAAGAGGTTTTCAGAGAAAGGACTTTTCAAGCTTCTTGAACTTTCAAAGTCCTTTAAATAATTTATTGATTTAGATAATCGAGAGCACCTTTGTAGTCAGCCTCTTTATTTTTTTGGTCAGTTCCAGCACTACTATCGCTGTCTGATGCTGTATCTGTAGATGCAGGTTCCTTACTAGGGTCTATTGCTGATAAGGCCTGACCTTGAGTCGGCATAATAGCAGTTGCAGAGTTTCCTGATGAGTTTTTAAGTTTTGTTACGGCCTGATGTTGAAGAGCATTCATATCTTCATCACTATATTTTGTAAGTTCTTTCTTAGCTTTCTCTGCATCTTCCTTACTAATTTTTCCCATCTTAACCATCATATCAATCATTCCAGAAACCTGACTTTTATCTAACTTCATTCCTTCGGCCAGTTTTGCAAGGTCTGCAGGAGATTGAGAATATGTTGGAAAACAAAATGTTAAAAAAGATAAAACTATAAGTAACTTCTTCATAACTTTCTCCGAGTTCTTAAACTAATCCCCTCTATTATCGGACAAAAACGTGCAAGTATTAAACATTAAATTAAGTTACTGAAATCTTGTGGCAACTTTGCCTTCATTTGTGGTCAAAAATATGAAATGCCATCAATCGTTGCATGTTACGAAAGTCTGTTATTTCATAGGCTTAGCTTAAAAGTTGGGAGTCTCTATAACATTTCAGTTTATCATGGATAAAGGATTGAAATCATTGTACCGAAAAGAACCGTAGGGACTATATATAAGTGAGCGAAAAAATTATTAAAAATACATTCCAAGCAAAGTTAATTTTCATTTTTGTATTGATTAGTTTTGTTGCGTCTTGTGTTCCAAGTAGTCCAAGTGGGAACAGAAGAGGGACAAGCTCAAAGAGTACAACTGGAGCAACCGATGATAATGCTAACGGTGATCCTAACCCACCAGTATTCTCGAATAGTCTAAGTTATATTCAAAATGGAAGTACTCAATCTTCGACCTCTAGTAGATTTCAAGTAGATTTCAATACTGGTTTTTATCTAAGAGGCGATGATGTCGATAATTTTTTAAAGCTTGATAACAATTCTTTGAAAGTACAATGTCTAGTCGCTAAGTTTGATTCAAGTACAAGTAATAAATTAATGGTGCTAGCTCTTCGTCCCCAAAATTTTTATAACTTCTCTTCGCAATCCAGAGAAGACTACTACCTAGTAGAACCTAACCTAGAAGCGACAAATATAAGTTTTTGTCAAAAAACAGGGATTATCTCTGCTCTTGCCCTCAATTACCCAGGGGAAACCATTTCATTTAGTTTTTCTAATATTTGTAATGGCTGTAATATTTTTGAACTTATTTCAGGTCCCTTAAGTATTTTTGATGTGAATGGAACAAGTTTAAATTCTATGAATATCTCGTACCTGTCGCTCATTGTTGAAGACGACGCTATTCCAAATATCCCAACAGGAACGTCATGCACGAATAGTAGTTTCTGTGTCTCAAAAGGTTTTGATTGTTGCTCTCTTGGCCAATGTGTTAAAGACAAGACGATTAAAAATGGAGTTAATACTTCTAGTTCAGAGTTCCTACAGGCCCTCGCTGATATTAGTAATAATCCTTCTGCTATATATAATTATCCAAATTTTTATAATCTTTGTACTGTTTCAACGGTAACAACACCGACACCTACCCCTACAATTGATCCTGATCGGGAAGCTTATTTAAGATTTGTTGAAAAACAGGAACTATATGAATGTACAGTTCCAATAAAGGGAGAAATGTCTCTTTGTACAATAAATTATGAAAATGTTTCAACAGACTCAGTCGATGATTATCTAACTGGTGCTGATGATAGAAGTTTCTATACAAATTACTCAGGGACTTTTGGGATACCTCAACATTCGATTGATAGAGTCATATATGCTGGAGAAACTTTATATTCAAACAATACATTTCTTTCTTCAGGATTAAAAATTGGAATTAACAATAGTCTTGTTGGGAATGATAACTACAATGATAGTTTAACTGTGGAAATGACAAAACTTCCTTCTAGCTCAGCTCCAGATGATACTCTAAAGATTCGATTTAAAGCAGATGGTAGCTGTACTTTAATTTCTACAACTTTGGCCAAATGTGAAAAATACTATGTTCAAGGTCAAAATACTGGTGATGTTGATGACCATTACCCAGGGTCTAATGAGTTTATCATTCCATTTTTTGCTGACTTAAATAAAAGTGTAAAAGTCGATGTAGATGACTCGACTCAACTTCAAGGTACACATTGGGATCTTCTTGCAACATCTCCTGCCAAAGTAGCATTTAAAGGTACAGGACTACA
>JAGSHI010000080.1 GCA_023954635.1 Bacteriovoracaceae bacterium
ATAAGAATCATCAACACAGGCCAGAGGTAAATCTTTAAGGGCCTGGTGATACATTGAGGCTATTTTTTTTCGTGATTGGTTTTGTTCTTCAATGGAATCAAGTTTTAAATCCAAAACCGCCGCTTGAAGGTGGTCACACCTTGAATTTCTTCCCATCATCTCAAGTGATGAACGTCCATGATTTCTTATTGTTTTTATAATTTCAGCCAGCTCGTCATCGTCAGTCAGGATCGCTCCAGCATCTCCGAAAGCCGCTAAATTTTTTGTGGGATAAAAAGAAAAAGTAACGAGGTTTTTTCCTGAACCAACAGGTCCTGTGTAAGTGTATCCACCTTGAGCTTGAGCAGCATCTTCGATCACAGGAATATTTCTGCTGTGACAAATTTCATCAATGGCCTTCATGTCTGCAGGCAATCCATAAATATGAACTGGCATGACAGCTTTGATTTCATACTTATCGACAACTCTCTCTAGAGACTCTGGACACATCAATCCGGACTTTGGGTCAACGTCGACATAAACTGGAATCATACCCATGTTGAGGACAGCTTCACCTGAAGCATAAAAAGTTATACCAGCGACTGCGACTCTATCACCTGGCTCAAGTCCATAAGCGAGTAGAGAAATTTCAAGCGCATCAGTTCCATTGGCAACCAGAAGACAATGTTTAGCTTTTTGAAGTTTAGCGAATCTTTCTTCGAATGAGTGGTTGAATCGACCTTCAACAAATCCGTTCTGATCAATAATTTCAGAAAATCTTTCTTTGATCTTTGTTTGAAATTCAGGATTGTGAAGTTTTTGAAAATCGTAAAAGGGAACTTGTCGACTCATAGAATCATCCTTAATGCAGTATTACTCGGACGATAATACCAAAACCGCATGAAGGCTGCTAGTCCACATTTTTGTGCTAGGCTAAAAAATTCTAGGCCGATTTTTTGCTTTTCTTACCTTTAGGGGGGACTTTAGTTCCCCCTGGGTCTTTGAGCATATCTTCGATTATTTGAGCAGCTTTTTTAGCTAACGCAGGGTCTTTCAACTTTTGTTGAATTTGCATTGTAAACTGCTCGATTGTTTTTTTATCCATAGCATTTTGTTTGGCCCGCTCGCTCTCAGTTTTTGAGATCGACGCTTTCTCTTTTCCGAATAAATTCAGATAAGAATTTTTTTTCTTGGCCATCATATCCTCTAATTAAGCTACTTTTTCTGTTGTGTTGTAGTGATCTGCAACTTTTCCCATGTGTTCTTCGATAATTTCGAATAACTCAAGCTTAGTTGTTTTTGGATCCATTCCTGTAGGAAGTGGTGAGTAGATAAAATCATTCTCAACTTCCGTGAATACATACCAAGTTTCACCAAGTTTTTGGAAAAGTACTTCATTGTTGTCAGTAGTGGTGTTGCTCATAGGGCCCTCCTGGTTTAACAGATAAGTCGAATCCTTCGACTGATTAGTGCTGATATATACTTATCGTGATATGGTGCCCAAACTTTAGACATTTTTTTAATTCTATAGTGTTGAAATTATTGACAATTTACAGATAAATGAAAGAAGTGAATTACTCGGTTAATAGCTATTATGGATACCAAAAAAGAGTGAGAAAATCCCACCGGTTGGTAGTGTGTATTGATCGCTTTCATCTTGCCACAAGTTTTCAATTTGAGCGGGTGCACCTGAAGTTAAACCAGAATCAATATTAAATTGAAAATTCGCACCAAACATTAAATCAATTTCAGGAATTAAGTTAGATCTAATGAGATGAAGTTGCATTTTCGGAGTAAAAGTAAATCCAGAAAAGATTCTTTCTTCAGATTCTCCATTCCCTCTTTGTTTAATGAGAATTCTTTGCCAGTTAATTGTGATGCCAGAGTTTAAACTTGCCCCCCAATCTTGACCTCTAAAAAAATAATAAGAAATCATTGGGCCAACACCAAGCTCTGAAGAAAACTCTTCTGTTTCAATATCATTTTGCAAAAAGAATTCACCAAAGGATGTATAGACATGACCCATACCTCCAAAGTAGAAGCGATCATATTTGTCGAAATCGACTCTCTTAGAAAAAGTAAATTCTCCTCCAAGTCTTCCAGTATAATCTTCTCTGATAATGTCAGAAGTGTAGGGATAATTGAGTTTTCTCGATGGTCCAAAAGAGAGAGCCGCTGATGCTCTCAATCCACCTATTCGATAGAGTGGATAGTTCTTAGGGAGAGGTTCTTCTAGTCGATAATCTGTCGGGTCATTCTTCCAGGGGTTCACATTCGTGTGTTTTTCTCTGTCATCAAAATAGATAAGTTTTACATATTTTTTTTCAATGAAGGCTGGATTTCCTGACTTGTCTAGAGTTTGAAAAAATCCTTCTTTGTCGATTCCATCGGAAATTTTATTATAGTCCTCTGAACTTTCATCAATGTAACCAGTAAAGGTAATCTCGTAATCTGCATTACCAAAATGCTTATCGTGAATATAAATCAACTGTCCCTTTCGAACATGTTGAACTGGTCTAGTCTCAAAAGATGGACCTGAAAGAAGAGGTGCTTCAAGAGTGACAACAACACCTTTTCCGGCCATTGCCGTTGTTGATATGAAAATTAAAAAGAACAATATTTTTTTCATAAATCAAAATTCCATTGGTAACCAAAACCAAAAGATAAATATGTTATCGATTTTCGATCACTTTTTTGAATGGCGCTTGAGCTTGAACTTTTCAAAGTCATCCTCTGCTTCTTAAAGGCCATTGTCCCAGAGAAATCACCCCATCCTGTTTTAAAAACTCCAGCTCCTTCAAGGTTCCAAATATTACTTCCAAAACTCATTTTAACGAAATCAGATTGAGCATTAAAGTTCATCGATTTTTGAAAGTCAGAATGAAGTTCCCACGCCCAATTCTTCGACTCTCTAAATCTCCACTTTACGGCCGGACCGAAGTAATAACTGGTCCACTTTAAAAGAGCTCCATCTCCTGTATCAAAGGTTCCTGTTTGAATACCAGCTGTCAGTCCAAAATAGACGGGAACTTTCCATCGAAAATAAAAGCGATAGTCCCAACGATAAGCAGTGGCGGCAGATCCATCCGTATCAAAAAGATCACTAAAATAATTAGCACTGATGTTTTCTAAGCTATAAAAAATTCCATTTTGAACTTTAAAGTATTTGTTGGTCGTATGCCTCTGGCTTTGTGGTGCAAACTCTTCATGAGAGGGGAGACCACTCAAGAGGTCGAGGTCTCTGGAGATATCAACGAGGTTGTGAGTTCGAACTTCAAATTTGAGTTTTGATTTACTGTCGTGAATATAACTAATAAGACTACCGTTAAATTTTTCCTCGGCCATGACGACAACTTTCTTTACCACTCGATACTTTTGTCCACTCTTTATGTCTTTGATGATTGAGCCAGGTTTTACGACTGCTTGGAAAGGAGTTGGTTTCCACTCAGGAGGGCGATTTCCTCTTTTTTGTCTCGGTGGTGGCCTAAAAGGAGCAATATCTTTGTTAGCAATTTCTTCTAGATTATCAATTGCACTAAGTTCTTCAGATAAAGGTTCAAGGTCTTCGAAGTCGAGTTCATTTTGTTGAATTTTATTACTCAGTTCAATCTCTTGAAAGGCGTCAACTTGGGCCTTCAAATTGAGGGATAGGCCTAAGAGAAATAGGGTAAAAAATAGTGTTCGCTTCATGCAATCTCGTGGACAGTCTTTGTCAGACTTTATTATAGCAAATCCTTGATTTTATTAAAGAAATTAGACTGTAAGTCTTACAGTTTTGAGGACGAGAAACGCGCTCTGTGTTATAAAGATTTACACGGGGAAAATATGCTTAAAACTGTCCTGATTTCAATACTTTTCACTACTTTGATGAACACTTCATTAGCAGACGTGAATATAAAACTATCGTCAAAGATCAAAAAGTCGCAAAAAAAGGCCATTAAGTCAGACCTTTCAGTCCTCGAAAAGTTTTCTTTTTCCAAAGAAGGCTCTGATGACTTTCTCAAAGTTTTTGATCTCAAGTCTTTAACGAGCTCTGCTTTAGAAGAGTGGCTGGACCAGAGAGTAAGTTGGGTCATCCCTCAAACAGATTTTAAAAAACTAAAACTCATCGATGCAGGCTTTGTAGTCTATCCAAATAAGAATGAATTGCCTGAAATCGAAACACCAACAGTTAAGCCTACAGGGAAAGGTGTCGTTGTCATGAGTAATATTGGCACGGCAATTTATTATATAGGTAAGCAGTCTTCCAAACGAATGGGAGTGAAAATCAGTAGAGGACTCTTCAAGTCTAAGGAAGAAGTCATGCTTGATTCTCCTAGGACTGGTGTCATTCAAATTGGGGAAGGTTTATTCATGAGACGAATGCAGGTTAATCGTCAAAAGGATAACTCTGTGGCCAATTCATTAGGTCGCCTTCAAACCTTTTTTCATGAGGCCAGACATAGCGATGGGCACGGTAAAAACCTTGGTTTTTTTCATGCCGTATGTCCTAAGGGTCACGATTATGCAGGTCTAAATGCTTGTGACAGAAATATAAACGGACCCTACACCGTTGGTGCAAGCCTGATGAAGGAGTTCATTCGAAATTGCGATGACTGCACGACAACAGAAAAAGAAACGATGAAAATCATCTGGTTAGATTCTCTCAATCGAGTCATTAAGGAAACTGAAGTTATTGCTGAAAATGACAATCCAGAAATCAAATTACTTGAACTTGAAATCTCTTTGAAAGGGACACTTTTGGCCTTAACAAGCTCAGCTGAAGAAAGGCAAAATGTGGAAAAAGAACTTCTAGAGTTAAAGAAGAAGCTAAAAGACTTGGCAAAATTAGAAGGTTTAATTGAGCTAGTCCAATCGCCATTTATTGACTCTGCTCCTGAAAAAATTCAATAAGAATTGCCAAGAAACTAAGGCGTGCAACATCTAAGTACCTGAAAAACTCGCTGGTCAACCACTCATTTTATTTGAATTGAAATCATTTGAAATAAAGTCATACTCGCCACGTCGATTTAATCGATTTTACTTGGGGGTATATTATGAAAAAATTTATCATTCAGGATCTGTTTGATAATTCCATCCAAGAAATCTGGTGTGGCCCGTGGAAAGTTGAATTCCAGTATTTCTGTAACCCCGGAAAGGAAAATCTCCCTCCTATACTTATTTTAGGTGGTGCCTTTCAAAAATTTCATTCATTTAAAAAAGACGTAAGAATTTTAATGCAAGAGTTTCCTGTTCTACTCGTTGATCTGCCTGGACAAGGAGGAAATGAACAGCTCTCTGGAGACTTAAACTTTGATTTGATGGCCGATATCTTAATCGACTTTCTCGATGAAATTGAAGTCGAAAAAGTTGTACCGATTGCTCTTTCATACGGAAGTGCGATTGGGTATTTCATGGCAAAAAATCACTCTCATAGAGTTCATAAATTAATCCTCGGAGGGACAACGACTTCGATTAGAAGTAGTGTGAGTCTTTTGTTAGAGGAGAGTATTCATGCTCTTAAAAGAGGAGAGATGGAGGACTTTGCTAGCGGAGTGGTTTTAAATTTAATGAACTACTCGAGAAGAAATGAAATTAAAGGCGGAGAGATTATTGGAAAGAAGCTACTCCAAAATATTCGAAACCTCTCTGAAAATGAAAAAGTGAGATACATTCATAACACCAAACGTCTCATCAGTATGTCGATACCTAATGACGAATTAGATGTAGAAACATTAGTTATGGTGGGGGAGTTTGATAATTTTACGACTCCCTATGAATGTTTTGAAGTCTCTACCAAGTTTAAAAATAGCTCCTTTGCTATTGTTCAAGGAACCGATCACCTTGCCAGTTATGAAAGAAAAGAATTAGTGAACAAAAACTTTTTGAATTTTGCTCTTGGAAAAGACATGTCGAAATTGAACGGTATTACTGTTTGGGATAAAAAAGAATATCCGACAGATCTAAGACAACTCGACCCTCGATTCGAGGTAGAGGTAAATGCCTTTTTAGATGCAGAAAATGGTTTAGTGATTCCTGTTATCGTAAAAGATATCAACCATCACGGCGTTCGAATGGAAGCATCTTTTTATGAAGCAGACTTTTTTGAACAAAAATCTTGGAAGCTTAAAATTCCACAAATGGATCTAAGCCATGATGTTTTACTCTTCAATCAAGAAGGTATCGAGTTTCGAGGAATCTTTAAGAAATGCTGCCTAGAGTCTAATGCGAAAATGGAATTAATGGTCAAAGATCTTGAGGCCCTTGGAGTTTCTCAAGTGTGTGCATAAGTTAAAGTATAGAAATCACAGAGTAGAGATGAGTTTTATACTCATCTTTGCTTTGTGTCATAATTGCGAGTTGCGGATCAAAATGGTATGAATTTAAGGCTATGGATCAATTTATCCTCAACGTCGCACTCGGGCTTCCTGGCTTTTTAATGGCAATTGTTTGTCATGAAGGTGCACACGCATTAATGGCCCTTCGTTATGGAGACGATACGGCCAAACAAGCAGGTCGTCTTACGATGAATCCCGCCGTGCATTTTGATTTATTCGGAACAGTCATTCTTCCACTTATTGGTGCAGCCATGGGCGGAGTCATGTTTGGTTGGGCCAAACCTGTCCCGGTTGATACCAGAAGATTTTCAAATATTCGTTCTGGAATGTTCTGGGTTAGTTTTGCTGGTCCATTGGCCAATATCATTTTAGCTTTATTTTCTGCCATGCTCTTGGCCTTCATGTTGACTCAAGTTGGCAGTGAATTTTTCTTTTATGGACCTTTTACCGGAATGCTTGAACACAGCATTATGATCAATATCGTTCTTGCCACTTTTAACCTCATTCCATTCCCTCCGTTGGATGGATCAAAAATGGTTTCAAGTTTTCTCGACTATGAACAAGCAAGAAAATACGAAGAACTACAAAAATTTAGTCTTTTATTTATTTTGATTATTTGGACAACACCGATTTTAGGATATGTGATCGGCCCTGCTATATGGATGGGTAAGGCCGTGACCAGCGTACTCATTCATATGATGAGTTAATAGTACAGCTAGAGCATAAGGCGAAGGCACGGAGAACACACACATGTTAGACACTTCGATTCAAGTCAAAACGGATAATTTTGACGGCCCCTTAGGGTTGCTTCTTCTTTTGGTTCAAAAAGAAGAGATGGATATTAGAGATTTCGATCTTACTAATATCACAAAACAGTATTTAGGTTATCTCGCTCAAATGAGAGAACTTAATTTTGATGTCGCTGGAGACTATCTCTACTTGGCCGCGACTCTTCTTCTTTTGAAGTCTAAGAACGCGATCTCAGAAGAGGAAAACCAAGACCTCATTAATCAAATGGACGGAAGTGGTGAACTAAATATCACATCTCAATCTGAATTGATTAGAAGACTTGAAGAGCTTCAGCATTTTCAAAAAATGGGTGAAAAGCTTTGGGGCCTTCCTAAAAAAGGTCACGAAGTATTTGTTAAGCCAAAAATTAATAGAAAAGAAATTACTAATTCGATTTTAACTCCGATTGAGCTCGATAAATTAACGATGGCCATGATGGAGTTCCTCTTTAAACAAAAGAGAAAATACCAAATTGTAAGAAGAGATAGACTTTCGATTAAAGAGAAGTTGGCCTTCCTCAAGGGACATTTAGAAGTTGGTACTCAAACAACTCTTGATGATCTACTGGACGTTCATGGAGACGAAGGGATTGATAATGTAGTTATTACGTTTATTTCACTTCTTGAAATGGCCAGACTTAAACGTCTTGAAATCTTTCAAAATGACGATCGATCGACAGTTTATGTCAAAGTAAAAGAATCGATGGATGACTTTGATGTGGCTTCAGCAGATGGCTTTGAAGATGAAAATGAGCCAAGTGCAGAAGAAAAGAAGGCCGATGCTGAGTTAGAACAAAGCATTTTAGCCAGTCAGGAAAATGAAGAAGAATTAGGGCAAACTGAAAATATTGAACACACACAAAATTCTGAAGAATTAAAAAACCTTCAGACAGAGACACCGGATCTCATTCAGTAATCTTAGGAGAGAGATGAATATGGACAACGTGAACATAGAAAACACAGAGACAAAAATGGAAGAGCTTAATATTCAGGAAGAATTGAATTTAGATTCATTTGAAAAAGACTGGGAAGCTAAATACGTAGATCTCTCAGAGCTTTTAGAATGGGAAAGTAGAGTTATTGAAGATCTATTGATTGAAGAGGAAGAGCTTTCTCTTGAGCCAATGATGCCTTCTGAAGAATTACTCTTACTTCCTGAAGTACTTCAGATGGAGCTCGATTGTTTTCATGATGAAGATCAAGAAGATAAATTATGGCAAGCGAGAACAGGTCTTAATAAAGAAACACTTTGTGGGGCAATCGAAACGATTATCTTTATGAGTGATAAGCCAGTTGCTTTAAATAAAATTAAACAATTGATTGATGAAGACATTCCTCTAAGAGTTATTCACGAAGCTATTGAAAAATTGCAAACAGAATATGAATCTAAACATCATGGAATTAGACTTCAAGAAGTCGCAGAAGGATATCAGTTTAGAACAAAAGCAACTTATTCAAAATTTGTTCAAGATCTTTTTAAAGTAAGTTCACTTGTTCTAACTCCAAGTGCTCTTGAGGTTCTTGCTATCATTTCTTATAAGCAGCCAGTTGCTAAAACTGAAGTTGATAAAATTAGAGGAGTTGATTCTTCTCACATTGTTCGTCAGTTAATGGATAAGAGACTTGTTAAAGTTTCTGGACGATCAGATGAAATGGGAAGACCTGTTCTTTATGGAACAACTCCTGAATTTTTAGAAGTTTTCAACCTTGCTGATCTTTCCGAACTACCGCCTGAGCATGAGCTTGAAGAAATGTCTCAATCAACTGTTGGGAAAATTTCTGATATTAAGACGATTGTTCACAATGGAGATAAGGAACAATTTAAGTTTGATGAAATTGATGAACTCGATCAGTTGAGTGAATCGATTAAAAGTATTAATGCTGATACTGAATTTACAAAATCACTTAAAGTTGAAGAGAAGAAGCGAATCAATGCTGCAGGTGAAGAAGTGAAGTCGGCCTTTGAACTTTTAGAAGAATATGTAGAAAAAGAAGTTCTTAAAGCTGAAAACCAAGCTTCAAATGAAAGTGAGCTTTTTACAGCAATCACTTTCCCTGAAGTTGTTAAAGACTTAACTGCAGGCCCATTCAACCTTCCAGATGAAGAGGAAGAAGAGTTTGAAATGATCGACCTCGATACTGGTGAGGCGATTGTTGAAGACGAAATCGAGAGCATTGAATCTAGTGAAAACAAAGAAAACAATGACGACAAAGTTCTAGAGGCCGCTGATTTTCTCATTGAAGATGAGTCAGAAAAGCAAGAGCTGGCAAAGGCCCTCGATGATGCTTTTGAGAAGCTGACTGGTGAGAAACTTGAAGCAACTCCTCTTATTCATGAAACGGAGTTAGAAGAAAGTTTTGAGCAGGTTGATGAGCTGACAAACGAAATAGAAAACCTAACTGACAAGATGAGCTCAGATGCCCGCGATCTCGACATTGACCTCGATTGGATGGGTAAAACTGAAGAAACTTCAGACTCTTCTAAAGATAGCGAAGCTTAAATTTGACATAGTCCGCCAACACTCATATGTTTGGCGGACAAAAGTTATTTAAATACATAAATACCTGAAACTACGAACAGCCGTGAGGCAGATTGGAGGCAAAAATGGCACAGTCCCTACGTTTACAAAAATACATTGCAGATTGCGGAGTTACTTCTAGAAGGAAGGCCGAGGATCTTATTATTCAAGGTCGAGTTAAAGTTAACGGCGTTGTCGTTACTGAGCTTGGGACTAAGGTAAGTCTTGGCGAAGATGTTGTCTTTGTTGATGGTCAGTCTCTTTCACTAGACCATGTTCAAAAGATTTATGTTGTTCTTAATAAACCTCGTGCATATATGACGACGTTAAATGATCCTGAAGGACGAAAAACTGTAATGGATCTTTTAAAAGAATACCCAGAAAGAATTTATCCTGCCGGAAGACTTGATTATCTTTCTGAAGGACTTCTTATCCTAACTAATGACGGGGAAGTGGCCAATATGATCATTCACCCTAGTCAGCAAGTGACTAAGGTTTATGAAGTAAAAATATTTGGAGTTGTTTCTCAGGATATCCTTAGAAAGCTTAGAAATGGAGTTCAAACTGAAGAAGGTTTCTTAAAGCCTAAAGCTGTTCGAGTGATTAAGCAGATGAAAGCAAAAACTTGGTTAGAGTTTAGACTTACAGGTGGTAAAAACAGAGAAATTAGAAGAGTTTGTGAGGCAGTAGGACTAACTGTCGATAAACTTAGAAGAATTGCTATTGGTGGTCTAACAATCGAAAACGTGGCCCCTGGCAAGAATAGGACTTATACAAAAAGACAATTACTCGATGAGATTGGATTAGATGAAAACGGTCGAGTGATTAAGGAAAAAGAATATCAGTCTTCTAAAAAGACTGTTCGTTTAAATGGTAGACCTCTTCCTGCTGGATCTCCTGCTGATGATCCAAACTTTCATATTTATAGAAAAGGTACTTATTTCGATTCAATTAAGAACCTTGAAACAAGAAAGAAAGAAGAAGAGAAAAAGGCCAGAACTGAAGCCTATGAAGAAAGAGAAGATGCTCATAGAAAAAGAGTAGCTAAAAAGAAAGCAAGAATAGAAAAGAAAGAAGCAGAGAATGCTGAAAAGATGTCTGTTACTTGGCTGAAGTCTTAGTGGAGAAAAGGTACTGAGTACCTTTTCTTATTTTTGAACTTTTTCAAATAGGTAGTCTACGATCTTTGGCTCTTGATGCTCAAGTTCACCGTAGATATAATCGAGTTCCTTCTCTGTCCAATCTGTCGGAGAAGGATATCTTAATCTGATTCCTACCATCTCAGTAAGGCTCATTCCAATACCTCTTATCCCTTGACCAAGATTATCTTGAGTAGGTTTTTTAGGCGCCATCCACTTGAAGCCAGGAAGCTTTGAGAGCCACTTTAATGGCATCTGAAGAATCCCAACAGTAGTTTGAACCACTGCTGCCGAAAGGTTTAAGATACCGGCCAAAGGCTTTGTGATGAGACCTTTTAAAAGTCCATGCGACTCAGGGTAAAGCATCATCATTCCACCACGATCAGCACCCTTTGAGGCCTTAGACCAGAAAGTTACGTTTTCCCAAAAGATAGACTTACCAGACTCCATCATTTGAAACTTTCTTAGTAATCTTTGAGATGGATAAATAATAATTTTATCGACACTTTTATTTTTAAGAAAATTAAATATCCATATTGGAGTGATTCCTCTAACTGGATCAATCTCAAGCTCTCCGCCACCATATTTTTTCATTCTTTCACGAATAGGGTGAGTACAGTTGTTATTCAAAAGGCTATATTGCTCAAAAGGAACTCTATCTTTGAACATTTGACCTTGCTTCTTAAAAGACTTCAGTGAATTTTGGAGTCCATCATACATTTCTAGTTCTTTATACTTTGGCCAAACTTCAAGAATGTCTCTGTTTGTATGAAACTGAGCGAATCCATAACCATTAACAGTACTGTTTCCTGGATTGAATTTAACTTTCATATAGTTGGCACCAACTAAAGACTTCAAATAATCTTGAGTTACACCTTCCATATGTTTTTTATAAACATATTTTACGTCTTCAAGCTCATGAACGGTAAGTTGAGTATACTCAAACATAATGTCTTTGAGTTCTCCATCTAAACAGTAAACATATCTTTCAGCTACGTGACCTGCTACAGAAGTTGTATAACCTGGGGCCATATAAATAAGGGCCATCCCAAGCATCTTCATCTTCTTTCCTTTCGAAGTGATTCTGGTTGGAGTGTATTCACGTGAGCAAATATTATATTTTTGTAACTTAACTTCTGTGAATGAAGTTGAATCAAATACGACATCAGCTTTATAGAGAAGGTTTCGTACTTTCTTTTCGTAGTGTTTAAAAGCTACTCGTTTTCTAACGAGTTTTCCGATATCATCACATCTTTTTTTCAATGTCGGATTAAAACGCAGACGTCTTACATGTCCTCTTCTTTTAGCTTCGTTACAAACTCGAATTGTTTTCTTCTCGTCTCTAATAAGGTTTCTAGAAAGATCGTCTCCGATAGATAGTAGTGACTTATCGACAGACTTAATAAGTAATGACTCTTGAGTACAGCCATTAACTTTTAAACGGGCCTTACTTGAGAGTATAGGCTCGACAAGTCTTGAATTGATAACCAGATTATTATTCTCAATAGTTGAAAATGAATCTAAATTTTCCGAAGAGCAATCATGATGAATTTCACCAAGGTCTTCAAGTCTGACCTCAATCAATCGGTCGACACCGAAACGAATTCCATTTTTGATTTTGTTATCGATTTTATTAAAATAGGCATTGATTTTTTTGTAAGTGCTTTTGTCGTAAACAGTCTCATTTAAGAAGAGACCAAACTCAGTCGAGGCGTAAGAATTTAAGGCTCCCAGAGCCATAGTACAAAGAAGGATAAATTTCAACTTGTTCATACTCATTCAGGGAGCCTCTATAATTAAATTCTTAAGTTCGTAATCATCATACTTAGTTTATTTCTGAAAACTCTTCATCAAGAGAGTCCATAAGATCCTCATCTTCTTTGTCTCTGTTTTGCTCTTCCATATATCTTTGAAGTTCAGACCTTCTGTGCTCTCTAATTGAAGCAGAGATTGAAATAGCTGAACCAGAGATTGAAGAAGCAAGCCCTAGAGCAATACAAAGATCATCATCAGCATCACATCTAGAAAGAACGTCTGCTCCAAGAGAAACAAAGTGAGTTCCAAGAATGATTGAAGCTGTAAAATCATCTAAGTAAACGTAGTTAACAGTTGTGTAACTTCTATGAACGTAAGTTCTTCTCACGTGTCTGTGACTTCTATGGTAGTGACGTCTAACGACTCTTCCATTGTGAGTGTAGTATGTGGCGTATCTTCCACCATCATGATATCTGGCTGAATCATAAACTGTAACTCTTGTATAACCAGAGTAAGTTCCATGCTCAACAACAGTTTCTTCAATGTAAACAGTATCACCATAGTCAAATGTGTCGTAACAAGTATGGTAACGACAACTACTATAAGATGTTCTCTCAGAGTAAGAGTAATAGTTATTAAATCCTGAATCCCATGTACTGTAACGAGTAGAATACCTCACGGCATATCCATCAGCGGCTAGTGCAGCTACAGAGAAAAGCAGGGCCATAATTCCAAATAAAAGACCTTTTTTCATAATAGTTCTCCCCAAAAAGTTGGTGGTTAGAGTGTTTTTAAAGATTGTATTTGGCTCCTTATAACACGCTTGTTGTTGCACTGCGGGAATACTCCTAAACTGTGCAATTTTTACATGATTACAGCTAGGTATAGAGAATTTACAATGGCCCTTAAATTATTGACGCGGCGTGGTATGAAGTGTCTATATTATCGTATTTATGACTATTTCGACCGTGGAGGATATTCGATGAAAAAGTTGATCGTGCTAGTTGCTGCTGCCTTAAGTCTTAATGCTATGGCCTTAACTATAGATATGAACCTAACAATGAACGATAAAACGAAGCTCACTGGAAAGAGTGACACTCTCTTTGTTAGAGCTCAATCCGTAGTCTCTGGAAATTTTGCTATTACAGTAACAGATGATGGAGAAACCCAGTCAGTTTCACAGGAAATACCACCTCAAGGAAACTTTGATCCTTCATTTTCTATCGAGGTTCTAAATGGAGATAAAGTTAGACTTATAGATAGTGAAGAAAATATCGATCAAGTGGTTCCAGCTAAAGTTAAAAAGACAATGTTTGGAAACTTAAAAACAGTCAAAATTTCAAAAGAAACTTTAAAACTTATTTATGCTGAAGCTCTCGAGAGAGACGGACTTACTCTATTGTCTAGCTTTGGACTTGAGACTGATGAAATCACTTTGAAAACAAGTTTTGATTTCTCAGACTTAGTTTGTGCTCTAGATAAAGGAACTGGAAACTTAGATTGTGATCAATCTGCTGCTCTAAATATTCACGCAAACGACTAAATAACGACATCGGGGGATGCAATAACGCATCAAAGGATTTGGTGCTTAAATAAAAAGGCCTCTCGGATGAGAGGCCTTTGTTATTTTATGGTAATTTAAATTAATTATCGTAAGAAACAACGTTAGAGCTATTGATAAAGTCCTGAAGGACATCTACTGAAAACTCTAAGGCTTGATCGGCGTATGGAATTGAGTCTGATGACCAAGTATCTGGAAACTTGGATTGCTGAATGATCGCAGCACACATTCTCATGAATTCTGCTGAACCATCAAAAAACTCACCTTCCTCTTCGGCCTTAAGTACATGAACCAACATATGATTCAATGACTTGATAAGCCGGATCTGAGCTGGGGTCATCTCGCTTGTGTCTATGTCTATTGTTACTTTGTCTTGGTACGATTTAGAGACCGCCATATAATTCCTCGCTTTGATGGTTTTATCTCCATGTGCTAAGAATCTTATCGTCGCGCTTTCTAATAATATTAGGAATTTAAGTCAGACCAAAAAGCTTCCCTCAAGAAGCTGGACTTTTGAATCAAATTATCTTATAACTCCATAACGTAATTCATTGTAATTGCAATAATTTAGCGCGGGATGGAGCAGTCTGGTAGCTCGTTGGGCTCATAACCCAAAGGTCGTAGGTTCGAATCCTGCTCCCGCAACCAAAAAATTAATCCTGTTTAATATATGCCCGAAACTCAAGCTTTCGGGCTTTTTTTTGTCTATGAATTCACAGTAAAGCTCTTTTATGTAATATTGGGAGCTTAACAAAAAGGTGAATATGCCAGAGAGTAGCAATAAAAAGATCAGTCTCACGGGAATAAAGCCCACTGGAATGCCTCATATTGGTAATTACTTAGGTGCGATCAAACCCGCCATTGAGATGGCCAACTCAGGATCTTATGAGGCCTATTACTTCATAGCTGATTATCATTCGCTTACTTCTGTTTATGACGGAAAAAAACTTAACGAATACATTTATGAAGTCGCAGCAGTTTGGCTTGCAATGGGACTCGATGTTTCAAAGGCCGTACTTTACAAGCAAAGTGATATTCCAGAAATTATGGAATTGAATTGGATTATTTCTTGTTTTACTAACAAAGGTTTAATGAATCGGGCCCATGCTTATAAGGCGATTGTTCAAGACAATGAAGAAAATGGAAGAGACTCTGACCGAAATGTGAACATGGGGCTCTTCGGGTATCCAGTTTTGATGGCGGCAGATATTCTTTTTCTAAAGTCGGATATCGTTCCTGTTGGTGCAGACCAA
>JAGSHI010000094.1 GCA_023954635.1 Bacteriovoracaceae bacterium
AAATATAAATCTTATAAATATTTTACCGGAGTTAATTAATAATTCTCCAGCTGCAAGGCTGTTAAAAGAAGAAGGAAAAGTAATCGGACTAAAAAACAAAACAGATGATTACTTTTCCAAAGATAAGACATTTAAAGTTTATTCAAATATTATTAATTTGATTCAATAACTAAATTGTATACCTTTTCCTCAAGTTCAGCTTTCTTTATCACAGTACCATCTTTAAGAGTTATCTCTTGAATATTTTCTAAATCCAAAGCAAACTTATTCAAGATAGCCTGACTACCAGAATCTAGTTGAGAACCTGTTCTGTTAAGGGCTGGAGTTGATCTTAGTTCTTCAGAAGACATTACTCGAACTGAGTTAATATCGAGTCTCAAGATTGATCTGCCATTTGTCCCTTCACCTTCAATTCCAGTTCTTGCTGCAATTAAACCCTGTGCATTGGCTGAAAATGAAAATAGCATGATTAAAAATATTGCTTTCATTGTAAAACTTCCTTTTCTTTACATATTGTATTTCTAATAATTGAATCTGATATCATCCCAACAAAGACAGTGGACTCCCCCATGTTATCTGGGTTATCCATTATTGATTTTATTTGGGTATTTGTTTCTTTAAGTAAACTAACAATTTGGGGATATACTCGATCTAGATCTATTGATTCTGATCGAAACGAGAGATAGTTTAAACTATCGCCATTATTCAATCCCTCTAAATCAAAAAAATCATTTGCTGAATTTTTTATTAAATCTAGAATTGTCTTATTGGTTACGCCTTTAACCTCTGAATTTATAAAGTAATTATTCTCATTTATGACCAAAATTCCCTTTTCATAGAGGTCATCACAAACCTTTACTCCATTATTTCCAAACTCTTCCTTAACTAGATCAATAGGTAGTCCGGATTTTGACCCCGCAAGAACCATTATCTTGCTGGTTGAAGGAGACTCTAAGTACTCACATAGATCCTGATTCATAAATGGACTAACACCATTAGAGATTGACTCATTAAATACTTCTACAAGTCTTGGATAATTTCTTTTTAAGTAAGTGATTAAATCTTCATCAGACCCCGTCCCATTAAAAACCTTAATGATCTGATCAAAGGTAGGCGTCTTAATATCTAAGTTTTCAAGCCGACAAAAAGTCGAACTCGACATCCCAAACTTAGATGCAATTTGACTAGAGCTCAGATTTGGTCGCGCGGCCTTATACTTAAAGATCTTATCTCTAAGTACACGGGCAAGACTCTCCTGCTCCTGTGCATAAGTAGTATTCATAAATTTTCGTTCCCTGCTAAAGAATGACTTCTTAAACCAAGCACCACACAATTCTTCAAGCCAGATTGAAAATTCTACTGATTTTGTTTCCCAAACTGGGATATCCAAGAAGCCAAACTACGCACTATCAAAGGCTTACACATCCCAACACGAAAATTCATCCCATCATGAATTCAAAACTCCCACCAAGATGGGAAACAAAGAAACCAAAGTGGAATTCAATTGAGAAATCGAAAGCCACATCCTACTTCTTGCTCAGCAACAGACACAAAGCAAAAACAAGGGAGAAACAATGAATTCAACAGCAGCTTTTGAACCACAAATGCTAATCCACGACCTAAAGTCACCTTTCGAAGCACTCATCACACTCGTCGAAAGTTCAATCAACTACATGGACAATGAACAAATCAAAATCTTCAACCTCACAAAGTCGAGAACAGAACAATTACTAAGAGGTCACAAAAAAACACAACGATTCCATGTCGAAACTTCAATCAACGAAATCATCAAAGAGAAATCCGACAAACTTAAAAATATTCAAATTAAGCACCCTAAAGGAAATCACTTCTTAAAAATTAACAAAAAAGAATTTCAAAGAGTCATTTCAAACATAATTGATAATTCCATTGAGGCCCTAGACAGCAACCAAGGAGGAATTTCGATCAAGACAGCACTAGATAAAAAGCATTTAAAAATTCACATCAGAGATACTGGCCCCGGAATTGATGACCTAACTCTAATGAGAATACTCAAGCATGGCGGCTCATTCGGAAAAACCAAAGGCTCAGGACTCGGACTTCTACATGCAAAAAAATCCCTTAAGCAATGGGGAGGCAAACTCGAAATAGACTCAATCCCAGGACACGGAACAGTAGTCACCCTCAAATTCCCCATCCCAAAAGGCCCATCAGAAGGGCCTTTGGTTTCCCCCCTAAATATAAACAATTAATACACTAATTTTTTGTTCGAAACACTATTCACATCGGCCTTAAAAGCTTAGAATACCCCTTTATTACAGGGTATTCAGATCACACAGGGCATTATTAAAAATGAAAGTAATTGAACACATTGAAAAAGCAAACGACACTCTATTCAGCTACGAAATCGTACCTCCACCAAGAGGCCGAACCGTTCAAGATATTATCGATATTGTTGAAGCACTAGTTCCACTTGATCCACCATGGATCGATGTAACTGCTCACGCTGCCGGAGCTTTTTATAACGAAACTCCAGAAGGACAAATCGAAAGAAAAATTTACAAGAAACGTCCAGGAACAATGGGCATCTGTGGAATTATTCAAAACAGATTTAGAATCGATACAGTTGCACACATTCTTTCACTTGGTTTTACCAAAGAAGAAACTGAAGATGCCCTCATCGAACTTAACTACCTCGGTGTAGAAAACGTTCTGGCCCTTAGAGGTGACGGACCAAACTATAATAAAAAAGTTGATACAGGCAGATCTTGTAATCATTATGCTTCAGACCTAGTTGAACAACTAGCTGATGCAAGAGAAGGAAGATTCATTAATGAAATTTCAGGAGCAAGACCACTTGATTTTGGAATCGGTGTCGCTGGTTACCCTGAAAAACATTTTGAAGCTCCAAACATGAAAAGTGATTTGTTCTATACAAAGAAAAAGATTGATTCAGGTGCAGAGTATATAACTTCACAAATGTTTTTTAATAATCAAGCTTACTTTGATTATGTAGAACAATGTCGAGCAGAAGGCATCAACTGCCCAATCATCCCAGGCATTAAAATATTAAAAAGTGTTAAACAACTTCAAACACTTCCAAGAAACTTCTACATCGACTTTCCAGATGAATTAGTTGATGAAGTAACCCAAAACCCTGATCACGTTAAAGAGATTGGAATTAACTGGGCCACAAAACAAGTTGAAGGACTTCTAGAATTTGGAGTTCCTTGTGTTCACTTTTATATTATGAACGACACTCAATCAGTTATCGATATAGTTAAAAAATTCAAATAGAGAAGAAACTATGGCTACAAAACCCTACACAGAAAGAGGTCAAAAATTACTTGATCTCTTAAAAACTCGAATCGTCTTTTTAGATGGAGCCATGGGCACCATGATCCAAAAGCATAAGCTTGAAGAGGTTGACTTCAGAGAAGGTCACTTTGACGATCATACGAAAGACCTTAAGGGTAACAATGACCTTCTTTCGATTACTAGACCTGAAATAATTAAAGACATTCATAAGCAATATCTTGAAGCTGGTTCCGACATTATTGGAACTAATACATTTTCAGGGACTGAAATTGCTCAAGCTGACTACGATCTTCAATCGGCCGTAAAAGCTATCAATATTGAATCGGCCAAGATTGCCAGAGAAGTTGCTGATCAATTCATGAAGGACAACCCAGGAAGAGAATGTTTTGTATCTGGAGCCATGGGACCTACAAATAGAACGGCCTCTATTTCTCCAGATGTAAACAATCCTGATTTTAGAGCAGTCACTTATGACGAACTAGTCGATGATTATTACAACCAAGCCAAATATTTAATTGAAGGAGGAGCAGATATACTTCTTCCTGAAACTACTTTTGATACTCTAAATGTAAAAGCAGCTCTCTTCGCTATTTCAAAATTACAAGATGAAGTTGATTTTAAAATTCCAGTGATGATTTCAGTAACTATTACTGACAACTCAGGAAGAACTCTTTCAGGACAAACAGTTGAAGCATTTTGGAACTCTGTTTCTCATGCAAGACCATTAAGTGTTGGGATCAACTGTGCACTAGGTGCTGAAGAGATGAGACCCTACATGGCAGAGCTTTCAAAAGTTGCTGACTGCTATACAAGTTGTTACCCAAATGCCGGACTCCCTAACCCACTAAGCGATACTGGTTACGATGAAAAACCAGAAGACACTGGAAGATATTTAAAGGAATTCTCTGAAGCTGGATTCGTTAATATGGTTGGTGGATGTTGTGGAACAACTCCAGATCACATTAAAGCTGTCGTTGAAAATGTTAATAGTGTTACACCAAGAGAGATTCCAAACAAACCACTTGGAACATACCTTTCAGGTCTAGAGCCTCTAAATTTAATTCCTTCTCAAGGGAAACCATTTCTTATGGTTGGAGAAAGAACAAACGTTATGGGTTCTTTGAAGTTTGCTAAACTTATTAAGAATAATGATTACACAACAGCATTAGAAGTCGCCGCTCAACAAGTTGAGAACGGTGCCAATGTTATTGATGTTAACTTTGATGAAGGAATGATTGACGGTGTTGCCTCAATGACAAGATTTTTACGTCTTGTTGCTAGTGAACCAGATATTTCAAAAGTTCCAATTATGATTGACTCTTCCAAATGGGAAGTTCTTGAAGCAGGTCTTAAATGTGTTCAAGGTAAAGCAATTGTAAACTCAATCTCACTTAAAGAAGGTGAAGAAAAGTTTCTAGAGCAAGCTAGAACAATTCAAAAGTATGGAGCAGCAGCAGTCATTATGGCCTTTGATGAAACAGGCCAAGCTGTTGAGAAGCAAGACAAAGTAGATATCTGTGTTCGTGCTTATAACTTACTTACTGAAAAATTAGACTTTGACCCTGCTGATATTATCTTTGATCCAAATATCCTAACTGTTGCAACAGGAATTGATGAGCATAACGACTATGCTGTTAACTTTTTTGAAGCCGTTAGAGAAATCAAAGAGAAATGCCCTGGCGCACTTACTTCGGGAGGAGTTTATAATGTTTCTTTTAGTTTTAGAGGAAACAATGTCGTTAGAGAAGCTATGCATGCCGCATTTCTATACCATGCTATTGAAGCTGGTTTAGATATGGGTATCGTTAATGCTGGAATGTTAGAAGTTTACGAAGAGATTGATAAAGAACTTCTCGAATGTATTGAAGATGTTCTTCTCAATAGAAACAATGAAGCAACTGAAAAGCTAGTAGACCTTGCTGAAAGAGTAAAAGGTACTGGTCAGAAAAAAGAAAAAGAAAATGAGCAATGGAGAGAAGGAACTCTTGAAGAAAGAATCTCTCACGCTCTAGTCAAAGGTATTACAACTTATATTGATGAAGATACTGAAGAAGCTAGAAAGAAACTTGGAAAGCCTCTCTCAGTTATTGAAGGTCCCTTAATGGAAGGGATGAAAATTGTTGGTGGACTATTTGGTGAAGGAAAAATGTTTCTTCCTCAAGTTGTAAAGTCAGCAAGAGTGATGAAGCAAGCTGTCGCTTATCTTCAGCCGTACATGGAAGAAGAGAAGAGAAAGAATCCAAATCAACGAG
Source organism: Bacteriovoracaceae bacterium (assembly GCA_023954635.1). Classification (GTDB taxonomy): domain Bacteria; phylum Bdellovibrionota; class Bacteriovoracia; order Bacteriovoracales; family Bacteriovoracaceae; genus M0603. The sequence goes on from JAGSHI010000094.1 coordinate 5,550, forward strand.
AGCAAGGTGTATTTGTCATCGCTACTGTTAAAGGTGATGTTCACGATATTGGTAAAAATATCGTTTCCGTAGTTCTAGCCTGTAATGGTTATAAAGTTGTCGACCTTGGAGTTATGGTTAACGTTGAAGCCATCATGAAGTCATGTAAAGAAAACAATGCCGACATGGTTGGAATGAGTGGTCTTATCACTCCATCTCTTGATGAGATGATTCATAATGTAAAAGAATTTAATAGAAAAGGTTTTGAAATACCTGTTCTTATTGGTGGAGCCACAACTTCAAAGGCCCACACTGCAATCAAAATTGCGGATCACTACGATCATCCAATTGTTCAAGTTGGAGATGCTTCTCTTGTTGTTGAAGTTTGTTCTAATCTTTTAAACCCTGAGCTTAAAGAAGGTTACGTTGAAAACCTTTACACTAGTCAGGACGAAGAAAAGAAAAACTTTGAAGAAGAGAGACAAAATAAAGCTCCAATGCTTAGTCTTGAGAAATCGAGAGACAATAAATTTAAAGTAGATTGGGATAATGCAACGATTGAAACTCCTTCATGGACAGGAATGCAGGTTCTTGAAGATGTGTCCATTATGGAGCTTATTGATTTTATCGACTGGAGCCCGTTCTTTTGGACATGGCAACTTAGAGGAATTTTTCCAAAGATTTTAGAACATAAAAAATATGGTGTAGAAGCTAAGAAGTTATTTGATGACGCCATGGAAACACTTCAAGAAATCATCATGGGCAACCACTTCACTGCTAATGCTGCGATCACATTCTGGAGAGCTAATAGTGTTGGTGATGATGTAGAAGTTTACGATGAAAACAATGAGCTTCTTGAAACATTCTGTTTCTTAAGACAACAAAAAGAAAAACGTGAAGCTAAAATACCAAACTATTGTCTTGCTGATTTTGTAGCTCCAAAAGAGACAAAGCTTGAAGATCATATGGGGGCCTTTGTTGTTACCGTTCAAGGTGTTGAAGCACTAGCCAAAAAGTATGAAGAGCAGAATGATGACTATAAAGCCATTATGGTTAAAGCACTTGGTGATAGGATTGCTGAAGCAATGGCCGAAATGGTTCACAAGAAAGCTAGATACGATTGGGGTTATGGACTTTCTGAAAATCTTTCAAAAGAAGATCTCGTAAAAGAAAAATATCGTGGAATTAGACCGGCTCCAGGCTACGCTGCTTGTCCAGATCATACTGAAAAACAAAAAATCTGGAAGCTATTAGATGCTGAAAGATTCACTGGTGCGAGACTTACTGAAAACTTTGCTATGTATCCAGCTTCTTCTGTTTCTGGTTATTTCTTTGGTCATGAAAAATCTAAATACTTTACTGTAGGTAGGATGGCCGAAGATCAAATTAAAGACTACGCCAAGAGAAAAGGTATGGAAGTTAGCGAAGTAGAAAGATGGCTCTCCTCCAATTTGGATTACGAGCCAAAATAATCTTTAACAAGCAACCAAACTAGTCTCAATAAGAGAGCCATAGTCTGACTGTCCCCAAAAAATGACTTTTTTCTCATAGGTTGGGGACTTCGCTTTTTTATCTGGATATTTTTCTAAGTTTTCCACAAAATCATGAAGGTTTTTAAAATGCGCTTGAAGTATTTTTTCATCACGCTTATTGACATGAATTTTTTTCATTTTTAATCCACAAGATCTATATTCAAGATCCTCAAAGTGATTGTTAACCATAGTTAAGAATAGCTCTTTAATCTCCCCACGAACCGACTCTTTTGAGTTTACCTTTGGTAGCCAATTTTTTTTATTTTCTTCATTTAATAAATAAGTATTACCTTCTCTTAAAATAATATGATCTTGATAAAGGTTGCTGATAAGACTCAAAAGAAGATTTTTTCGAAGTCCTGTGTCTTTTATTAACTCCTCCAGAGATTTTTCTCCAGTACTCAATGATTCTAAAATAATTCTTTCCACTAATAATAATCCATCTTTCATCTCTGCTCCCTATGCTGCTAATAACGTTTGCTGTTTTAAATATCTCCCCATTAACTCTTCAAGCTCATTTCTCGCTCGAATAGGAAGTGCCGACTCACATTTAAAGGCCAAGTGACTTAGGTTTCTTGTTTCGGCCTTCTCTTCAATTTTTCTTTTTAATAGAAGATATTCTTTTAACTTCATTTCCATTCCATTAATGATTCTAAATAATCTGGTTAATTGAATACCAGTATCCTTACTCATCTCTCTTAAGCTCGGATACTTCGTTAGCTCCATGTACTCTTTAAGAATTAGCGATTGCTCTTCCATCATTTTTTCCTCCCTTCGTTTTTACTTATACAAAGCACAAACCAGGCCAAGTTGAGTAAAATGGTCTTGTTTATAAGTGTCTGATTTTAAAATGTTTCATTATGGGATCGAATACTCCCATGGTGAAATCGGATTTTTTTAGATCAAAATCGGAACAATACTTTTATTGGTTTGAATAATTTCATATACTTGTCTCATGACATTAAGATTAATCTCTTCAAATATTCGATTCGAAAACGCCGCTGACGAAAGTCACGATTGGCCTAAACGAAAAACTCTTTTAGCGAATACCCTTACTAAGTTCAATGCAGATGTCATTGGAACCCAAGAAGGAAGACAACCACAGCTCAAAGATTTTGAAAGTTTGTTACCAGGATTTGAACTGATCGATTCTCATCGAGAATGGATTACTGAAAGAATGTATCCAACTCTTTATATCAATTCAGAAAATATCACAGTTAATAAAAGTGGCGACATCTGGTTATCTGAAACACCATACGAAGCAGGCTCATCAAGTTTTAAATCTTCATTTCCAAGGCTTTGCACTTGGGCCTCTTTAACGACAAAGAAAAATAATCACTCTTTTTTTCTAATCAACACTCATCTCGATCACGTACTTGAAGAAACAAGAGTTGAACAAATTAAAGTTCTCTTGAAAGAAGTAAAAGATAAAAACACGGAAAATCTTCCTGTCATTCTAATGGGTGACTTTAATTCGTCTCCCGATTCAGAAGTTAGACAAGAAATTTTAAGTCAGTGGAGTTTTCTCCACGATCCTTGGCACACACTTCAACTAAAAGAAGAAACTAGTTATCATAAATTTCAAGGGGCTTACGAAGAAGGCACTCGAATCGATTGGATGCTCGTTGATAAAAAAGTGAAAACACACGACATCTATCTCGATAAATCGACAGAAGAAGGCCTCTATCCTTCCGATCACTTTCCTTTAATGGGAATTTTTGAATTATAGTTTTTCGGCTAAGTTTTGTCCGAGAGGAACCCAAGTTTCCATTCCCTTCTTAGTATTAGAAAGTAAATCATCACTAGGTTTCCACTTACCTTTCTCACCTAGAACAATGACAGTCGATCCACCAAAAAGAAAATATCCTTTCTCTTGGCCTCGCTCAAAAGAAGTCAGATCAGTAGACTGAATAATCTTTCCAACCATTGTTGCTCCAACTTCAATATAGGCAAGCTTTCCAAAATTTTCAGTATCAAGAATTGTGACTTGTCTTTCATTGATCATAAAAATTTCAGGTCTCTCTTTAAGCGCAATAGGATTCACTGAATGAAAAGCTCCATGAAGAGCAAAGTGATCTAAAACCTTTCCTGAATCTGGATAATGAAATCGGTGATAATCAACCGGACAAAGTCTCGCTAAAAGAAGTGGTCCCTCAGCAAAAGTAGATTCCCATTTGTCATGGGCAAGCAACGCCTTAGCAGACATGTACTGACCCTTAACTGGAATCGCTGCTTCATCTGTCATTGAATCGTAACCAAAGTATCTCGCCTCAGAAAAAGCAGGCATCAAGTTTTGGTCGGACTCAACAGGTCTTACTCCATCTTTAAATCGCCTAATAAAAAAGTTATTAAAGCTAGAGTATGGATCATCCATAGAACGTCCATCTTGGGGTAGATAGTCATCCATATTGATATTGAAGTTTTTGATAAAAGGTTTAATTTTATTGGCACTAAAAGCTGAATCTTGAAGGACTCCATAGAATCCTGAGATAGGGGCTGTGCACAATAGCTTTTGAAGAATCTTTCCAAGGGAAGTCTGATAGAGCCATCTTACCGCTCCAACTCCATAAACTTTTTCTATTTCTTCATTTCCTGTTAATCTATTAAAGTACTTAATTTCCAAGGACTTGACTCCGTTTTGACATGTTGTTTACTGGTTGTTGTCTTGAAAAAATTTCGAACTCGAATTATACCAATAAGTAGAGATTTTGTACAAATAGGAGAAAATCTTGAAACTAAAACTAATCATCACCACTTTTACACTGATCTTCTCATTCTCCACATTTGCGAGAGAGGAGACCGCCCAAAGAGACATGTCCAGACTTCTCGAAAGTGAGAAGAATACAATTAGCATTTTTAAGACTGGGGTTAAGTCAGTTGTTAACGTTAGTAATGTAAAACATGCTCGCACAAGTTGGTTTAGCGCTAACATTTCTAAGATTCCATTTGGAGTAGGCTCTGGATTCATCTGGGACAACAAAGGACATATTGTTACAAACTATCACGTCATCATGGAGGGAGACAGTTTCCTCATTTCATTTCATGGAGATAAAAAGCAATACAAAGCAGAGTTAGTTGGTGCCGAGCCTAAACAAGATATTGCCGTTTTAAAATTAAAAGAAATGCCTAAAAATCTCACTCCTGTTATTCCAGGAAAGTCGAATGATTTACTTGTTGGTCAAAAAACTTTGGCGATAGGAAATCCATTTGGACTTGATCATACAATTACGTCTGGAATCGTTAGTGCACTTGATAGAAAGATTCCAGGAATTGGTGATGTCACAATTCACGGAATGATTCAAACAGATAGTTCAATTAATCCTGGTAATTCTGGTGGCCCCCTCCTTGATTCCACTGGTGAGCTCATAGGAATGAACACCATTATTTATTCGAAATCTGGTTCAAGCTCAGGGGTTGGTTTTGCCGTTCCTGTTAATTCAATTAAAAGAATCGTTCCTCAATTAATCAAACATGGAAAAGTAATTCGTCCAGGTCTTGGAGTAGGAATATTACCCGAATATCACAAGTCTCGTTTTGGAATTGAAGAAGGACTTGTTATTACTTTTGTTGATGAATCAAGTGGTGCCTTTAAAGCTGGCATCAGAGGTATCCAACAAGACCGTCGAGGTCGTTACTATCTTGGTGATGTCATCATTGCTGTAGATGGGAAAAAAGTAAGTAATTATGACGATATTTATCACGCCTTAAATAAGTACAAGGTTGGCGATAAAGTTGACGTTACCTTTTTAAAAGACGGGAAAAAGAAAAAGACAGTAAAAATAAAGCTTTCTGGAATTTAACTATTCTCTCTTCCTTTAATTAGGATAAAGAGAAAGAAAGGTCCTCCCAAAAAGGCCGTTACAATTCCGACAGGTATTTCTAGGTTACTACTCATCATTCTTCCAATGAGATCGCAAAAAGAAAGGCAGATCCCACCAAACATTAAACTCGCTGGGATTAAATATCGATAATCAAACTTAAAAAATCTTTTCATTGTATGTGGAGCAATCAGACCGATAAAAGCAATCGGTCCGGCCTCTGCGATGATAAAACCAACTAAGAGACTGATAAGAAGAAAAAGAACCTTTCTAAGTAGTCCTGTATTGATACCTCTTGATAGGGCAAGGTCTTCATCTAGGGTTAAAATATTAAGGGCCTTCGCTCTTGAGTAAGTAAATGAAGAGGTAATGAGTAAGATAGGTAAGATTTTAATGAGTGAACTATAGCCAATGACTTCAACACCACCAAATGTCCACTGAACCATTCTATTAACTTCAAAAACAGATCCGAAGTATTGAATGAGTAGGACAGCACTAGAAAAAAACATTCCCTGCCCAACTCCGGCCAAGATCATTGTAGAAGGCTCAAATCTTTTGAGTGCACTTGCAAGAGACATCACGACAGTAATACTTAAAAGAGCGCCAAGAAAACCTGCAATAGCAAGTCCGTTAAAATAGGCAAAGCTAAAAGAAAAACCTAACTTAATCCAAAGACTCACCATAAAAGCGGCACCAGAAGATACGCCCAAAGTGTAAGGAGTCGCTAAGTTATTTCTAAAAAGTCCTTGAAAAATTAATCCTGCTAACGAAAGTCCAGCTCCTGCAAAAAATCCGAGAAGGACTCTTGGAAATCTTAATTGAGTTAATATAAATTGTCCCTCTTCAGAAGTGAGACTAGTCCCTCCCCTTCCAATATAGGGAAAAACTGAAACGCAGATTAGAGATAAGACAAACAGTAGAACAAGTTTCAAATTATACTTCACTGTCCGCTCCCCGGAAGAATGACAGGTCTTCCGCTTTGAGGATGTTCAGTATAATTAAATTTATAATCAAACAGCTCATCAATTTTTGCTTGATTGAATTCTTTGCAATCACCTGAATAAAAGTTCTCACCATCTTTTAAGGCAAGTACTTTATCACTTATATGAATTGCATTATTAATCTGATGACTCACATGAATGATTGTAATTTCTTTTTGTTTTTGAAATTGAACAATTTTTTGAATTACATCTTCTTGTATGTGAGGATCCATTGCACTTAACGCTTCATCTAAAAGTAAAACTTTTGGACCAGGAGAAACCGCACAAGCAAGATAGAGTCTTTGAAGTTCTCCACCACTTAGAGTGGTAATATCTCTTTCCATA
>JAGSHI010000075.1 GCA_023954635.1 Bacteriovoracaceae bacterium
AGATAGAGATGGTTTTGGGGAAAGTTTTTTTCCTTGTGTCGTCTCTTCAGATACCGTTGTTTGTTTGGATACAAAAATAATGGGTAAACCTGGTGATATAAATGAAGCTCGGGCGCTGTTAAAAGAACTGGCTGGAAGAATTCACACAGTTGTCACTGGTGTTTATATTACTGTTTTGGACCCAAGAGATAATAAAGAAAAGTCTGTCGTCTTTAGTAGCACTACAGATGTTGAATTTGATCATATAAGTGAAGATGTCCTCGAAACATACTTAAAGACAGGTGATTCTCTTGATAAGGCCGGTTCATATGGGATTCAAGGAGCTGGGCTGACTTTTATTAAGTCTGTTCAAGGCTCGTATTCTAATGTTGTAGGTTTTCCGTTATCTGAATTTATAAAAGAAATTAAAAAATTGTTAACTGAAGCTAGAGATGAAAAAGGAGACTGGAAAAATCTGTTCCAAGTCTAATAAGAAAAGCAATGAAAAATACTTTAATCGCATTCCTTGTCCTTTTTAGCTTTAATGCACGTTCAGTAGAAACTGAAACTGAAGTTTCTGACTACACGACTTATGCTTCTACTTTTGAATATACAAAAAAAATCCAAAAAGAAATTGAAGAAGTAAAAGATCTTCCTGCGGAGAATTTTTTTAAAAATATTGATACTTATCGATTAAGTATCGAAAAGTATTTTGCTCACAAAAAGCGTGTTTGTAATGGTGAATTCTCCACAATTATTTTAATGGAAGGGAATAAGAGTTCGAAGTCTAAGGTCAATAAACTATCTCTTGAAGAAAGGAAGCTCTGTTTTAGAGAGATGAAAGCACTTCAAACGACATACATAAACTATATGTTTCTTGCGCGTAAAAGATATTTGGATTTCCTTCATGAAAGAAGGATAGGTGAGTTGATGGAAGCTAGGAAAGAGGCAATCGATAGCCTACAGGCGAGCTTCGCACCAAAAAAGAAAAAGAAAAGGCGTCGGCGTCGAAAATAATTCGAATCACTCAGACTCGTTTGTTCCTGAAAACTTTTTAGCAACTGCCAATGGTCTTACAGATTTCATTCTGACCAAAGATTTGCTTGGCTTCAAAGAAAATCTCTTAGAAGCAAGTTGTTCAGGGAGTCTGACTCCACGACGTACTTTTAAAGTAACGATATTCTCGTCCTTTAAAGTGTCAGTGTTCTGTTGAGTCTTCATCACGTCCTCACATTGTTTAGGGTTAAATTTCAACTACCCCAAACTAGTGACTTGTGATCAATAGAAAGGGACCGTCATTCTTCTTTCAAAGTACTTAACGACTTCAATAGATACTCCTTATGAGCGGTGGAGTAAATTTCTCGTGCTTACTACTACGGTATTTTGCGCGAAAAACTTAACTTCCAACAGGATAAGTTTCCTATGTTGTTGGATTTTAGCATAATTACGCACCTCATAACAAGAGGGTATACCCGGCATTACCTACCGACACTCTAAGTCATTGAAAATAGGATATTAAAGGGTAAACTAATGTACGTTAAACTTCACATTTCTAGCTATATTGGGAGATTCTTCAATGTTCAGACTCAGACTAGGCCTTTTGTTGGCACTTGTTTTATTTTCTTCATCTTGTGGGTTTATTCAAAGAATTGGTATTGGAACGACTTCTCCTATTTTTTATAATGCTTCAAAAGGAATGCAGGCCCAAAGTGATTTTGAAAATTTTGAAAAGTCTGTTCTAGGGACACTGATGCTAACTGAGGGACTGTTAAGCATTAAACCTGGGGACTTAAATTTTCTAGTAACCCTCACTAAGGGTTATGCCGGTTATGCCTTTGCTGTTAATGAAACAAAGTATCTTGATGATCTTTACGCTGATGAAGATGAGTCAATTCATAAAGATCAGGCCATCACAAATTATTCCAAGGCCATGGAGTATGGTCTTCAGTACCTTGCTAAGAGCCAAGTGACTTATAGTGATCTTCAAAAATCAACGACCACTAAGGATGGAGTAGTTGGACTTTTAGAAAATGAAATGGATGATGATATGAGAGATTTAGAAGCAGTTCTCTTTACTGCTCAGTCTCTTTCAAGTCTTATCAATCTTCAAAAAGATAATATGACTCTCGTGAGTCAGCTACCCATTGCCAAAGGAATGTTTGATTGGGTTTGCTCAAAGAAACCAGATATTCATTTTGGAGCTTGCCAGATTTTCTTTGGTGCTTATGAGGCCGGAAGACCCTCTATGCTTGGAGGAAACCCAGGTAAAGGTAAAGAAATATTTTTAAAACTGATCCAAAATCAACCAAACAACTGGCTTGCGAGAGTGGCCTTTATTCAGTTTTATGTTATTCCTCAATCAGAGGAGGATGATTATAAAACTCAAAAATTTCACATGAAAAAATTTAGTCAACTCCATAAAGATCAAAAATCTTGGATGCCAGATAATAAGGCGATTAGTGACCCTGCATTTTCAAATGATCTAGTTCGAGTTTATCAAACAATCGCAGTTAAACGTTTTGAATATATTAAAAAATATGAAAAGGATCTTTTCTAAAAGATCGAGTTGAGGAAAATTATGAGCGCAAAAATTGTTGTTACACTGTTATCCTTTTTCACACTATCGGCACATGCCCTTACTTTGAAAGTTGGAGTCCTTGCACCAGAGGGAACGAACTGGGCAAAAAATCTAAAGAAAATGGCCAAAGAAATTAAAAAGGCCACAAACAAGAAAGTAAAAATGAAGATTTACTTTGGAGGTTCTCAAGGGGATGAGCCAGATGTTCTAAGGAAAATTAGAATCGGACAGCTCCATGGTGGAATTTTCACCGGGAAAACTCTTGGAGATATCAATGGAGATGCAAGGGTTCTTGAAGTTCCTTTTACATTTGCAGGGGATAGAGAGAAAGCCCTTAAAACGATGAATACTCTTGCTCCTTATTTTAATAAAGGTTTTAAGAAAAACGAGTTTCATAACTTAGGATTCTTTGAGATAGGAATGGTTTATTTTGTTTCTCAAGTGGAAACACCCAGTCTTCAAAGTTTAAAGGGATTAAAAATTTGGTCTTGGGAAGGCGATAAGCTTGTTAGTTCAATGATTTCGGCCATGGACTTGGTTTCAGTTCCACTTCCATTACCTGACGTTCTTTCTTCACTATCAACCGGGATTGTTCAGGCCGCTTATGCTCCACCGCTAGGAATTGTATCTCTACAATGGAATACCAAAATAAAATACTTGGTTGATTTCCCTCTCGCTTATTCTACAGGGGCGATGCTCCTTTCTGATAAGGCCTGGAAAAAAGTTAAACCAGAACACAGAAAAATCATCGAGGAAATTTCTGCAAAATATATTGATAAGGTAAATGCTGGTAATATAAAGGATAATGAAGATGCTCTTAAGGCAATCAAGAGTATGGGGGTCAAGTTTCTAAAATTTCCAGATAAGGATTTAGAGCTGGCTAAAAAATACAGAAAGATAATCATCAAAAAGCTAAAAGGTGATTTATTTTCAGCAGAGGCCTGGGACAAGTTTAGTAAAACACTTTAAAAGGGAAAAACATTGAAAGTAATTCTTAAAGGCATTGACGAAATCATAGAAAAGTTGAGTTCGTGGGGTTTGGTCTTTTGTGTCTTTGGAATGCTTTCAATTAGTGTCCTCTCCATTGTTTTAAGATGGTTTTCAACTTCGCTTCATTGGTCTGAACCTTTTGTACGTCACTTAGTTTTTATGTCTACTTTTCTTGGAGGTGTTTTGGCCACGGGAAGAGGAACACATATTGGTATTGATATCATTGGTAAGTGGTTAGAGACAAAAGGAAGAAAGGACCTTTGTGTTTGGATTCAAAGAGTAATTGCTCTTGCTTCTTTCTGCACACTAGTATGGCTTATCGTCGCTAGTAAGAACTTCATGGTCATTGAACTTAAATATGGAAAGCCAGTTTTTTGGGGAATCTCATCTGGGTTTTTAGTAGGAATAATTCCATTTGGGTTCGGCCTTATTGCTTATCGATTTTTCTGGCTCTTTTTAGGGTCTTTTATGGGAGAAGATATCATTAAGGAGGGTCACTAATGGAAGCATTAGCATTTCTTGGTGTCATTGTCCTTGCCGTTATTGGAACTCCGTTATTTATCATCATGGGTCTGGCTGCTCTCGTGGCCTTTGGCTTTTCAGATGTTGAAAGCTCTGCTGTTGCAGTCGAAATATATCGAATAAGTTCAGCCCCAACACTCTTAACTATTCCGCTTTTTACCTTCGCTGGTTATATGATGGCCGAAAGTGGTTCGCCAAAAAGGTTGTTACGTCTTGCTGATGCTGCCCTTGGTTGGCTTCCGGGCGGAGTTGCCATCGTTTCACTTGTCATCTGTGCATTTTTTACGGCCTTTACTGGTGCGAGTGGTGTTACGATTATCGCATTAGGAGGACTTCTCTTTCCTATCCTTAAAAATGAAGGTTACACTGAGAAATTTTCATTAGGTTTGATTACAACTTCAGGATCACTGGGACTTCTTTTTCCTCCTTCTCTTCCAATTATTCTTTATGGGTTAGTTGCTAAAGTTGATATTGATAAACTTTTCTTGGCAGGTGTTATCCCTGGTGTGCTGTTGATTGTGATCTTGTCTTTATGGTCAATTAAAAATGGTAAAGCTAGTGCAACAAAAAAAACTTTCAATTTTAATGAGTTCTCGAGTGCTCTTAAAGGTAGTTTTCTCGAAGCTTTATTGCCTGTTGGAGTTCTCGTTGGAATTTACGGAGGATTTACAACGGCCTCTGAAGCTGCTGCCTTCACAGCGTTCTATATTTTAATAATTGAATGTTTTGTCTATAAAGACTTACATATCACAAAGGATATTCCGCGAGTCATTCTTGATAGTATGTCTCTAGTTGGTGGGATACTCTTAATACTTTGTTGTGCTCTAGGGTTAACAAACTTCTTAGTCGACGAAGAGATTCCAATGCAAATTTTGGAATTTATGAGGACATTCCTTACTAATAAATATTCATTCTTATTATTCTTAAATATTTTCTTACTAATTGTAGGTTCAATGATGGATATCTTTTCAGCTATCATTGTTGTTGTTCCTCTTATCACTCCTATCGCTGCAGATTTTGGAGTACATCCCGTTCATTTAGCTATTATCTTTCTTACCAATTTAGAAATTGGTTATATTACTCCACCTGTAGGGATTAACTTATTTATCTCGAGTTTTAGATTTAAAAAACCTGTAACGGAACTATACCGTGCATCTTTTCCGTACCTCATCCTGCTTTTGATTGCCTTGGCGATTATTACTTATGTCCCAGCGTTAAGTCTGTGGTTAACTGAGTAGCCTATTTTAAGATTAAGGAGGATCGATCCTTGAAGATAGGAAAGATCATTTTATTTTTATTTATCTTTTTGTTCCATTCGGGAGCAGGAATCTTTGCGGCTTCTAATGACTACTATGATGAATTTTACCTTGGCGAAAATGAGATGGGTGAGTATCACGGTCCTTACGACCCTGCTTGGAGATTTCATAAAGTAACGGGTGAAATAAAATTTGAGGATGAAGATTATTATAATGATTATTTAAACAAGTTTTTTCACCATGAAATTTATCGACTTGAACGTATGTGGATGGAAGAACTTCCAAACAAATCAAAATGTCCTGATCTCTTCTTAAATAATAATATTCGCTATATCAGATACCTTTTTAGGTTAGTTACTCTTAGTTATATATATGAAGGTTTAAAGTCAGGTCACCAGACACTCTCTTCTTTGGCGCTCAAAACCGACATCTGTCCAATTGACTGGGGAAGTACTTTTAAGTCTTGTAAGCCAAGATCAAAAGATATGAGAAAGTTCTTACAAAGAGTTAAGCATAAATTTAATAAACATGACTTAGACTTAACGAGACTCTCTCAATCAGAGATTAAAAAATGGATGAAAGGTTTTAATAAGGGATCTGGTGGTGGAATCGCTGTAAGAAGAGTCCGTGGTTGGTGTGAGCGAGAAGGACGAGATTGTCGATCGCTGGAGAGAAGTGACATTCAAAAATCATTAAAACAAATGTGCTCTGATGATCTCGAGTTATTAGAAGACGTTTGTAATGAAAATGATGATCTTTATGGAATCTCTAATGTGAATAATATTGTTGATATCTTAATGAAATCCAATGTGATGAATATCTTAGATAAGTCTGGCTCTGGTAAAAGATGTCTTGAGCGATACGTAGAAATTTTTAAAAATAGAGAAAGAGAATTCGAACAGTTACCAGCTCTTTTTGGTTTTGTCTTAAAAGGACTTAGAGAAGAAAAGAGTACTTATATTCAAGGGGATTTGTTTCTTCCTGGCGCATTACGTGAATTTGATGAGAAAGGTCTAGAGTGGTCATTATTTGATCCTACTCCGACAGCGACGGCAACTCCTGTTCCAACGGCCACACCAACTCCGACACCAACGCCGACTCCGACGCCAACACCAACGCCGACGCCAACGCCGACACCAACTCCGACGCCAACGCCGACACCTAAACCAACGGCTACACCTCGAGAAAGTGCTTTTGCGAGTGCTGTAAAAGATCAGAAGTCTACTAAGATGCCAGAGATATTAGTGGATATGGAAAGGTTTAAAGGTGACTTCCAATTTACGAAAAAAATGCTCAAAGTTTTAGAAAAACCTCTTAAGGCCTATCAAACTAGAGATGCTTTGATTGATATGAGAACGTACGATTATCTTGGAACTAAAAGAGAGCCTGTAAGACTTATCTTTTTAAAATATTTAATCGATCACAATCTACACAAGGGTCTTTATAATATAGCGGCTATTTTAGGGGATAGATTTTGGGTTATTAATGATATTGATGGAAATAAAACATCAGTCTATTGTGAGATCAGAAATGATGCCTCAACTAGTCATAAGTGGCAAATTGTCGTTCTAGATGATAACTGGGAAAAGATGAATAGGGCCGCGAAGAAAAGACGAAAAAAGAAAAAGAAAAAAAAGAAAAAGTAATCTTTAAATAGAGAGGCCCCGCATTTAGCGGGGCCTTTTTAAACTAGGAAGAAATTTTTAGAGGTTCTTAGTACCTCTTAGAAATTCTTTTAAGCTTTCTTTTTGTACTCTTTCCAAGGTCTAACATTAGAAGTAGCCCTGAGTTTTCACCGTTAGTATCTTCACCAACAAGTGAGATGTTACCAACTCTAGAACCAGAAGAGTAAAATCTTGCTGTTACGATAGAGTTTCCAATACCAAGACTTTTAAGTGGAACAAAAAGTCCAAAAACACTCTTTCCAATATAGAATCCCATTCCATAAAACTTCTCAATTGAGAAAGCTATGGCCGGTAGTGATCCTGATGGAACACCTGGAAGAGGTCTTCCTCCTGGAAGAGCTTGAGGGTCAAGTCTCTGAAGTTCTCCATTGAAGATGTCATCAAGTGAAATTGATACTGACATCATTGTCCCACCACTTTGTAAGTGTGGAGATACTTCAATGTAAGAGTTCGGATACTTTGGAACTGGGTAACGTAATCCTCCATCAAGCTGGATGTTTTCAAACACCATCGCGATGAGAACATTATCCTGTTGAAGCGTAACTGTTGGGCCATCTACTCCTGGGATAGAAATGTTTCTTCCGTCTGATCCATCACCACAAGAAGTTGTGATCGCTGAAACGATTAGGAAAAGTGTTAGGATGAGTCCGTTCTTTGTTTTTTTCAGTGTTGATAAATTCATAGTTCACTCTCTCAAAAAGAAATTTACATTTCTTTTTCCGCATAAACCTTGGCAGAGAAAACGTACCGACTAAATAAACGTACAACTATATAGGTTTTTAAAAGCGTTTTAATCAATTAAGTTTGTCCAAAAATACAAAACGCTAGGGTCCACATGTTTGCGTCGCCTAGCGTATCAGTTTAAAAATTATGCTCAAGTTAAAAATCGGCAAATTTCTCTTAAGCTTTAAACATTCGTAAAGAACTTTAAATTTCTCTTTAATATCAAGTAATTACCTCTGAAATGACCAAGAAACTCGGTTTGTTGTTTTAGCAATTAAAGTGGGCAACCGAGTGGACTGTTCTGCCAAAAAGATCTGCCAACAGTCTGTAAGTCTCAGGTATTGGTGAAGTAAACAGGAATACTCGGTAAAGCTGTCCGGCCTTCTAAAACTTAAAAAGTTCGATAAAATAAAGTAATGCGTGTTTTTAATAATCGACCAGATTCAAGACCCAATAGAAAGAGCTCTCCCAAAAAGAGTGTTGAGCAAGACTCTGCTAAAGCGGGTGAGTACAGGCCAGCAAAAGAACGTCCAAGAATGTCTGATAGTTCAATTCGATCGAGAGTTGCTGAACTACAAAAGAAAAGCCAAGCTGAGAAGCTTGAAAGAGCCAAGAAGATGAATGAAAAGCGTCTTCAGGGTAACTCGTATATGAATGAGGGGATGAAAAGAGCTCCTTTAAAAAAGAAAGTAGCCCAGGCACCTCCGAAGGCCTTGAAAGAGGCAGCTGAATCCAATAATAAGCCCCAAGTTAAAGAGAACGCTCAAGTCGGACAGGCGTCTGAAGTGGCCGAAGAACTTGCTAAAATTGAAAATGAAGAAGGGGTCATTGATCCTAACGCTGTGGTTGAAAAAGATCACCTTTTAAACTCAGATATTGTCACTAATGATCCTAATAGCGAAGAGACTCAAGAAAAGTTGAAGACAGCGTTAAGTATGGGATCGTTTGCTTTTAGTGAAAAAGAACGAAATGTTCTGGATAAAATTCTCAATCAATAATTAATCATTTTCATCAAGCATCATTTGAAGTTTTGGAATCGTCTCTTTAATGACTTCTCCAATTTGTCCCTCAACAACTGTAGCGGCTGAGTGATTGTGACCGCCTCCGCCTAATGCTTGGGCCATAACTCCAACATCAATATCTCCGGCCGATCTCAATGAAATTTTTACTTTCGTTTCAATTTGTCTGAACATACAGGCAACTTTTATATTATCTAGAATCAAGAGGTGATTGATAAAGCCGTGAGTGTCTTCAGTATCGACAGCATATCTATCGAGATCTTTTTCTGTAAGCCTAAGCCATGCGATCTTTTCATCTTTTGTTGTTCTAGCAGAAGAAAGAACAACTCCTAACATTTGCATATAAGTAATTTTTTTCGTTCCATAAATAGCATTATAGGCTTCAGGAGGTTCAACACCTGTATCCATTAGCTTTCCAATAAGACGATGAGTATTCCCCGTCACTGTTGGATAACGAAAACTACTAGTATCAATTAATATAGAAGTGTAAAGAGGGAGTGCCATCTCTTTAGTGAACTCAACGCCAATACTTTCAATAAGAGTACCAACAAGTTCACCTGTCGCGGCCATCGTTGTATCAATGCAATGAATTTTTGCAAGTTCACGAGGACAAGGGTGATGATCTATAAAGAGAAGGTCTCGTGAAACTGTCACAAGAGATTGAACATTACTACCTATTCGATTGAGAGAATTTGTATCAGTTACAATAAAGAGATCAATATCTAAATCTTTGTGCTTCTCTTTAAATGTTTCATAACTTAAGACAACTCCTTCTGGATCGAGATATTTATATCTTTCAAGGAGTTCACATTCATTGACACAAATAGCATTTTTTCCAAAAGACTTGAGCGCCATACAAAGGGCGATCTCGCTTCCGATGCCGTCAGCATCGGGGTGAATATGAGTTGTGATAACTATATTCTTGGCCTTTTTAGTCAGGCTTTTGAATCTTTCAATCTTACGCATGACGTCTTTTCGGCAGGTAAGCCAAGCTTCGTGATACTTTTTTCGCCCCTTTAGCAGAAATTATAAATTTCCCTACTTATTCTTTGCGTGAATTTTTCCAATTCCTGAAGGTTTTGATAGAATTTTCAAGTATTCTCATGGATGGAGGTCACGCCTTGGATAAAGCTATTGAGCTAATCAATGTCTCGAAATTGTACCCTGGAGTTAGCGCTCTCACAGATGTAACTTTCTCTGTTAAGAAGGGTTCAGTTCATGGATTTTTAGGCCCAAATGGTGCTGGAAAATCTACAACGATGAATATCATTACAGGATTAATTCCGCCAACAGGTGGAACAGTCAAAGTTTTTGGAGAAGATGTTCAAGCCAATCCAGAATCAGCAAGAAGAAAAATTGGATTTTTACCTGAGCATGCTCCTCTCTATGAAAATATGAAAGTGAGCGAATACTTAAAATTTGTTCAGTCTATCAATAGTTTAAGATCGACAGTTAACAGTGATGATTACCTAGAAACTTTAGAGCTTTGTGGACTGACTGAAGTTTCCCATAGGCTAATTAAAAATTTATCAAAAGGTTTCAGACAAAGAGTTGCCATTGCTCAAGCATTAATAGGTCGACCTGAAATTGTTATTTTAGACGAGCCAACAGTTGGTCTAGATCCTAAGGCGATAGTCGAAATTCGTGAACTTATATACTCACTGAGAGAGAAGCATACTATTCTCTTATCAACTCATATCTTGCATGAAGTGAATCTTATTTGTGATCATATTACGATTATTAATAAAGGGATCATAACGAGTACTGGACCAATTCATGAAATCCAAGGTGGAGAAGAAGGAACTCAAATTATCTTAGCGGAAGTTCTCAATTGGAAAGATGAATTAAGGCCTGTCCTTTTTAGAGACCTTCCTCTTGAAGACCTTCTCGTTGAAAAGTCAGGAAGTGATACGCGACTTACTTTTAAATTAAAAGGCAAAGACGATTATCGAGGGTGGATTTCAGATATTCTTGTTAAGAACCAATGCTCTCTACTTCAACTCTCAAAACAAACTGTTGATGTTGAGAACCTTTTCAAATCAGCAACTGCAGAAAAACCTACAAAAGGCAGGGTTCAATAATGATTAAGACTTGGCTTAAGGGAACTTCGCTACTCTATAAAAAAGAGATTAAAGACTCTTTTCTCTCTCCATTCGTTTATATCTTATCAGGGCTCTTTATTGCTCTTGGAGGTTGGGTCTTCTTTTCATTACTTGTCTCGGCCAAAAATGCGACAGAAGCGACACTGACAGCATCCGTATTGATCCCATCTTTTTCTTTGTATCGTTTTATTTTGATGATTATTTGTCCTCTCTTAACAATGAGACTTTTAAGTGAGGAGAAAAAAAATCATACAATAGAGTTGCTGTACTTATCTGACTTAAATAACTCTCAAATAATATTTTCAAAGTTCTTATCAAGCTTAACAATTGTTGTTTTCATGTTAGGGCTTACGACTTTGTTCCCTGCAATACTTGGTTTTTCTGGCTACAGTGATTGGGGAGTTGTTCTCTCTGGATACGGAGGATTAGTTCTACTGTGTATGGCCTATATTAGTATTGGGTTATTCGCTTCCTCTTTAAGTTCTAATTATGTTATTTGCCTTGTTCTTGCTATCTTTATGATGCTCGGCCTTTGGTTTCTTGTTCTTTCTGCTGGGAATACTGACAATTACCTAGTTGGACTCATTCTTCGTTATTTTTCTGAAACTTATCACTTTGAAAGTTTTGCTCGTGGTACAGTTCGAAGTTTTAACTTTGTGTATTTCTTTTCCTTTGTGACCTTCTTTATGTTTTTGACAGGAAAGTCCTTAAACTCAAGAAGATGGTAGGTGAGTCATGACTAGTGGTCTAAAATGGTTAGCTTATATTGTTAATGTGATTCTCTACTTAGTAGTAGTTGCTCTTTGGATATCTATTCCTGATGAGTTTGTATTATGTCTATCCGTTACTGCAGTTACTCTTGTGATGACTACTGTTTTACTCATTTGGGATAGAGATAAACTCTCTGAAATTTATGAGAGCAGTCAGTTTATTAACTTCTCTCAAGCCTTTGTTGCAGCTTTTTTATTATTTTCGATTCTAGGTATGCTCAACTATTTTTCTTACAAGCATCCAATTCAATGGGACTTGACGAGTAGTTCCCATTACTCACTTACTGACCAAACACAGAAGGTTATGAATAATGCGAAAGAAGAGCTAACTTTTAAAATCTTTGCAAAAAAAATGGAGTTTAATTCAATTCAGGCCTTAACAGATCTGTATTATTTCCATAAAAGTAATATCAAAAGAGAATACATAGATATCGAAACAAGACCTGACCTTGTCTCAGCTAACAACGTTTTAAAGTCTCCAACGATTATTGTGGAGTACGCTGGAAAGAGAGAGCACGTTACGGTTTTAAATGAACTCAATTTAACAAATGCTATTAAAAAACTAAGTTTAGGTAAAATGCCTACTCTCGTATTTACTACTGGTCATGGTGAGGCCGGTCTTGAGTCGAAAGAAAATGAAGGACTTTCTTATCTAGCTGGAATGTTGAAAAACTCAAATTATAATATTGCTCAAGTTAATACTGCTGTAGTCTCCTATATTCCAACTTCTGCTGAAGCTTTAATTATTTGGGGACCAAAGGAAGCTTTTCGAGATAAAGAAGTCAAAATTATAGATACCTTTATTGAAAGAGGTGGAAACTTAGTTGTTGCTTTTGATCCAAACTTAAATGGAGAGAAGTTTTCAAATTTAAAGGCCATTCTTCATAAAAGAGGAATTGATGTCTCTAACGATCTGGTTATTGATCGCTTAAAACATATTAATGGAAGTAATGGAACCGTCCCAATGGTAGATCGTTTCAATAGTGAGAGTCCTATTGTTAAAGACTTCAAAGGGCCTGTGTTTTTCCCGTTGGTTTCTTCAATCAAGAAAGTTCCAGGATCAAAGGGAGAGTTTACAAGCTTAGTTAAGTCGATGCCTTTCCCAGCATCTTGGGCAGAAAAAACAGGAAGCGAAGTTGTGGAAGGAAATGTTTTATACACTGAAGGGGTAGACGATAAAGGACCTTCAACAATGGCCGCCACTTGGGAAGACAAAAAATCTAGAATATCAGTTTTTGGAAACTCTACTTTCTTGATTAATACATACAAAAAGTTTGGTCAAAACTTTGTCTTTTTTACCAATGCGATGAATTGGACTATTGAACAAGATGTACTTATTAGTTTCAATCTTCCTGTAGTAAAAGAAGAGCCAGTATTCATCTCAAAACCACAACTTGGAATCATTTTTTATTTCTCCGTTATTGTGGCGCCTCTTCTATTGTTTGCAACGGCTTTTACTTTTTATAGGAGACTTGCTGTTTTATGAGACAGAACCTCATACTGCTACTTACATTAAGTGCCTTAATTTTAGGAGCTTATCTATTCGAAGAAATAGGTGATAGAAACAAACGAGCTACTGAAGACAAAAGAACAACACTTTTTAATATGAAAAAGTATGGCGAAGTTAAGTCTTTTACTTCTCCAGAAGCTTCCCTGAAGCTTTTGGCTGGTGGAGCTAGCGTAACAGTAAAAAATAATTGGCCTGTCGATCCTAAGAGACTCCAGGAGTTTTTCTCAATCCTTACTGGTATTAGGGCCAAGAGAATATTGACAGAATCAGAAGTTAATTCCATTGATCGCAAAACAATGTTTCCAACTGAGGAAGCAGTTCTTACTTTTCATTTCGAGAAAGGGGTAGTGAGTTTTAGATTGGGGAAAAAACTTGATACAGAACAATCTTTTTACTTAGAAGTTATTCAAGGTGATGATAAAAAAGTGGCAATCGCTCATGATGTAGGTGAAGTCTCGGCGATGTATAATAAAAAAGATTCTTATAAAGACGATACTAAGTATCGTCGTTTCTTAACCTTGTTTTATATGAAAGATACTTGGTTTCACGACAACTCAATTTTTAATGCTGAAGAAAAACATCATTTACAGAAGATTTCAGAACTTGAATTAGATAGTAATCGAAACCGTAGATTCAAACTTATTTTTAACGGCGGAAATACTTTACCAGCACCTATTCCTGGAATTGGAATTAATATTGAATCATTTGATAAGTTTATGACCAAGCTTCTCAAGACTAAAGCTACTGAAGTCATTTTCAATGGAAATAAAGAGGCACTCTTAGAAAAAAAATCTATGATTAAAATTTTTTATGAAGATGATTCAACACTAGATCTCGATTTGTACGGGAAGTATCAAGATAAGAGCGGTTACTTTGTATTAAAAAATAATCAAATATTTAAATTATCTAAAACTGAAAGTAGTTTGTTTTTTGAAAACGTTCAAAAGTTTTGGAACAAAATACCAACGAATGACATTCTTAATGCATCCCTTAAAGCATCTATCTCATTCCCTAGGGGAAAGAGTATAGACTTTGAGTTAAATGGTAAGAAAAACTTCGAAGCAAAAACTATTACACCAGGCCTCGAATTAGATAATAAAGAGATGTACAAATTGATCGAGTTTTTGGGAGAGGAAGCTGATTTTATTACACAAGGCACCGTTGATGAAGAGAAGGGAATCTCTCAACTTCTATTAAAATTGAATCTTGGTGGTGAAAAAATAAGTTTAGTTAGGAAAAAGAGTGAATTAATTGTAAGCAAAGTGAATAAGAGGTTAAAATATCATTATAAGAATCGGCATCATCTCCCTTTTTCATTTGAGATGAGTAAACTGCTGGTAGGAAGTAAAGGAACTTTAGAGTGAGAGAACTCTTTTACAATTATATGAATATCTTCTTTCATCCTTTCTCTTCACATGAAGAGTTGAGAAGAAAAAGAACCGACATTGACCACGGGCATGTTTTATCTGTCGTTGGTGGTGCTGACATCCCAAAGGGAAGAGTTATTCTTGATGAATCTGAGTCGGGAGAGATCACAT
Organism: Bacteriovoracaceae bacterium; assembly: GCA_023954635.1. GTDB lineage: Bacteria > Bdellovibrionota > Bacteriovoracia > Bacteriovoracales > Bacteriovoracaceae > M0603. The sequence continues at coordinate 14,673 of JAGSHI010000075.1, forward strand.
TTGCAGAGGCCCTTGGAGTTAGTTGGTCTTTTGTGATCGTAAAAGCACTCTATAGCTTAATCTTTATTCACATAGGGCTACATTTTTTTACATATTTAAGTACGCATACAGAACTAAAGAGAATTATTGTTCCTGGTTTTCCAATAGGTAGTAAGAAGTTAACTGTCTTTTGGCTACTTCTAGAAGTCGCTCTTTTTCCACTGCTTGTTTGGCTTTATGTTAAATTCTGGTCCGTCATCATTAGATTTTTTGCTAATCTTTTTGAAACTCCAAATAGTGAAGAAGGTCTAAGACAAGTTGTAAACTATTCGCTTAGTAGCCACTTTTTTTATCTCATTCCAATTTTTGGTGAGCTTGGAAAACATGTTTCAAGTCTCTTTTTCCTCTTTGCTGGATTAAAGAAGAATCTAGGTTTCTCAAATCTCCAGTCTTTATTGGTTATAGTTTCACCACTGATCATTTTTCTCATTGGTGGTCTTATGACTTTCCTTTCAGTAATGATGGTCATCGGCCTTTTTTAGTTCGCGTATCCTTTGTTGCACTGTGGCCGTAAGAAGATATTACAAATATTCAAGGTATTGATTTCGTTAGGTGACATGGGACAATAAGAAGATTCCTGTCTTTACGGCCTAGATTGATTCTGGAATGATTCCAAACCACACACATAATAAAAATTTTTAGGATTAAGGAGAGACAATGGGCAGCCATCCTTCAAACCAGTTTTTTTCAGGGAATATTGAGGTCGTTTGTGGACCGATGTTTTCAGGAAAAACCGAAGAGTTGATCAGAAGAGTAAGAAGAGCACAAATCGCAAGACAAAAAGTTCAAATATTTAAGCCGGCCATTGATGATCGTTACCACGAGTCTAATGTTGTTTCTCACTCAAGTCTTGAAGTTGAGGCCACTCCGGTTAAGAGTTCAATTGATATTCTAAAAAAGCTATACGATACAACTAGAATCGTTGCTATCGATGAAGTTCAGTTCTTTGATGAAAACATAGTCACAGTCGTTCGGAAGTTGGCCAGAAGGGGAATCAGGGTTATTTGCGCTGGTCTTGACCAAGACTATAGAGGTGCGGCCTTTGGGCCAATGCCTGAGTTATTGTGCATCGCAGATCTAGTTAATAAAGTTTCAGCAATCTGCACAGTCTGTGGATCTCCGGCGACCAAGACCTTTAGAAAGAACACAAATGATGAGAATCAGGTTCTTGTAGGGGAAACAGATGTTTATGAGGCCAGATGTCGAACTCACTTTGATCATTACTCTGAAGTTGAAGAGGACCTACTTGCTTACACCGTTTCCATTAGAAATGACGATCAGGGCGAGTTAAAACTCTGATTCAACTCACGGAACAAGTGTGATAGGGTGTGCCTTTCTTAAAAGGGAGCTTTTTCATGGCAGTTGATGTCTACATTTCTACTGAAGATTTACAAAAGAGAATCAAAGAACTTGGTGAGCAGATCACTAAAGATTTCAATGGTGAAGAAGTTACTGTCGTCGGTGTCTTAAATGGTGCCTTCATGTTTGTAGCAGATCTTATTCGTGAAATGGACCTTCCGGTCGTTATGGAATTCATTAAAGCTTCTTCGTATGGTGATGGAACAGAATCTAAAGGTTCCGTCGATATTACTCTTGATCTTCAAAAAGATATTGCAGGAAAAATGTTTTGGTTGTTGAAGATATCGTTGATACTGGCCTTACTTTGACTGGTCTGATGAAAGACTTCAAACAAAGAGATCCAAAAAATTTAAAACTTGCTTCACTTCTTTTTAAGCCTGCAAGATGTAAGCATAAAGTGCATATTGATTATCTTGGAT
>JAGSHI010000072.1 GCA_023954635.1 Bacteriovoracaceae bacterium
ATTGAGAAGGAAGGATAATGAAGTTTTTAAGAGACTTGCTAGATTCTCAGCATGATAATTTTGCTAAAGGTGGAAAACTCGAAAAGTTTTACCCCATCTATGAAATGATCGATACTTTTGCATTTACTCCTGGTGAAACGGCAAAGGGAAGTGTTCATGTTCGTGATGGAATAGACTTAAAGAGAACGATGGTAACTGTTGCTATGGCATTGTTGCCTTGTATTTTGATGGCCATGTACAATACTGGATATCAAGCAAACTTAGGACTCCAGAGTTTGGGTCTTACTGAAGCTACAGGATGGAGAGGATCTATTTTAACTGCTTTGGGTTTTGGAATTGATCCAACTTCAATTTTTGGAAATATGTTTCACGGTCTTCTTTACTTCTTACCAATCTTTATTGTTACAAACGTAGCCGGTGGGATTTGGGAAGTTATATTTTCGACTGTTCGAGGACACGAAATCAATGAAGGTTTTCTGGTTACAGGTCTTCTTTTCCCCTTAATTTTACCAGCAACTATTCCTCTATGGCAGGTTGCAATGGGAATTAGTTTTGGGGTCGTTATTGGAAAAGAAGTTTTTGGTGGTACAGGTAAAAACTTTTTAAACCCAGCCTTAACGGCGAGAGCTTTTCTTTTCTTCGCTTACCCTGGAGAAATCTCAGGTGATCTTGTTTGGGTTGCCGCTGATGGGTTCTCCGGAGCAACTGCTCTTGGTCAAGCTGCTGCAGGGGGAATGCAATCTCTAACTGCTAGCTTTACATGGATGGATGCTTTTCTTGGATTCGTTCCTGGTTCCATGGGAGAGACTTCAACACTTGCTTGTTTGCTAGGAGCTGCTCTTCTCATTTGGAATGGGATTGGTTCATGGAGAATTATGCTGTCAATGTTGATTTCAACTATGGTCATGGCATGGATTCTTAATTTGATTGGAAGTGATACTAATCCAATGTTCAGTGTGACTCCACTTTGGCATTTAGTAATAGGTGGTTTTGCATTCGGAACTATTTTTATGGCCACAGATCCTGTTAGTGCTTCAATGACTGAAAAAGGCCATTGGTTCTACGGTTCTTTAATAGGATTCATGGTTGTCTTAGTAAGAGTTATTAATCCGGCATTCCCTGAAGGTGTAATGCTGGCGATTTTATTTGGGAATTGTTTTGCACCTCTTATTGATTACTTTGTGGTGAATTCTCATATTAAGAAAAGGGAGCTTCGACATGTCTAACGATACAGTTGGAAAAACACTTGGAGTCGCTGCAGCTCTTTGTATTGTATGTTCAATACTCGTTTCGACCTCTGCTGTTCAGTTAAAGCCTCGCCAAGTTGAGAATAAGAAACTTGATATTAAGAAAAATTTGCTGCTTGCGAGTAAACTTATTGATAACCCTAAGGCATCAAAAGATGAAATCCTTAAGGCCTTTGAAAAGGTTGAGGCAAGAATCGTTAACCTTGAAACAGGTGAAGAGGTTTCTGAATTAGATCCAGATAAGTTTGATGCTAAGAAGGCTTCAAAAGATCCAGGGATGAGTATTAGGATTGATAAGGATAAAGACTCAGCAGGGATCAAGAGAAGATCTAAGTATGCAAAGGTCTACTATGTTAAAAATGATGAAACTGGATCTGTTGAAATGATTGTTCTTCCCGTCTATGGGAAGGGACTCTGGTCAACTCTTTATGGATTCTTGGCACTTGCGCCAGATACTAGGACAGTTAAAGGTCTAGGCTTCTATCAACATGGAGAAACTCCAGGTCTTGGTGGTGAAGTTGATAACCCTAGCTGGAAAGCGAAGTGGGTAGATAAAATTGCTACCGATGAAAACTACAAACCAATTATTAAAGTATTAAAAGGACCGGCTCCAGTAGGATCTAAAACAGAGATTGATGGACTGTCTGGTGCAACACTGACAAGTAATGGTGTTACTGGTCTAGTGCAGTACTGGTTAGGTGAGAATGGGTTTGGACCTTTTCTTTCTAAAATTAGATCAGCGGGAGGAGTATCGTTATGAGTTTTAAAACAACATTATTTGATCCTCTCTTTAAAAACAATCCAATTGCTCTTCAGATTTTAGGAATTTGTTCAGCACTTGCTGTTACAACAAAAATGGAAACAGCATTTGTGATGACTATTGCTGTTGTTCTTGTCACAGCATTTTCATCGATGTTTGTTTCATTGATCAGGAATTATATTCCAAGTAGTATCCGTATTATTGTTCAGATGACTATTATTGCATCTCTTGTGATTGTGACGGATCAACTACTAAAAGCTTTTGTTTACGACATCTCAAAGTCCATGTCAGTTTATGTGGGCCTTATTATTACAAACTGTATTGTGATGGGGAGAGCAGAAGGCTTCGCCATGAAAAATGGTCCTCTTGTGAGTTTTCTTGATGGACTCGGAAATGGAATCGGATATGGAGTTGTTCTTTTATTTGTAGCATTCTTTAGAGAACTCTTTGGTAGTGGAAAACTTTTTGGTTTTACAATCCTTCCTCTTACCACTGAAGGTGGTTGGTATCCTGCAAACGGGATGGCCTTGCTTTCTCCAAGTGCTTTTTTTCTAATTGGAATATTTATTTGGATTTTGAGAACTTGGAAAAAAGATCAAGTTGAACAAGACGCTTAAGATTACTAGGAAATATTATGTTTGAACATTATCTAAGTTTATTTTTAAAAGCAGTATTTGTAGAAAACCTTGCCTTAGGTTTTTTCCTTGGAATGTGTACATTTCTTGCTGTTTCGAAAAAGGTAAGTACGTCACTAGGCTTGGGGGTTGCAGTCGTTGTTGTCCAGACAATCACTATTCCAGTCAATAACCTTATTTACACTTATTTGTTAAAGGAAGGAGCACTTGCTTGGGCAGGATATCCAAATGTTGACCTCTCATTTTTAGGACTGATCTCTTATATTGGTGTTATTGCAGCCATGGTGCAAATCTTAGAAATGACATTAGATCGTTTTTTTCCGGCCCTATATAATGCACTTGGAATTTTTCTTCCTCTGATTACTGTGAACTGTGCCATCCTAGGGGGTTCACTCTTTATGGTAGAGCGAGATTATAATTTTGCAGAAAGTGTTGTTTATGGTCTTGGCTCTGGAATTGGTTGGGCACTCGCCATTGCAGCACTAGCTGGAATTAGAGAGAAGATGAGATATTCCGATGTTCCTGATGGACTGAGAGGTCTTGGGATTACATTTATTACAGTAGGTTTGATGGCACTGGGGTTTTTGGCCTTTAGTGGAATTCAACTTTAATTGAGATAGAGAGAAGATATTATGAATGAAATTACACTCGGTGTAACAATGTTCACAGTAGTAGTTTTGGCCCTCGTTCTGGTCATTCTATTTGCTAAGTCAAAACTTGTTCCGACTGGAAACATCAAATTAAATATTAATGGTGAAAAAAACGTTGATATTAGCCCAGGTGGAAAACTTTTAAATGTTCTAGCTGATCAAAAGCTATTTGTTTCTTCAGCCTGTGGAGGCGGTGGAACTTGTGGTCAATGTAAAGTTAAAGTTCTAGAGGGAGGAGGAGAGATTCTTCAAACTGAATTGGGACATATTACTAAGAGAGAGGCCAAAGAGGGCGAGCGTCTTTCATGTCAGGTTGCAGTTAAGCAAGATATGAAAATTGAAGTTCCTGAAGAAGTCTTCGGTGTGAAAAAATGGAAATGTAAAGTTCGGTCTAATCATAATGTTGCTACATTTATTAAAGAACTTGTCCTTGAATTACCGGCCGGTGAATCTGTACCTTTTAGGGCCGGAGGTTTTATTCAAATCGAAAGACCGGGTGGTCTAGATATCGATTATAAGAATTTTGATGTTGAAGAAGAGTATAGAGGTGATTGGGACCATTTTAAAATCTGGCAGTATAAATCATTTGTTCCAGATGAAACTATCCGAGCTTATTCAATGGCCAACTACCCTGAAGAGGAAGGCATTATTATGCTAAATGTGAGAATTGCTTCTCCTCCTCCAAGACTACCAAACGTAGAGCCAGGGAAAATGTCATCTTATATCTTTGATTTAAAGCCAGGGGATGAATGTACTATCTCAGGACCATTTGGAGAGTTCTTTGCTAAAGAGACTGAAAAAGAAATGGTCTTTGTTGGTGGGGGTGCTGGTATGGCACCTATGAGATCTCATATCTTTGATCAACTTCGAAGAATTAAGACTAAGAGAAAAATAACATTTTGGTATGGAGCAAGATCTAAAAAAGAAATGTTCTATGTTAATGACTTTGACACTCTAGCAAAAGAGAATGAGAACTTTGAGTGGCACTGTGCTCTTTCTGATGCTCAACCAGAAGATGATTGGGATGGTTTTACTGGCTTTATTCATAATGTGGCCTACGAACAATACCTTAAAGATCATCCAAGCCCTGAAGATTGTGAATACTATCTTTGTGGACCTCCTATTATGAATAAATGTGTAATCGACATGTTGGTCGACCTAGGAGTGGAACGCGAAGATATTATGCTAGATGATTTCGGTGGATAGAAATAATTTGTTTTAAACTTTTGTATATGCATAAGGATATGCCCCTCATCAACAAGGGGCATTTTTTTTATTTTTTTGGTGTTAAATGAAAAAAGTAAATCCCATTAAATGGACACTTGGTTTTCTCTTTGTCCTTGGCTTAATAGCAACATTAGTTGTTAGGGATAAAGCAGACTTAGTTGTTCTCACTGGAAAAACAATGGGAACGACATATTCAATTAAATATATAAATAAGTCTAAGACTCCTCCTGCTCAGATTGTCTCAATGGATATTGAGAAGCTATTGTTAGAAGTAAATCGGCAAATGTCGACATGGCAAAAAGATTCAGAAATCTCCCTCTTTAATAAAAATAAAAAGAAGGAGTGGGTTAAAATCCCTGATGATTTTTATTATGTTCTTTCATTGGCAATAGATGTGGCCTCAAAAACTGATGGCCTATTTGATCCTACTATTGGACCACTTGTGAACCTTTGGGGATTTGGTCCTAATGGAGAAAGAAAAGTTCCATCGAAAGATAAAATTGAACAGGCCATGAAGAGAGTAGGTTATCAAAAAATACAAATGGACTCTCATAAGAAAAAGATTAAAAAAACCAACCCTGAAGTCTATCTCGATTTATCGGCATCAGCTAAAGGTTTTGGTGTTGATGTTGTTTCAAAACATTTGAAAAGTTTAGGTTATACCAATCATATGGTTGAGATAGGTGGAGAGGTCAGAACTTCTGGGAAAAAATTTAACAAGGATTGGACAATTGCGATTGAAGTTCCATCTGAAGAAAATAAAAATGTCGCTCAGAAAACTTTAAACCTAAAAGATTTGGCGATAGCGACAAGCGGTTCATATCGGAATTTCTTTAAAAAAGAGAATAAGAGATACAGTCATGCGATCAATTTTCGAACAGGAAAACCTATCGCTCACACCTTGGCATCAGTTTCCGTAGTGCATGGATCGTGCTTAGAGGCCGATAGTTGGGCAACGGCCCTTATGGTTATGGGAGTTGATAAGGGCTTGGAACTAGCTGAAAAGTTGAATTTAGCTGCCTATTTTGTTTATAGACCCTCTGGCCAAATCGATGGATCATTTGTAGAAAAATCTACAACTGCTTTTGAAAAGCTTTTTGGAAAATCTAAATGAAAATATTTTTAATTACATTCGTTTTCTTCTCAACAACCATTTTTCTTATGGCGATCGGCTATATTATTGCTAGAAAAAAACTTAAAGGTAGTTGTGGGGGCTTAGGTAAAATTATGGGCGATGATTGTATGTTTTGCTCCAAGAAAAATGAATGTGAAAAGAATACTGAGCTCCAAGAAGAATGCATTGGAGACGTTAAATCCTAAAGAATGTTATACCATTGGCGTATAATTTCTTCTGTTAATGGTTTTGTCGATTTTCTCCATCTCTTAGCTTTTTCTCTTAAGTTATTTACTTTTTCTGAGTTTTCTCCATCTAAGATACTTCTTCTTTTAAAGTCATTTATAAATACAGAAAAAGCATAAATCTTACCTGATTTTGTAAATAAATATCCGGCCATATTATCTATGTAATCGAGAGAGCCAGTCTTGGCCCAAACATTGTAGGACATTGAAGGATCATTTAACCTCTTTAAAAGCCAGCCACTTTGGCCACTAATACTAAAAAGACTCGGAAATGTGGTCATTCCATATGATGATTTAAACTTACTCGCAAGAAAGTGTGTAAGCGCTCTTGAAGAAACTCTATTTTTTGAGTCTAAACCAGAGCCATTCTTTAATGATAATCCTTTTAAAAAAGGATTTTCTTGGACAAGATGTTTTTGTAACTTTTCTGCTGAGTCCTGTATTGAAGATCCTGGGGATGAGGACAGTAAAAGAAGCTCGGCCATCATATTATTTGAATACTCCATTACAGACTTTACGAGTAACTTTAAAGGTTGGCTTCTCTCTGTATGTAGGATTTTTTCTTTGTTTATTTTTTTCTCTATCGGATTAGGAAGAGTAATTCCAACTTTTTTGCAAATCATTTGAAAAGTAGATGCAAAAAGGAGTGCAGGGTTTCTTATTGGTACTTCTTCGTGAACTCCGTATTTTTCTTTCGTTGAAAGGGCCCATACTTCAGATTTTGAATCCCCATTTAGCAATTTGAATCTTTTTCCTGGTGTGAACTTTTCTCTTACACTCATCACCTTTAATGCTTTTGCATTTGGTATTGGACGATTTCCTTTCCAAATCGAAAAGCGATTAAACTCTAAAGACAGAGCTGAAATACCAGGGTTATATGTTTGATCTCCAAGGCCTATTGAAGAGATCATATTTTGATAGGGGATATAACTTTGATCGTAAATAAAGTTTCCAGATATTTCTTTTATCTTAAGTGCCTTGAGTTTTACTGCCATATTAATAAGCATAGCATTGGTAAAAAAAGGATCACCTCCTCCTCTTAATATGAGGTCTCCTTTTAGAACTCCATCTTTAATCTCAGAGGAACTCTCAATTGTCGTTTCGAAACGATGCTCTTCCCCAAGCTTCTTTAGTGCATAATGAGCTGTTAAAATCTTTGTAAGTGATGCAGGAATAACTAGCTGATCTTGCTTCAATCCCTTAGAGCTCTCTTCTTTATCAATTCTTTTTAATGAATAAGAAAGCAAAGAGGAATCTATATTATATTTTTTAAACAAGTCTTGAATGCTTGGCGAAATATCCTCTTTAAAATCTTGTGCGAATAAGGAGGTAGAGAATAGGAGAAAGAATAGAGGTAGTATTTTCATTAGCTTATTATAAGGCAGGTGAAATGCGTTGAACAAATGCGAAAAACTTGCGGCGTTCCTTTCAATGACTTAACCTTTTTGTTACGCTTGGGGCCATGAAAAAATCAGAACGAGCTAATTATATAGATGAAAAGTTAGAAGAACTTTTCCCTGAAACACCGATTCCTCTAGACCATACCGACCCCTATACTTTATTAATTGCTGTCTTACTGTCTGCACAGTGCACGGATATTAGAGTCAATAAAGTAACTCCATTATTATTCAAAAAAGCAAATAACCCCAAAAAAATGGTTAAATTAGAGGTTTCTGAGATTGAGGATATTATTAGGCCTTGTGGACTCGCTCCAAGAAAGGCAAAGGCCATTCATACCTTATCGCAAATGCTTTTAGATGATCATAAAGGTGAAGTACCAGATAATTTTGAGGACCTAGAGAAGCTTCCTGGTGTTGGTCATAAAACTGCTTCTGTCGTTATGGCGCAGTCTTTTGGAGTTCCTGCATTTCCTGTTGATACACATATTCATCGTCTTGCTCAGCAATGGGAATTAACAAATGGGAAAAATGTCGACCAGACTGAAAAAGATTTAAAAAGAGTTTTTCCTGAAGATCGATGGAACAAACTTCATCTTCAGATAATATTTTTTGGAAGAGAGTACTGCACAGCTAGAAGTTGTGATGGTCTATCTTGTGAAATTTGTAAAACTTGTTTTCCTTCTAGAAAACGAAAAAGAGAATATAAGAGGTCATGATGATTGAAGGAAATATTTTAAAAATGGAAAATCAGCTAGGCTCTGTTGCTGAATACTTTCTTCCAATAGGAGATCAGAAAGTACCGATGAATGAACTCGTAGGCAAAGAGATTGAGTTTGAATTTAAAGGACAAATTAATTGTATTTCAACTGGTGAAAAACTAAAGAAAACTTATAATCAAGGCTACTCGTATAAAGCCTTCTCTACACTTCCTGAATGTGACATCTGTATTGTGAAACCTGAACTTTGTCATTATGACAAAGGGACTTGTCGAGATCCTAAATGGGGTGAGAAACATTGTCTTACTCCACATTATATTTATCTAAGTATTGCCTCAGCTCCGAAAATTGGTATTACCCGTGAAGTTAATATTCCTCACCGTTGGATTGACCAGGGTGCAAGTTATGCTCTTCCAATCTTGAAAGTTAAAGATAGACTCACTTCAGGAATTATCGAAAGTGAAATTGCTAAAAATATGTCTGATAAAACAAACTGGCGAAAAATGCTAAAAGGTGAAATTGCAGAAGCTGACCTCTATGAAATAAGGGACCAAATATTCGAAGACTACGGTGATCTTATTGATGATTTAGAGGCCGATGATATTGATGAAGAAATTTTAGAAATTAAATATCCCATTGAAAGTTTGCCCGAAAAGATAGTGTCGCTTGGTTTCGATAAGAAACCTGTCATAAAAGGAAAGCTCACAGGAATTAAAGGTCAGTATCTGATTTTTGATAACGGAGTTTTGAATATGAGGAAACATCAGGGCTACTATCTTTATTTAAATAGCTAAATTAAGAATAATTAATCTCGACTCCACCTAATTCCAGATAGTTACCTAGTATCTAATTTTTTAGACTCAAAAAATTTCACTTATACCCGATAAGAAAACATCGTGGCAAAGGCCATGACAAGGAGAATGGAAAACATGTGTGATGTGTGTAGTTCCGAAGGGATAGACTGGAAATTTGTAAATGGTACTAAAGATAGCCTTCATCAGGTTAAGCTTTATCGTGTATACAAAGACAAAATGGCCGTTTGTAAACTCTGTCACCTCCACGGAATTGAGCTCTTTGTTTTGGGTGAAAAGCGCTTCATCGAAAACCATCTCAACTTTGCCCGCGAGTTAGCGGAGAAGAAGGGCAAGTTTGCGGCCTGACGCAATATAATTTCAATAACTTACTTAATTCCTAGTGGCCACAATATCTGTGGCCTTTTTATTATATTTCCCATTTATTACAAGTATTTGTCGATCTTATCTAAAAAGATTACTACTCGTTTGAAAAAGGACACTCCCTAGGCTAAAAAGTGAGTCGCCAATGACCTTATTCAGGTAAAAGAGGGAGATTATGAAATTCATTACAATTCTATTCACCATTATGGTGATGGTTTCTTGCGCGAAAGAAACAGCGATTCAACCTTTGAGTCTTACAGGAGATAAGCTTATCTCAGATAGACCTCAAAACTATACTGATGTTCTTACTATTGTTCGTCTAAAAAGACCTGCTCTTGTAGCAACAGCTAAAATTACAGATGGAAAAGTTGAGATTGATCCTCGAGAAAAAGAGGCAATGCTTAAAGAACAAAAAGAGGCCCTTGAGAAACTTAAAAAAATCTCTCCTGCTATAAAAATGGTCTATTCGTATAGACTTGTTATGAATGGAATCGCAGTTATCGCACCAGTAAAAGTTTTTGATCAAATAAGAAACTTAGACTTTGTCGGTGGAGTTGTTAAAGAGAGTTCATTTGCTAGACCTAAAGCAGAAACAACTATTGCAAAAGAAGTTAATGGTTTTAAAGGTGGAACATCTGTTGATTTTATCGATGCGACAAGAGTTCACAAAGAGCTAAACATTACAGGTAAAGGGATGAGAGTCGGAATTATCGATACCGGAATTGATTATACTCACTCAATGTTCAAAGGATCTGGTGATCCTCAAATCTTCAAAAATATTGATCCTGATAAAGACTATGAAGGATTCCCTACAGCTAAAGTTGTGGGAGGAATCGATCTTGTTGGTTCAAACTATAGCCCTGGTTCAGGGTTTCCTGGAATCAGATTTCCAAAACCAGATAATAACCCAATTGATGGTGGAGGGCACGGAACACACGTAGCTGGAACAGTTGCTGGTCATGGAGATGGAAAAAATACATATGACGGTGTTGCTCCCGATGCTTCTCTTTATGCAATTAAAGTTTTTGGCGGCGGAAGTACTGGAGACAGTGTTGTGATTGCTGCTCTTGAGTATGCAATGGATCCTAACCAAGATTTGGACCCATCTGATAAGCTAGATGTCGTTAACCTTTCTTTAGGTGGTGGTTACGGTAAACCACATATTTTTTATAATGAAGCTGTGAAAAATCTTGTTCGTGGTGGAGTTATAATGGTGGCCTCTGCTGGTAACTCTGGACATACATCTTATATCGTTGGTGCACCAAGCACTGCTGATGAAGCAATTTCAGTTGGAGCTTCAATTGATGGAATGTATAAAAATTGGAAATTTGATACAGTAAAATTCAATACTTCTGATGAAGCTCTTTATGCAGAACTTGTTGAAGGAGCGATCTCAAAACCAGTGGCAGACTCTAAAGATGTTACAGAAGCTTTAGTTTTTGCTGGAGCAGCAGCGACTGATTTTTCAGATGAACTTAAAGAAAAACTAAAAGGAAAAATTGCTCTTATTGATAGAGGAGAAGTTACCTTTACAGAAAAACTAAAAAGAGCATTTGACGCTGGAGCCATTGGAGTTATTGTTGCCAATAATAGAGATGGTGATCCTATTGCTATGGGTGGAGAAGGAAAAGTTGAAATTCCTGCGATTATGGTAAAAAAGGCTTTTGGAGATGTTCTAAAAGAAAAAATGAAAGCTGGAGATGTTGTTGTTGATTTTAACAGTGACAAGAAAATTGAAAAGCCTGAACTAATAGATAACCTCACGACATTTTCTTCAAGAGGTCCTAGATCAAACGATAGTTTAATCAAGCCTGAGATTGCGGCTCCTGGATTCCAGATTATTTCTGCATCAATGGGTGGAGGAGTCAAGGGAGTACCTCTTAACGGAACTTCAATGTCAGGACCACATGTTGCTGGTGTTATGGCACTTCTTAAACAGGCTAAGCCAGAATTAAATACCTTAGAGCTCAAGGCTCTCTTAATGAATGGTGCTCTTTCTATAAAAAATAGTGAAGGGAAAACATACCCCGTTTCTATGCAAGGAGCTGGTCGTGTTCAAACTTTTAAATCTGCAACGGCCCCTGTTCTTGCTATGCCAGCATCTCTCTCTTTGGGGGAAACAAACCTTCTTTCTGGAAAGATGTTTAGAAAATCAATTGAGCTTAAAAACTTAACTGATAAAGAAGTCGTACTTAAATCTACTTCAACTTCTTCAGAAGGTGTCGAGGTTAAAGTCCAGGAAATGGTAACACTTGCAGCTAAAGAAACTAAAAAAGTTAAAGTTGAATTTATTCTAAAAGCAACAACGAATGTTTCTGCTTATGAAGAAAGAGAGGCTGTTGTTTCTTTTACAGACAATGGGATTGAGCTTGTTCGAATTCCTGCTCTTGCTGTCGTTAGAAATATTTCAAAAGTCGAAGCAGGTAACTTAATTGTTCATGCGACTTCTATGGACGATGCTGCTGGAGCTGCTGCAGATATAGAAGTGTTTAATAAATCAGGAAATAGAGGAGAAGTTCTTCCTTTTAACCTCCTTGGACTTGATCCTAAAAAACCTGTCAACTTAGGAGACAGAGCAGTTCGTTCAAGATCATGTGATCTTCAAGCTGTTGGTTATAGAATGATTAAAGAGAACGGGAAAACTTTTCTCGAACTTGGTGTAAAACTACATAACCCAGTAAGTAGATGGCAGGCCTGTGAAGTTTCAGCTCAAATTGATGTTGATGGTGACGGTATTGCCGAGCAAGAACTTGGAGGAATTGATTCATCTAACCTTGGAGGTCTTCAGGCCGCTGTAGGAGCAGGATATTTTTCTGTATTATTAGATGCCAAGAAAGCTAGAGAAATTAGAAAAAAATATGAGCTAGAGCAAACAAGAAGCCAAGGTAAGAAAGGAAAAAGACCTGAATTTACCGCAGCTGTTCTAGGTCTTGAGCCAATGAAGGTATGGAATCATTCAACAGTAGCAATCATAAAGACAGATGTATCAGCTCTTAAAGCTACAACTTCTGGACAATGGAAAGTTAAGGTTGGAGTTCTACACGAAGACAGTGCTGCTGTAGAGTCAGATGACTTTTTAAGTATCGATAAGTCTTGGCTTGAAATTAATGCTGAGAGCTCACTTCAGGGGTTTGTTAACCTACCCAAAAGTATTGTGCTAGGTGGTGGACAGAAGAAAACTCTTGAACTTGAAAAAGGGTCAGGAGCTCATCAATTATTGCTTCTAATGCCTCATAATGCCCCTGTCGCTGTTGACAGTAGAAGTAGTGATACTCAGTCGAAAGTATCTGGACCAGTCTTTAAATTATAATTATATGGCAATGGAGAGGACCTCTCTTCATTGCCTTTCTTTTCCTCTTGATAGCCTTTTTTTCTCAGAGTACTCTAGTTTAACTTGGAGGAAATATGAAACTAAACATCATTGCTGGACTTGCTGTCCTTTGTTTTCTTTTTGGCTGTGCTAGTGCCCCTAAAAAAGAAGATATTCAAGTCTTTAATGAAGCAGTCAGTTATTTAGAAGTCGGAAACAAAGAACTTGCTTTTAATTCCTTTGAAAATGCATGTGAAAAAAATGTTTTGGCCGGATGCCTCTATATAAACAAAGAGCTTCATCCCAATGAGTATAAAACTTATTCTATCATGCAAGGGATGACTCGTTCTGATCATACTGTGATTAATATATCGATCCCGAGTGATATTCTCCCTCAAGTTAAGTTCGTTAACCAGACAACAGGTTCATATATTCCAAAAAGAAATATCAAGCAATCTCTTAGACGATGGAAAGATGAGAATGGTCTTGTCATTCAATTTGAAATTTCTAAGCTAAATCCCAGCAGCGTCTATAGAATCGAGCTCTATAATTCTCCAGGAATGATTGAAGATTATAGAATATTTAAAACCATGCCTAAAAAGAAAGAAGAGTTAAACATAGGCCTTGCAAGCTGTATGTCTGATGAGTTTATGGATATTCAAAAAGAAATGTGGGCCCAGCTCGTTTCTCTTAACCCAGATATTGTTTTAATGATTGGGGACAATACTTATGCTGATGTTGTCGGTGGAAAATATGTAGGAGGGGCCTCAACTCCAAAGCAGATTTGGTCTCGGTACCTTGAAACAAGAGAGAATATCGATTTTTATCATATAAGAAAATTAATTCCTGTCTTGGGAGTTTGGGACGATCATGATTACGGATTAAATAACGGGGATAAGTCTTATCAATACAAAAAAGAATCAGCTGAGATCTTTGATATCTTTTATCCTTTTAGTAAATCTAAACTAACGAGAAAAGGGCCTGGCGTAAGTTATAGACTTTCATTAAATGGGCAAAATTTTTATTTTTTAGATGCTAGAAGTTTTAGAGATAAATCAACTTCAAAAATGGGGACTCACCTTGGAACTAAACAAGAAAATTGGCTTTTTAAAGATATGCGTACAGTTCGAGGACCCAATTGGTTAATAAAGGGAGACCAGTATTTTGGGCTCTATCATAGCTATGAATCTTGGGAGCGTTATCACCCTAAGAACTTAAAAAACTTCCTTAAAAAGCTTAAAAGAGAGCGGGATCCGGCCATTTTTGTCAGTGGCGACAGACACCTCGCTGAAATAATGAAGCTCGAAAAGTCACTCACTGGCTATCAGACCTATGAATTGACCAGTAGTGGCATTCACTCAAAAGTTTACCCAGGAAGTTTTGCAAAAGAGCCAAACCCTCGACAAATAGCTGGAGTAGACGGTGAGTACAACTTTATGTTTATAAAATCGCGAGTAAAGAACAGAGACTTGATGCTTGATGTCACAAGCTTTGGGCAAGAGAATAAAGTTCAATTTAGTAGGCGAATAGATATCAAAAAATGAACCTTTTTATTCAACAAATGATAATCAGCTTGTTATGATTTTAATAGGTTGTGGAAATTGGTGCCCGAGGCCGGACTTGAACCGGCACGATCTAATGATCGAGGGATTTTAAATCCCTTGTGTCTACCAATTTCACCACCCGGGCATAAGAATCACTAAGGATGGAATGAATTTTGGACTATATCCGGCGAGCTTGTCAATTGAAAATGATGACCTTCTTTTTGGTTATTGCAATATTTTTTTCAATTTCAAGCTGTTCCTCTAAATCTAAAAAGAAAAATGAGGAACTTCCTCTCAACATAACTGATGATGTCGACACATCGAAAGAATCAACTGAAAATGTTGAGAAAGTCCCTGAAACGGTCACCGTTGAACGAGAGAAGGGTCTTCCTATTGTTGAGGCCATTCCCCAATGGCTAAATGTAGATAGAAGATTTTCCCCAAGAGACCGCGAAGGCGACCCACTCATTCATGCATTTTTTGATTTTCTACCCTTTCCAGAGCTTAAAGATAAAAAAATAAACTTTGTGGCCTTGACCCCTGTCAAAAGCAAGTTTGCTTATAGCTTAGATCTTCATTCAGGCCAAATTTATAAGAAATTTAATATGTGTAACCAAAAAGATGTCTGGAAGTCGTATCGGGGCTCTTTGTCATCTGTACCGTATACCGAAGGTTTTGTTCCCAGGATGTTAGATCAATTAGGGGAACCTTTAAAAATAGTCGTTTTTGGAAACCTTAGATACTTAGCTTCATTTGATCCCAAGACTCCTGTTTCTCAACGGGTGAGAGTTGTTGGCGGAGTCATTGAACAATACTGCGAATATTATCCTTGTGCCTTTAGAAATCAATGGCAATCAAGACTTGTTCTTGTGGGTGTAAACCATAAAGATCCTAAGTTTGAAAAAATTGACTCTCTTACTGACCTTAAAAAAACTATAAAGTGGAGCAAGTTTAAGGCCTACATGGAGAATATGGGCGGAAGACTTATTCGTGGGAAAGAACAAAAGCCAGCCTACCGTATTTCTGGCAGTATAAATGCAAACGATGCTTTTAATTATGCTTTAAAAAAGGGACACCATTTTAAGTTTGATGAACTAGCTAAACTCAGAAAAGGTTGTCACAAACTTTATGATCATATGTGGAGAGGAGCTGAGAAACTTCGTAAGAATATTAAACATGGACGTTCAACTCGAAATACTTCAAAACTTCGATCTGAATCACTTGTCGTTGATATCAAAAAAAGTATTTTCAAAGATAAAAAGAAATCTAATGATGGAGACGAAAAATTATCAGGACCGGTAGAAGGTTTTACAGACTTTGAAGATTATTTCATGGACTTCTATAAAAATTATTCTAAAAGGTATCTTACATGTCATCGATTTGTAAGAGTCTCTAGCGTGAGAGGGAATATCGATAGACATTGGTTCTTTGCTTTTATGACTTCTTTTTTAGAACTTGAAAGAATTGGGTTCACTTATCATTGTCCAAAAAGGGCCTGGCTTGCAAATCCTTATTTAGCCAATGGTAAGAGACAATTTGACCTTATAAGAATGAAAAAGTCTTGTCGCTCCGAAGACTTAGAGAGAGCATTTGATGGTTCTATAACAATACTTCAAGGACTTCGAAAAAGCTTAATGCCTCATTATTTTTATAAGCAGTATGACGATGGAATAGGTTCAACTCATCAAAGAATTTATTCATGGATTTACTCAACGGGGAAGATGCCTGCTTGTAAAGCTGAATTAAAAAAACTTAACTCTGAAATTGGATTTCCTGTTGATGTAAACTGGAAACCTTTTCATCCTTACACATTAGATATATGAGAAGTAACTTCATTCTAGAAAATCATGTTTTGACTACCAAGGCTTCAAAGTTTACTGAAAGGCTAAAAAGGTGGTCTCAGTCTGGTATTATTTGGCCCCTTGTTTTTGGCTCGGGATTTAGTGAAATCGAATTTAAAAATTTGTATGGAGCAAGGTATAACGTAGAAAAAATTGGTTTTGAAGGAATTCGGTATTCTCCTGCCCAAGCTGATCTACTCGTCATAACGGGACCAGTTACCCATAAATCTTTTGTGATATTGAACAATATTTATAAAAATATGTGTGAGCCAAAGTGGGTCGTCGCTTTAGGATCAGAAGCTATCTCTGGTGGGTTGTTTCAAAACTATAGCCACAAGTCAGACTGGAAAGATCACATCCCTGTTGATATCCAAATACCAGGAGATCCTCCAACTCCAGAGAGTATTTTAGAGGGAATAAAATTATTAAAAACTAGAATCGAGTCTGGAGTAGTCAAAAACTCTTTGGAGAGTGAATGAGTACTTTCCTAGAGAACTTAAGACAAGAATTTGATCAGAATAACTTTCAGGTCTTTAAAGATGGGGCTGAAGCTACTTGCTCAGTAAAAAATTTATCAATCCTAGCTGGAGTATTAAAAGAAAAATACAATTTTATTTTTTTACTCGATATTTGCGCCATTGATTTACAAGGAAAATCAAACTCTGAAAATAGATTTGAATTAGTCTATCACTTCTTAAATCTTGAAGAGTTCTTTAAATTAAGGCTGGTTGTTCCTGTCGATGAATCTAAACCAGTGGCATCTTTAGAAAAGTTATGGTCAGGGGCTAAAAAGCTTGAGAGTGAATCAAGAGAAATGTTTGGTTTAGAATTTAATAGTGATTATAAACCTTGTACTCTTGACCCTGAAGATTTCGGAGGCTTCCCTCTTCGTAAAGATTATACTGGATCAGCAGTTGATGTCGTTTCAGTATTGCCTACAGAGTTTCCTGAGGACTTATCGCTAGATAATGACCAAAGGGGGGTTCGGTCTTGGGTGAATATAGGCCCTCACCATCCTGTTATGAAAAATAATATCCGCCTGATGCTAGAGCTTGAAGGTGAGTATATTAGAAGAAGTCAGATTGAAACTGGCTTTTATCATAGAGGTTGGGAGAAACAGGCAGAAAGTTTTAATTATCATCAAATTATTGCTTTAACAGAGCGCTTAAACCATCAAAGTCCTTTTATAGCATCTACTATATGGTGTCGTTTAATTGAAGAATCTCTTTCTGTTGTTATCCCAGATAGGTCAATGGCAATCAGAATGGTTTTTATTGAACTTTCTAGAATTCACGATCATCTCAACTGCATTGGTCATTGTGCAGTCGCAGGTGGAAATGAGTCTGTCTTTTTTCTTTGTCAACATGCTCGTGAATTAGTTTATGAACTATTTGAAAAGATGACTGGTTCTAGAATGAATCCTTCTCTCAATAAAATAGGAGGACTAAAGTACGACTTACCAATTGGGTGGGTAACTGACTGCTTCGAAGCACTTAAAAAGATTGAAGAGCAGATAGATAATGTAAATCAATTATTTACAAAATCTTCGATCTGGCTAGATAGAAATATGGTCTGTGAGATAAATGCTCTTAGAGCACTAGAGCTCGGGATAACTGGACCAGTATTACGAGGGAGTGGTGTTAATTATGACCTTCGAAAAGTTGAACCTTGTTATTTTTATTCAGATGTAGACTTTGAAATTCCTTTAGGGGTTAAAGGGCAAAGTTATGATCGATACCTCGTCCGAATGGAAGAAATGAGACAAAGCATGTCTATTATTATTCAAGTTTTAGATAATCTCCCCACTGGAGATATTTGTCTTCCTGAGTTCCTTGCTCCTTGTAGTGAGATAAATATGCCTCATAAGGGAGTATACTCAAGTATGG
>JAGSHI010000201.1 GCA_023954635.1 Bacteriovoracaceae bacterium
ACCAGAATGTCACATCTAATCTTTTTAGAGCACGCATTTTCAAACCAGCCATGCTGATCTGAATCAGGTGCAAGTTCGTGGAATTCAAATTTTCCAGCATTCGCACCTGTCGAGAGGGATTTCTTAAATTGGTGTTTTTCTTCACTTGAATTAATTGTAATAAAACAGGCATTCATTTTCTCTTCAGAGACTGCTGAGTTAGATAGAGAAATAAGAAGTACTGAAATGATGATCTTAAGGTTTTTCATTTCTTACATATCGGACAAATTTCATTCTTATTGAGATAATTTTAAAAAACGGATACTTGAATGAATTCTTAATCTTTTTTTGACTCTTTAACCTTAAACCTTGGGATTTTGTAGGTTAACCAATACACCACCCCACTAGATAGCATAACCACGCCAATACCAATTAAGTAGTTTGGATCTAACACTGAGAAGTCTAGAACAATTACCTTCCTAGCAATCGCCATAAGTGCAGTGGCCATAACAATTCGCACATGGATGAGATTCTCTTTTAAATAAATGATAATGTTAGCATAGACTTCTATGGCAATAAGTACGGCCATAAAGCCGCTAAAGGTGGCGAAGATGTCACTGATCTCTAAGAGGTACTTAGGCGGGGACATGAGTTTATTATATAAAATATAGAAGACGTCTATGACTCCTAAAAAGATAACCACAGTCATCAATATGGCCAAAACCCGCAAGGAACCTTTTATTGCTTTGTCCAGAAAGAACAAAAGATCCTTTTCTGGATCAGCCCTCTTCTCAGTTAATGTATCCTCATCAAAGTCCATCCCAACATAATGGTTTTTGGGCACAATTTTTGTCAAATCTATATAGATTAGACGATTGGATAGTTAACGAACTTTTTAGTGAAAGTGATTCAATGCGAGCAAGAACAGCCTATGGAGTACGAGAAACTTACAGTGTCTATATAAAGTCTAATGGAGCCTCGCTCCGTTTGGAACATCTTTATCTAAATTAAATAACACAACATTTTGATCATCATCGCTAAAGCCCAGGACTAACACTTCAGACATAAATTTCCCAATCTGGCGGGGAGGAAAATTGACTACTGCAGCAAGCTTCTTCCCCATTAATTCTTCCATATTGTAGTTTTGTGTTATTTGAGCACTTGTTTTCTTGATTCCCACTCCCTCACCAAAATCTATCTTAAGTTTGAATGCAGGCTTTCTTGCCTCAGGAAATGGAAGGACTTCAACAACCTCACCAATTCTAATGTCTACTTTTAGAAAGTCGGAGAAAGTAATTTGATCCGCCGGACCTTCTTTACTGTCGTGGTTTAAATGCATCGGTACTCCTCTACTTTTTCATTGCTCTTATATGATAAGATGGACGAATCGCATCCGCAAAAAATATTCCAGAAACAATAAGAATCGCAATCGTTATTGTTTTGGCCACTTCACCAAGACCAAGTCCAAAATTCTGCTCTACTAAAAGTTGAAGACTTTTAATACCTAAGACACCTGGAAC
Organism: Bacteriovoracaceae bacterium; assembly: GCA_023954635.1. GTDB lineage: Bacteria > Bdellovibrionota > Bacteriovoracia > Bacteriovoracales > Bacteriovoracaceae > M0603. Next base: position 1,500 of record JAGSHI010000201.1, read on the forward strand.
CAAGAAAATAATTGATGGCAACAAAATCGTAGAAGAGTTTTTATTAAATTTCAGTGCAAATACATTACTTAATAAACCAGCAAAAAAAGATGCTAAAAAGATTGATAGGTTGGAACTTAAAAAGTTTCCTGCAAAATCTAGAAATAGCATTGTAAACAAGGCACCACCTAAGATCCAAGGAATGTCCTTTGTGTTGGCGTTAAATACTATGGAAGTGGCACTTGAACATATTAGAACCACAAGAGCTTTTATATATATTGAGTACTCTACTAGAGGCTGATTCATTGATGGAAAGTCAAAATAGCTCGCGAGGTGATATGCAGCAATAATCCCTGCACCAAGTTTTGAGAACTCTACAATTGCCCCCATAAGCCTTGCTGTGCCTGAGGCAAAATGTTTACTCGCCAGTTCTGAAATGGATATAGTAAGCCCAAGACCTGGAATAAGAATAATTAATGAACTTAACGTCACAATATTTACATTAACTTGTGGTTCAAAATAATGAATTGCAAATGCTGTAGTTGAAACAAAAAAGGCAATGATCGTCTCTTTAATTGGCTCCAATCTAATACTTTTAATATTGATAACCATTACCGCGACTAAGGCCCCACATACGCAGGCCGCGGCCATGTCAACAAGCTTGCCTTGCATGAAAATGACCAGACATGTTGCGACGATGGAGAAGCTCAAAATAGTCAGGAACAAAGAATAGGTTCCCCTCTCACCTTTAATTTTTTGAAGCATATCATAGGCCTGTTCCACAGCTAGGCCCTCATTTCCTAATTGGTTAACGAGCCCCTTAAGTTGATTTAGCTTATACAGATCTACCGACCCAGGAAAGACCCTAAGATTTTGAGAAACAACCTCATTAGCCTCTTCAAGGGTCAATGAGATTGACGTAGGTGAAATAAGAAAGCTTCCCTTTACTCCTAGTGCATCACAGACGGAGATGAGTTCTCTTTCCAATTCTGGAGTACTCGTTCCACTTTGGTGCAGTGTCGTTGCGAGTTTAATAATAAAATTGGTTTTAATGCTGCCGTACATGACAATATTTTAACACGTTTTCTAAAGAGTACTTAATTTTAAACATTGAGCTTAATCATATGTTTTACCTGTGATTACTTTGCATCAGCGATCTCTTATAAGAATGTATGGAATTACGCCAAACCTTGAAGTCAGCAATTACCAATCTACATGAGCTTGTTGAGCAGAACCAGCTAATGAAGCTCTATGCCTCAGGCAAATGTGAACATCATACTTACCAGTATTGTTTGGAACATATTGGAAATTTTTGGGTAAACCACACCCCTGAAGAACACCTGCTACCAAAGAAATTCTCAATTTTCCTCAAAGGATATATAGAATCTATCAATCAGGATTGTAGTAGTTTTGTAAGACTTTCAAATCAAACGCACGTCTACAACGAGTATGCATTTTTTTATGTTTTTTTAGGGTCCTGCTTAGGTGCATCTTTCGTGATTAAGAACTATAACAACTCAGACCTTCCAAAAAAGCATCTAGACTATCTCGTTACCGGAGGATTAGAACTCTGGAGAGAGTTTATACCGATTTTGAATAAGGTTGAACACGATCAAGAACTAATACTTGCAGACTCTTTAAGACTATTTTCTAATTTTGCAGACCACTTTGATACGTATGAAGTGTCGAAAGCTATTGCTAGCTCTCGACAAATTATGGATTAGTTAATTTTTACTGGTCCCATAAACTTCTCAGGCTGAGAAGGATAAAAGATTGTAAAGCCTTCAAAAATCAATTCAGGCTTTTCAATTTGATCTCTATTATTCTCATAGATTGCTGGCCAGTACTTGTACTTTCCGTAAACCTTTTTACTAATAAGCGATAAAGTATCAGCTTTTTTAATTAAGTAAGGTCTCCCCTTTGGCGCGTTCCAAACTTTTAGAGGGTGTGGAAGCTTAATCTCTGTACCTGCAGGGATAGAGTTGAAGTCTGCCAAGGTATCTTTATTCGCCTCTTTAATCTTCTTCCACGCTCTGTAATCAGTATAAACATAAAAAGCAATTAGCATAAGTGTCTCATGCCCTTTTGCTGTGTATATTGAGTATCCCTGAGCTTCGCTGATTGGCATATCGATTTGATGTTGTTCATCCTCGTAAAAAGGAGTTGTTGAATCAGTCTTAGCTGGCTCTTCCTGTGCGATTTGAACTTCTTCAATTCCTACAGGTTCAATTTCTACTGGCTCAGTATTAGCAACATCTTCAGTTTTTTCAACTTCCTCACCTTCAGCTACTTCCAAGCTGTCAGTCGAGGCCATTAATTCATCTTTTGCCAACTCACTTTCAAGATCAAACTCTTGACTAGTATCAACTCCAACATCTACAGTCTCATCTAGTGGTAGGGTTGGTTCTCCGTCCACAGAACTCACGCTTCTATCATTCATCGACAGGCATGAACTAAGACCAAAGAGAATCGCTAGTACGAACACTTTTTTCTTCATAAAATAATCCTTTATTTCTTGGTACAATGAGTAATATGAGAAAGTTCTCCCTAATACTCTTTATTTTAAGCTTTAATGCTTTCACACAAGCGCCAAGGCTACTTACCGGCTTTCTCAGTCCAAAGAGTACAAAATCTCTTAGCAAGACACTTGAGGAAGATGCAAGGCTACCTAGTCGCTTAATAAACGATTCGGCTTTTATTCAGAAAATTAAAGAGCTTAACCCACAAATTAAAGACTTTTTTAATATAATGCCCAGTCAACGCATATATATTGAACTCCCTTACGGGACTAAATTAGTCGGTCCAACTCGTCCTATTGATCGCATAAAGACAGGCTTTGTGAAATCTTCCAAACAAAATGATCTGATTTCGATTTTAAAAGATGATGCTCTTCTTCCAGAAAACTTACTCAACGACTCTGATTTTATTGAACTTACAAAAACTATTAATCCGACAATAGAAGATTTTTCAAAAATAGCTTCCACTCAAAAAA
>JAGSHI010000177.1 GCA_023954635.1 Bacteriovoracaceae bacterium
ATCTTCTCAACAATTGCGCTTATTGTTTCTTCCATTTTTTCCTCTACTTAATTAGGTCTGTATACCACAAGATAGTAGATGCGCCACATAAATGAAAAGATTAATGAGGTTTAAATATGCGAAATAACGGTGATAAATGAGGTAAAACTAAAAAAAGGCCCTCTAAAGAGGGCCCCTATAGTTATTTAATTTCTTGGATTATGACATTGCAAACTTCGGAGGAGTTGGTCCACCATCCAGAAGTATGTTTCTTAACAAGTTCAGTTCCATTGAAAATATTGATGTCATCTACACTTGTATGAACTTCATTATCATAGAAAGACTGACACTGAAGAAGGATATCTTTTAATGAATTTCCTTTAAATAGAAATGTATTTTTCTCAATTGAACCAATCGCGGTATAACCGTAACCTGATTTTGGAAAGACACCCATTTCAACAGACTTGGCAGCAATTACGGTACAAACTTCACCAGCACTCGTCCACCAACCAGATGTGTGGAGCTTCGCTTCTGGAGAAAAATCTACAGAAAGTTTTGCATCATCAACAGAGTTAATTTTTCCTTCAAATTGTCCAATACATTGAGCCGCTAAGTCCATTGCATCAGTTACATCGTAAACAAATGTCATATTTTCGATACTTCCAGTTACTGTTTTCATACTTGGACGTGGTGGTCTAGGAGGTCTTGGTCCGGGTCCTGGTCCATGCCCTGGCCTTAGAGTTTGGATGGCCTGAGTTAGTTTATTATTGAGTTTTCTAAGTTGAAATTGATCCATAGAATAAATATTCGATTCAAGTTTTTGAACAATTCGACTTAGTCTATTGAGCTTCTTTTGAGCTTGTTGTTCTGGACTTTGTTGTGCAGAGACATTCATAGATACTAATGTTACTGCTGAAGCTAATAAGATTATTTTCCACTGACTTTTCATTTCCTCTCCCCCGAGTATTAAATTTTGAACAAGTTAATCTTGTCTCGATTAAACTGATTAGATTAAAATTCCTTTTTAATTCTTAGTTGGGGTCATAAGAGCAAAAGCGATGCCACAAATTTCATCAAGATTTCAAACAGTTAGAGGGTTGTCTTAGGTTTCTTTTGATACTAGGATCAGACTGCCCCAGTGGCAATTAATTAGCATCTCTCTCTAACGTAACAATTTTCGATCCAAACTCACTTACCTTTAAGAGTTACATGATACAATATTTTCAAATCTAAAAAAGGACTACAGTGAGCTACGCCAAAGGAAGTATCAAAAGAAGTACTGCAGAAAAAATATTCATTTTCTTATTTCTCCCTCTCGTTCTCTTGATGTATTTTTCTTATAAGTACCCTCACTTGCTTGTCTCCATTGGGTGGATTGAAAGTGTTTCAAGTGCCTACTTGTTAGGGAAGAGTCCATCTTTCTGGTATGCATCTTTATATACTTTAATTGTGTGCTCAATCGCGGGAAAAGTTCTTCTGCAAGGCAAGTCCCCTTACAAAAAAGGAAAGAGCCCCGCTCTTTCCAATTACCAAAAGAAAAAATTTCTTTCTATTTTTTTAGTTCAATTAATTCTTTTATATCTAATTCCCTTTTTCATAGTTCCTCTGTCTCAAGGAAAATCTTTTTTTCAAGATCCAATTCTCCCGACCAACGTTGACGCCTATGTATATATTTCGAGGGCCTTTACCTCTTGGGGCGGACTCTTTTATATGTTTGTTGTCATCCCTCTTTCTGTTTGGTTTTTTGGAAAAAGGTTTTGCTCATGGTTTTGTGCTTGCGGAAACTTAGCAGAAACAATTGGTGTGACAAAATGGGGAGCGAATTGGGTTAAATACAAAACTCCAACCGGTCCAACAGCTGACAAGATGGAAAAGCTTCAAGTATTCTTTATGGTTTTTGGTTTAGCTTATGGATTAGTATTATTTGCTGACTTTTTAAACCTGTTCACAGCGACGACTTTACTTGGTGCGGGGAAGGCTTTTCAAGATATCGTTATCGATTTTATTTTTGGAGCTATCATAGGAGTTGGAGCCTACCCATTTCTCGGTACGAGAATTTGGTGTCGATATGGATGCCCTCTAGCAAAAATGATGGAGCTACAAGGCAGATACTTTGGATCTAAATTTAAAGTTCAGGCCAATGATAAGTGTAAAGGCATAAATCTCTGCTCACAGGTTTGTCCTATGGGTATTGATGTTGCCTCATATGCACACAAAGACAAAGTTCCAACTCTTGGAAGCTTTGGGTTAAAAGAATCTCCATGTATCGGATGTGGTGGCTGTATTGATATTTGTCCCGTAGACGGACTAGAGTTTACTTATTAAGACTCAGCCTTAAACTTATCGAGATCTTTTTGAAGTTCATCAATGGTGTCTAAAATTTCACCTTTTCCACTGATGATATCATTCGAATTTCGAAGTCTAGCTGAAAGAGTTCTCATGAGAGTTTGGAACCACTGTGGCTGTCCGTCCATTGCATGTATAAACTTTTTATGAGGAATAACTAAAACTTCACTATCTTCTAAGGCGGTCACAGAAGCACTACGAGGTTTACTATCGAGAAAACTCATCTCTCCAATAAGCTCACCTTGTTTGACTTCACCAATCACCTTTTCATTCTCGCCTTCTTTAATAGTAGTGACAAATGAACCTGTCATAACCCAATACATTTCATTACTGGCCGTACCTTCTTCTATAAGAATCGTTCCTTTTATAATCGGTCTGGAATTTTCTTTGACAGCACTACTCCCACCTAAAACAGCTAGTTTTGTTTTCAGTTCTGTATAGTCTAGTGGTTTCGATAGAAAACTTACTTTTTCGAATTCAGAACAAATATCTTCAAAGCTTTCTTCAGACTCTCCAAAAATAATAATGGGAAGAAAATCTGTTTCCCCTTTGAGCTTTTCTTTATGTCGAATATTTTGAATAAATGACTCCGATTTGAAATCCGGCATATCTAAATCAACAATAACAAATTGAAATTTTTCACCAACAACTTTCAGCCTCGCTTCACTATCATTACTAGCGAGAACAACTCGATGATTGTTTCCTTCAAGGTCTTCTGTCACTTTTTCTTTAAGGTCTTCATCCTTAGTGACAAAGAGAAGTGATTTTCTATTTGCGTCAGCCATACTAACTTATCGAAATCTCATAGAATTTCTTTAATGACAGGCCTTTATTTGAGTAAGAAGCTTTATTAGTCTAAAACTTCTTTAGAAGAGACATACATGAAAAAGACACAATTATTAATAGCTAAAGAGATACTCGCCAATACAACCCTTGGGCTCCTTTATCCATTTGGCCTTCATCGATCAAAGAGAAAATCTCCCCGAAAGAAAGACCAAAGAACGATTGTGCTTTTACATGGCTTTGGTGCCAATCGATCGAACTTTTTCCCAATGGCAGCTTACTTAAAAGTTTGTGGCTTTAAAAAAGTCCTCTTTTATAATTACCCCTCCACAAAAGGTGTAGAGAAAGCCGCCATAGAATTAAAAGAGTATCTCCAAACTCATGTAAAGGGCGGGGACATAGATTTTGTCTGCCATAGTATGGGTGGAATTGTGGCCAGAGCTTACCTACAACTCCTTGGTGGCTCGAGAAGAGTAAACACATGTATAACCTTGGGAACTCCTCACAAGGGAACCTACAATGCCTACTGGCTCCCTACACAAGTGGGAACAGAGCTTAGACCAGACTCTGAGCTTTTAAGAAAACTCCACGAAACTGAAGTTAATTCAAGTAGTGTTGATTTTTATTCTATAACCGGAAATTCAGATAATATTATTCTCCCGAGAGAATCTACTGAGCACGGTGAAAATATAAATATTCCAGGAGTTGGTCACAGTGGCTTGCTTGTATCAATTCGAGTCATGAAAGAAGTTGCCAAGTTTTTAGAGAAATAAAAAAAGGGCCTGTTCACAGACCCTCATCATTTTTTTATTGTTCGGTACCTTCACCACTGGCTCCATCGTCACCATGTGGAGGAGCTGAAAGAGCAGGTTCTTTAGGCCAATATTCATCATTTTCGAATTCTCCTAACCCCATCCATCTACAAGTATTATATAAATTATTTGCAGCGACTGCCGGAGGAATTCCAGAGAACTGGCTATTATTGGCCATACCAGCAACTTGGTTTTCGAGAGATTGCATTCCCATGCCATAGCCTCCCATACCCATACCAAATCCCATTCCTCCACCCATTCCAGGGAAGGTTCCCATTCCAATGCCAAAGCCTCCACCTATGCCGCCTCCAGGATAACCAGATCCAACTTGACCGAAACCAAAGTTATTTCCAGGGCTTTCTCTATGATTACTTTCATAAAAGTCAGAGGCAATTTTAGAGAAGTCTTTTGCGGCCTTTTGGCTAAAACATTTTTCAAGTGTTTTCTGATGCTTCGCGAGAGCATCTCCTAAGTCTTTACACAGTTTTGTATCGTAGCTAACTGTATCGTATTTAAATCCATCAATCTTGTTATCCATTAGGTTTGTTATTGTATGTCTATCAACACGACACTTTCCATTCACTTGAGATAAATGCAAATCAGATTTTAATGGCATCATGATAGGTGTTTGAAAATCTTCAAGTCCCCACTGTGCTTGCATTTTTTTCATTTGCTCTTTGTATTTGTCGCTGTAGGTATACTCAAACCACTTTTTCATCATCTTATTATGGTTATCGAGATCTTTTTGTTTAACATCGAAATCATTAGTAATTGTTTTGATTTCATTATCTTTGTCTCTTTTTATAATAACTCTCTGAACTTTCATAACTGGTTTTATTTTTGAAAAATCAACTTCTTGACCTGGCTCCATCAAATAAGGAAAAGTCGGAATTTCAAACTCAATAATTTCTTCGTTACTATCTTTGTTGAATTCATAAGACTTAACACCTTTAGCGGGCTCTATCTTTCCATTCTTTTTAAGCTTAAAAGGATATAAGCCACCAGTTCCAAAACCTCCACCGCTAACTCCAAGTCCTACTCCTCCAGATCCACTACTTCCGCCTTGATAACCAAAGCCAGAACTCTCGCCTTGAAAAGGATTAATAAACTGTGAGCATTTTGAATAATCAGTTTCTGCAAATACAGTTGTCGATAAAAAAAGTGTCATAGTCGAAAGACCAATTAGCTTAAATGGCTTGTTCATTCAGTTCTCCATTGAAAAGATTAGTTTCTTATCGGTTTAATCACTGAATAATTTTAGTAGGATGTTTTGTTTTTTTATAGAGTAATCAATAACTTATCAACACTACCTTAAATGACTTCCCTCAGGATCTCTTGAGATAGAGCTCGGCCTTCGATACTTATATGGGTTGTAAATAGGACTAATATAACTTTTCCTTTGGTCTTTTTTCCAGTTCTTATAATTTTCTTTTCCTGATTTATGTAAAACAGTTTTTGAGCCCCCCTCATTATAAGGCTTCAACTTTTTATTACAGGTATAAGTACATTTTACTTTCTTTGCTTTCTTTCGATATTTAGAACTCTTAAACCTTTTCCCTCTTAAACGTTTTGCTCGTTTTAAATGGTTATTTTTTTCCTCTACAAGGTCTGCCTGAAATTCATAAAGTATTACCGATTGATAAGTTGGAGGATGTTTTGAGGGAGGCCGATGATTTTTCTCATAATTTTTCGACCTGGCCTTCTCTAATCCAGGAGGATTATCTTCATCAGAAGACCACTTTCCCTGGTAAAGAGTCTGAGCAAAAACCATATTGAATGAAAGGAAAATACTAATGAGGAACCCCATAGTAATATTATAAGTGAGACGTTGCTGAGAATTATCACATTAGCTTAAGTGACTGAAATGACTCATCCAGTTGATATTATTCACTGCCAATTAAAAACTGTATACCTCGCTAAAGCACTGAAAAGTAGCGTTTTAATTTAAGGGACGATAGTTACTTCAGTGGACTTGTAAGCAGGCGTTTTTGAGTGGGGATCAAGCTCTCTCGATATAAGAATATTACACTCAGGATAGTACATCACAGTGTTACCTTCTTTAACATCAAACTCTTTTACAAGTATGTTTGCCATTCTACTGGTTTCAGACTTAATAGTGACTTTTTGATCTTGGGATAAGTTTAATCTTTTCATATCGTCTGAATTCATCAAAATAACATCTCTTCTCTCTATCCCTCGAAATGAATCTTCTTCCTCATAGACAAC
>JAGSHI010000051.1 GCA_023954635.1 Bacteriovoracaceae bacterium
AACTTTTTGAGTTCTTTGTGTTCCGATATGTGAAGATATATTTGAAGGCCCGAATCCCGAGTTTTCGTTAATCATTTGAGAAGCCAATCCTTTGATTTCTTCGCTATTAAGCACTTTCCTTAACTACAGATTATTATATGTGAGAATCGCTGGAATGTAAGGGGAGATTCAAATGAATTCAAGCACCCTGCGCTGTGTCATGTAAATGTTGCTAGGGGGTTGGACACAAATCCAAGTTGAGGATATTATTGGCCGACTAAAAGAGAAGACTAATTAAAGTAGAGGGGAACCCTGAATGAACACCAATGTTTCCAATAGTTTAGAGAACACGAAGTTTCATCTTCGCTCAGACCTACATGTTGTGAGAAAAATTTGGCATATCGGGACAGGTTTAATTGGTCTTATGGCCTATTATAAATCAGGCGTTGAGCATATTCTCATGGCCAAAATTTTAATGGCGATTGCTGTCTGTGGCTTCCTTATTGATTTTAGTCGACTAAGAGTGAAGGCCATAAATAAGGTCGTTATCTTTTTTATGAAACCTTTTATGAGAGAACATGAAAAGAACTCGATGAGTGGATTCCCATTTTATGCCCTTGGAGTTTCGCTGGCGCTTTTTTTCTTCTCTGAAAAGCTCGCCATTCTAGCGATCTTGTTTCTCGTTTTTTCTGATCCAATCTCTTCATATTTTGGGATCTTGTATGGGAAAGATAAAATTCTTCCAAATAAATCTTTGCAAGGGACTGTTGCAGGTTACCTAACTTGTTACTCTGTCACTTTAGTGTACTCACTCTTCTATGTAGAACCTTCCGTTGAGGTTCTAGTTTTTGCTATGTTTGGTGGATTAATAGGAGCGATAAGTGAACTACTTTCAGAACTCGTGGACGATAATCTCACGATCCCAGTAGTATCTGGACTGGGTTTAACAGCTTTAAATCTTTTTATACCATTATTCTAATGACTCACTTTATAGGTTTTCTCAATGTCTTCATAATTCATGAAGGCGTTGAGAACTAAAAAGTCTTCTTCATAGGGATTATTTTCTCTTAAGAGGGAATTGAGTATATGAACTCTTTCAACGAGAGATCTTTTTTCGAGTAGAATTTGTCTCATACCAACGTCATTAATAAGAAACATGCAAAGGTAATCTACAATATGTCTTAGTGAAATAAGGTTTTGATAAAACCCTTCACGCTCTACAGAATTAGAAACATTTTCTAATAGCCAGCTGTCTAAAATCATCGAAAGTCTTTCAACCATTCCAGTATTGAGAACACCTGAGTCTTCACAGTCTGGCATGTCTCTCGCCTCAAAAATAAGGTAAGGAAGATTTTGATGAATTCCAAGAAGTTCAACTCGGCGAACTCCTTTCATCAATATTTTAAGAGTACCCTCTTCGTAGGGTTCAACAATCACCGGGTAACCAACCGAGCAAATCATATTTGGAGTGTATCTTGTTTTGTCTTGGCCAAAGCCCTCTAGTGGCTCGGCCATGGAGATGCCAATCAGTTCTTCATTGGCCGCGGCCTCTTCCACCATCTTGATATAGGATGGTTCCATGATATAAACAGGTAAAACTGTATTGGGATAAAACACGACGTTTGGAATTGGAAGAATAGGGAGTAGAAACTTATTGGCCATGGACCATTCTACATCTGAATTGAAACAGTGAGTCTCGATAGTTTTTTCTACGTAATATTAGCCATTTAGGTGGTGAATATGACAGAGAAATAGGAAAATGAAGTAAAGCATGTGACCATAATCTGTGCTTTTTGAAACTTAAGGTTAGTTGTGACTGAATTCAAGTATTTAAGACTCAAACCCCATATTGTTCAAAAAATTTGGGGAGGGCAAAAGCTTAAAACGATGAGACCCACTGAGGAGGGCCTTGAAAATCCAATTGGTGAAACTTGGGAAGTTTCTCGTTTAGAGGAAGGCCCAACAGAAACAGGTTTAGGCTCACTACACTCTTTATGTTCAGAGAAAGAACTTCCTTACTTAGTTAAGTTTATCGATACAAATGACAATCTCTCGATTCAAGTTCATCCAGATAATGACTATGCTTTAAAAAATGAAAATAGTAGTGGCAAGACAGAGTGTTGGATCATCTTAGACTCTGCTCCTGGAGCAGGTATTTATTTAGGATTCAAAAAAGGTGTAACAAAAGAAAAGTTTCAAAAGTCAGTGGAGTCAGGGGAAGATGTAAATAACCTTTTAAATTTTTATGAAACTAAAAAAGGTGACTTCTTCATGGTCCCTGCTGGAGCAATTCACGCCATAGGGAAAGGAGTTACCTTAGTTGAGATTCAACAGAGTTCTGGAATTACTTATAGGGTTTGGGACTGGAATCGTTTAGATTCAGCTGGAAACTCTAGAGAATTACATATTAAAAAAGCTATGGATGTCTGTTGTTTTGATGAAGAGTTCAACACTAGAGAGACTTTTAAAATGCAGAGAGATATTTTAAGTCGTAGTGGAACAACTCTAATTGCCTCTCATGAAGATTTTAATGTTTGGATTTCAAATGGAGGTTGGGATTCTTCTAAAATAGAAACAAAAGGGAGATGCCCCTCAATTGTTTCATTAGGTTCAGCTGTTAATTTAGGAGAGCTTGAAATTGGAAGTTGGGATTCCTGTCTTTTTAAAACTCTTCCGGGTATGTTAGAATCAAATAAGCCTATTTTGGTTGTCAATTGAGACTAGGGAGTGGTCCTGACAAAACTTATATCATTTTTGTTTTTGCTTTTAGTTTCCTCCTGTCAGGATTATTCAGAATTTAAAAATATCGATGGGCATATCACTATTGTTCCTGCTTACTCAACGATTGATGACCTTAAAGTTGTAAAGTGGCGAGTCGGCCCAAGAAGAAAGCAGCTCATCTCTAAAGGGATAGAAATCAAAATACGCCTTCCCGTATTAGAAAAAGAACATCTAAATTACCTAATCAATAAATCAGAAGTGAATGCTTGGTTAGTAACAGTGAGGAGAAATAACTTAGTCAGAGCAAGTGTTATGGAGAGAACTTATATTCCTTTAGTTGTTCCTGGTACCGATAAATCAAAATTCTCAGCCAGAATTCGCCAGATGAAAAATGGTTATATAAGGATTTATTATGCTGATGCTGCTGTTAGCACTCGGTATGCAAGCTTTCCTTGTCCTGTTTTTCAACATAATAAGTTAATTAAAAAAATTGAGATTGAGCAATTAGCCGCTCAAAATACACCTATTATCCTTAGGCCATACAATAAAGATAAAGTTCTCTCGAGAGTTAATGAATTTAATTATCGACCAGAGCCAATTAATGGAGATAAGTCTCTAGAGGGAAGGTACTCTGTTGAGATAGCCCTTTATAACAGCAAAACGAAAACGATCTTAAGTAATTCTTACAAGTTTCCTCAGCTGGCGAAAGTAGTCAGAGAAGTCGAAGTTCCTGTCACGGGTTGCCAAAATTTTAAAGTGCCAAGTCTTAAAGAATCTGGCGGTATTAAAGAATTTAAATTCGGTAGATAAAAAAAGCCTGCATAAAGCAGGCTCTTTTATTATAAAAATTTAATTATTTCTTATATAGTTTCGCAGCTTAAAGGATATGTTATCTCATGTCCTTCTCGTGACTTGATTACGATGTAATCTTCAAGCTCATTAAAGCTCTTCTTATTTTCAATATGAATAATATGTTTATGTCCTTCATATTGAACGATTTTATCAAAGCCTTTTGCCGTTCTTCTTGTTCTAACACCCTTAACTGCAGATGAAGCTAGCTGTCTTCCATCAAGCTGGCTCTCTTCAAGGAAAGCGACTTTAGAATTGCTGATCTTCAGCGACTTTTTCAGTCTAGGTGAATTACAAACAATTGATGATGCCAATGCTGTTGAGGAAAGGCTCAAAATTGAAAGTGCAATAAATGTCTTAATTGTAGTTTTCATAACATCCTCTCTAAAATGTACTCACAGCTACTAATTGCAACCAGTATGCCAAAGAAGAACCTACTTAAAACAAGTGAATTTAAAGGTTTAGAGTCCTCAAATCTCTTCGAAAAGGTCGTTAATTCGATGGCCGTCAAAAATTTAGACAGTTTTCTAGGAATAAAAATGCAAGGAATATTGAAAATTAGATACTTAAGGCTTGTGAAAGCCATTACTTTAAAGTAAAAAAGTCCTTTAATTTCCGACAGTTCCGTCGGTTGTCGCTGTGTAAACCGGCATTATAAAGGATCGTTCATGAGTGAAAGTAACCTCGAAGCTGAAAACCCAAAACTATTTAAAATTAGACACTCTCTTGCACACGTAATGGCCCAGGCCGTTCAAAAGATGAGACCAGGCACCAAGCTAGGTTTTGGACCTGCAATTGAAGATGGATTCTATTATGATTTTATTCTTCCTGAACCATTAGCTGAAACTGACTTCAAAGCTATTGAAAAGGAAATGAAAAATATCCTAAAGGCCAAGCAAGAATTTTCTTATGAAGACATACCTGTTGATCAGGCCTATGAAAAAATTGAGAAAATGGGTGAGCCGTATAAAGCCGAATACGCAAAAGACTTAGTTAAAAAAAATGATCTCGACTGTTTACGTTTTTATACGAATGGAGAGTTTGTTGATATGTGCGAAGGTCCACACGTTGAGAAGACGAATGAGATTCCACATAATTGTTTCAAAATTAGAAGTGTTGCAGGTGCTTACTGGAGAGGTAATAGCGACAACGCTATGATGACCAGAATTTATGCTTGGGCATTTGAGAGTAAAGAAGATCTAATGCTTCATATTCGGCGCTGGGAAGAAGCTCAAAAACGTGATCATAAAAAACTTGGAAAAGAGCTAGAGCTATTCCATATTGATGAAGAAGTTGGGAAGGGCTTACCTCTTTGGCTTCCGAATGGAACAGTTTTAAGAACAGAATTAGAAAACTATATTCATGATTTAGAATATAAAGCTGGCTTTCAAAGAGTAGCGACACCTCATTTAACTCACACTTCTCTTTATCATAAAACAGGACATCTTCCGTACTATGAAGAACATATGTATCCATTTATGAAAATTGCAGATGCAGATGGACATACAGCTGAAGAATATTGCTTGAAGCCAATGAACTGTCCTCATCATCATAAAATATTTGCCTCAAGGTTAAGATCTTATCGTGAACTTCCAATAAGGCTTGCTGAATACGGACAAGTTTATAGGTACGAAGATCATGGATCTCTCTCTGGACTTTTAAGAGTTAGAGGGATGTGTATGAATGATGGTCATATCTACTGTACTGAAGAGCAAATAGAGGAAGAGTTTCTTGCTGTAATGCAAATGCACAAGACATTATACGAAACAATGGGAATCAAAGATTATCATATGAGGTTTTCAACTTGGGATCCTGAAGATCCAAAGGGGAAAAATAAATATGTAGATAACCCTGAAGCTTGGGAGAAGTCGCAAAACTTAATCCTTAACGCCATGGAGAAATCTGGATTACCTTTTAAAGAAGGAAAAGGTGAAGCTGCTTTCTATGGACCAAAGATTGATTTTCAATTTCGGACAGTAACAGGCAGAGAAGAAACAGCATCAACTAACCAGCTTGACTTTGCTGTTCCTGAGAAATTGGGTCTTCATTACAAAGGATCTGATGGAGAAGAACACAGACCTTATATTATTCATAGGGCACCTGCTGGAACTCACGAAAGGTTTATCGCTTTTTTAATTGAGCACTTTGGTGGAGCTTTTCCTACTTGGATGGCACCTGTTCAAGTAAAAGTTGTAACTGTGAGTGAGAAATTTAATGAGTACGGTGAGAAATTGGCCCAAATTCTTCACAATGACTACGTTCGAGCAGAGTTTGATAACTCTGGAGATAGTCTAGGGAAGAAGGTGAGAACTGCGACAAAACAGAAAATACCTAATGTTCTGGTTATTGGTGAGAATGAAGTATTAAACGAATCTGTTACTCTACGGAGATATGGAATTGAAGAGCAAAAAACAATGCCTTTCACTGAGTTTAAATCTTGGCTTAAAGAGCAGATTGAAGATCGCGTACTAAACGAACATGTAATCCAAAGATAATTTTCTCTTGCCCCTATTGTGAAATAGGGGCTTTCTTTTCCTCCACAAATTCACTCCAACTTTTTGATATTATTTAACTAAGTCTCTATTTTTGACAAAGAAACTGACTCTTATACTCGGAAGTGTGAATGCCAATTATTTTGGTTAAATCCAATGAAAAAAGAGAACTAATTAAGACTCTCTCAAATCTTGGAAATTTTAAAAAAGTAGATTTTCAAGAATTTGGATCTGGGAAATTTTCATGCGCCCTTGTTTATAATAAGAAATCCGAATTAGCACAAAAAATTATTAAAATTAAAGAACTTTTAATTGAGAAAGATGAATATTTTTCTACTCGGGAAGGAATTTTCTTCTGTGGTGATAAATACGATCCTGAGCAAGCCGCTTTTTTATTTCCAGGACAAGGTAGTCAATATAGAACAATGCTACAGAATTATTTATCTTATCCTGTTTTCAAAAAGGAATTTGAACAACTTTGTGATTATTCATTAAAAAAAGACATTGATGTACGAAGCATGATCCATGGGGAAAGCCCAACGAAAGAGTTAAATGATACTCGTAATGCTCAACCTGCTCTTGCTGCTGTTTGTTGGTCAGCCTACAAATTGTTAGATCACTTTGGAATTAAACCTAGTAGTTTTGCTGGGCACAGCTTTGGAGAGCTTGTCTCTTTAGCTGCGGGAAATTGTTATTCTTCTGAATTTCTAATGAAACTTTCCATTGAACGCGGAAGACTTATGTCAAAAGCAGATAGTTTGTCCCCGGGGAAGATGATAGCGATTGTAAATTCTTCATCAGAGAATTGGATAGATCTTCATTCTCAGGTTGAAGGCCTAATGGTGGAAGGTGAATTAGAACTTGCAAATATAAACACTCATGGACAATTGGTTTACTCTGGGAAAGAAAGTGCCGTAATAAAATTCAAAGAGTTTTGTACTAAAAAGAAAATTAAAAATACTATTCTTGGAACCTCAGCGGCTTTTCACAGCAGTTTAATGGAGCCAATATCAAATGAGTTTCAAAAGTTTTTAAAGTCTAATCAGAATGAATATCGTAAGCCACACACAAAGGTGTTCTCGAATCTTAGCAATAGAGAATATACGACTGAAAATGATATTGTTGAAAACTTATCACTTCAACTGACTCATCAAGTTGATTGGGTAGGAGTGATTGGGTCAATGTACCAGAGTGGAATTCGAATATTCTATGAAGTTGGGCCAAGAACAATCTTGGGTAAAATGGTTAAAAATCTAATACCAACTGAAGATAGCCTCATTATTTCCCTTGATGGAGACGGTGACTTTGAGTCTGTCTTGGCCATTTCTTCTGTCATTGGTTTTCCTATTAGTTATCAAAAAGAATCTGTACAGAAGAGATCAGAAAAAATTCTTAATCTTAATACACAAAATAAAATTGTTTCCGGCTTTATGGAAAAACAAAAGAAGCTATTGAAAAAGTTATCCTCTCTTGAAAATGATGAAAAGAAAGAGCAAGCAAGAAATAATATTTTGAGTCACACAGAGGAAGTTCTCCACAAATATTATGAACTTGATTTAGATACTGAAGAACTTGTGACAGATTCAAATGTTTCAATGGAAGTTAGCCAGTCCGATACAGATCACCCTGTCGCTATATGGGTTAAAAATGAGATCTCAAGATTAACAGGGTTTGAAACCTCTGAGATCTCTGACGATGCAGACTTTGACTCGGAGTTATCTTTGGACTCCATTACCAAAATGGAATTATTCTCTGGGTTAGTCGGAGAATTTGGAAGTGAATTGGGAGATGTTTCTGGTTTGGTGGGAATTTCAAATATCAGAGATTTGGTGAACGGGCTTGAAAGCAATGCTCAGGCCGTGAGTAAACATGAAGCAGAGATGTCTCCTGAACAACAATGGGTCAGAGAAGAGATAGCAAGATATACAGGTATAAGTGCAAGTGAAATTGGTCTTGAAAAGAGATTTACTGAAGACCTAATGTTGGATTCAATTATGAAAATGGATCTCTTCAGTGCATTCTCAAGAGTATTTCCAAATAAAAATATAGAAATGGAATTAATAGGACAAATTAATTGTTTAAAAGATTTAGAAATTATTTCAAAAGATAAAGTTGATCAGGTTGCGGTTAAGGTTGACGAGAAAAAAGAAACAAAAGAAAACAAAAAGTTTTCAAAGATTTTTAAAGAACGATTATCGTTCTATTTAGGTGTCCCCGCTGACCAAATACAATCAACAAGTAATTTTGAATATGACTTAAATTTGAATATCTTTGAAAAAGAAGACCTAATGAACTCATTAGTTACTGAATTTCCATATTTTCAATTAGCAGGAAGAGAATTGTTAAATACTCAATCTGTAGGGGACTTGATGGCCCTTGAGAAATCTTTTGATAGACGATCATCAGAGAGAAGTGACGATGAAGAAGTTGAAAGGTATTCATTCGAAAGAATTGAAATAGAAGTTAAAAAAGATGAAGATATAACATATAGTGATAATTTAATATTTTGTCCTCTACTTGTCGAAAAGGGTTTTGATAAAATTGAAACTTGGCTCAATAAAAAAACGAAAGTAAGTTCTCACCCTGTTTCATCAGTGAGTGATGTCGAAAATATTATCAAAAAACTTAATAGTATTAACTCTGATGAAACAATTGATATTCTGTTTGTCTTATCTCCACTCGCGAAATTAGATCTCAGATCTTGGGAGATTCAGATGGAAAAATATATTTCTTTTCTGTATAGATTCTCGAGAGAACTTATCCATGTGTTCAAAGCTGGCAAACAAGTAAATATTAAACTTCTTCTCGATGGTAGTAGGGATGCTTTTGTCAAAGGGACAGTTGGTTTCTTTAGATCTCTTGTGAAGGAAATAGAAATTAACGTGAATATTGTAGACATGGTTTGGGATAAAAAAAGCGGTAATGAAATCCCATGGCCACTACTCTGGCAACAGGAGACACATACAGAGAACAGTTGTCATTACTTCTTTAAAAAAGATAAAAAGTATTTTTATGAAAGTTTGAAAAAAAGTTTAGCTCCAAAGCATCAGAAATTGGATATCCCAGAAGAACCAAAAATATTACTGCTTGGTGGTGCAAGGGGAATTACTGCTGAGATTTCAAAATTCTTATCAGAATTTTTTAACGGAAAAATCTTTGCGATTGGCAGGACTCAGTTTTATGGCGAGTTTCCATATCCCGAACATCCAACAAATAGGGAGTTACGTGAGTTTCTTAAAACTAAAATTGATAATGAATTTGAACTAAAAGACCAAGAGAGTCGGAATCGAATATTTAACTCTGAATTTGAAAAGATTGTTAAACAAAGAGAGATTTTTACAACAAAAGACTCAGTTGAGAGAAGGGGTGGTACTTTCCATTATTTCAAGGGTGATGTAACAAATATCCATGAACTACAAAATATCGTTACAGAAATTGAAAAAGAATATGGATCTTTGGACGGTTTGATACATGCTCCTGGGGTGATTCAAGATAGTTTACTTGATAATAAAGAATTTAATGTTTTTGAAAAAGTAATTAAGACAAAAGTTCAATCTGCATTAAATCTGTATACATTATTTAAGAACAGAAAGAATTTATCTTTTGTTTGTTTCTTTAGTTCGTTGAGTAGTTGGTCAGGAGCTCCTGGACAAACGGACTATTCTCTCGCAAATGAAATTGTAAATGTTATAGCAGAGCATTGGAATGACAAAAACCATTGTAAGGTTTCCTCTTTGTTGTGGTCTATTTGGACTGAAACAGGTCTTGCAAGCTCATCACTTATTAATCAAATGAGCTTGCTGAAGTTGGGAGGAATATCAAATAGAGCTGGAGTTCGGCTATTCAAAGAGGAGCTCGTACTAAGAGGACTAAGTGAAAAGAAAGTTCTCTTTTCTCCACGTTCTACTTTAGACTACAGTCTAAAGGCGAGGTCTCATGGGTAAACGATCTTGCTATATTAAAGAAGTATCAGGTTTTTTTCCAGATGCATCGAGTGTAGATATTTTTTGGAAAAACCTTCTTCGTGCAGATACGGCCCAATCAGTATCCTTGTCGGATTATTGGAATGAAAAGAGTGAAAGTTATTCAGATGATTCATCTGATGGTCATATTTATATGGACTCAGGGCATATTGCGAATTATCCCTTTGGTAGCAAATCACATCCCAGGCAAATTCAGGCGGGAATAGACGTAGTCTCCAATATTCTTTCTCAATCTAAAACAAAATATGACCCTAAAGATGTCTCTCTTATCATTGCTTCAGAATGGACTGATCACTCTTTTTATGAAGAGCAGCTGGGCAATATCCCTTCTGGCGAGGGATACAGTGTCGAGAAACAAATAGATACCATAAAGAATGAAACTGGAGTCGGTGGGGTTGCTCTCGCTGTGGATACAGCTTGCGCCTCGAGCTTGTATGGTCTTGAACTGGCCCGAGGTTTATTAGAGTCTGGATTCTCAAAGCATGTGATAGTCCTAGGGTTAAACATGTATTTACATTCTTTTCTCTATCGAGGTTTTTCCAAGCTAGGAGCTCTCTCAAGGAAAGGTTGTCTAACTTCATTTGACTCAGAAGCGGATGGAATTGTTCCAGGAGAATCTGCTTGTGGAATATTGATTGATCAAGATTACATCGGAGCTATATCTGAAATAGATGGAATTGGGCTGAGTACAGATGGAAATGAGGGTTCTCCATTTAGTCCAGGATTTCAAGGGCAATTGAATGCTTATAAAAGAGCTTTTGATGATGGTGAAGTTGAGTCTGAACAAGTTGACTACTTAGAAGCCCACGGTACGGCTACTCTTTTGGGAGATCAAACAGAAATTTCTTCGATACAGAAATATTTTGAAAGAAAAAAAGGTTCAGAAATTATTGTCGGTGCATGTAAGTCTAACATTGGGCATACTTTAGCTGCTTCAGGGCTCGCCTCAATTATTAAAGCAAGTCTAATTATACAAAATAAAATGATGCCTCCACATATTGAGATTAATAAGAATCCTCTTCTCGACCAGAAGGGGATTAGAATCCTTGATAGAAGGAAAAAAATAAATAAAACGAAAGTTGCTGTTGGAGTCTCTTCATTTGGCTTTGGTGGCAGTAATGCTCATGTAATTTTAAAAACTCCAGAGAAAAACTCTTTACGTGAAAAAAAACAAATGTCTAAAACAGTCTTTATCAGAAATATGATGTTTGATAAAAAACCAGTTTCAGATTATCCCAGTGCTATTTTAAAGAATGTCCCTATGGGCCCTCGAATGCAAGAAAGGATTGATCCATTTCAGCGTAGCTCATTGAGTATTATTCAAAAACTTCTTTTAAAAAGTCAGCTAACAACTGAAGAACAAAGTGATCTTTCATGTATTTGTTTAAATAATCTTGGAGGAAAGTTAAGCCTTGATTTTGAAAAAAAATATAGAAAAGGTCTAGGCGGTCCTGAACTCTCTATAGAAGCAGTCGCTTCAACTCTTCCTTCGATGCTTTCAGGGTATCCAGCTCTACTTTTTAATATGAGAGGGCATCATATGCTTCTTAGTTCTTCAAACTATGGTTTAAGTGACCTTCTCGGTTTGTGCCCTTACCTCTTAGAGAAGTCTGAGGGGGATATTATTATTGAGGTGGCCAGGAAAAATTTTGATTCCTCAAGTTGTGAGGAAGGAATGGGAGCATTTCTCATCTCTAGGGAAGAAAATGAAACTCGCCCATGGCTTGCGAAGTTTGAACTAACTTCAAGAATGTCTAATCCAAGTAAGTGTATTGATATGGTCGAAGCCTCGGGCTTAAAGGAATTGGTAGAAACTATTGAATCAGGGCCGGGGGAGTACAACCTGTCCATGGGATATTATAATTTCAAAGTAAATGTGAATGATATCGGAATCAATGATGATGATATCCTTGCCGAAATTTTAAATGAAAGTCTTTTGAATAAATCAATTGCTCTCGATTACTTAAATATGATTTCTCATTTTCATGAGACACCAGAAAGCATAGTGACGCCTAAGTATGGTGACTTTATTGTAAATTGTGAGAAGTCGGGGAATCGATCCTCTGCTGAACTTGTTGTAGATGATGGTCATCCTTATTTCTTTGATCATCCACTAGATCATGTCCCTGGCATATTGATGATCCACGCTTGTGAAGAATTATTAGAATGGCATGTCGGCAGTTCCTATCTAGCGACAAAAATGAATATCAGGTTTACTAGATTTCTTGAAAAAGATGGAAAAACTACTGTCAAATTAACTGAAAAGGAAACGGGTAAATTTAATTTTGAAATTCTTCAAAAAGATGTTCCAGTATGTCTGTTAAAAATTGAAGTCCAATTTCAGAACCCAGGAATTATTCTAGGTGAAGTTTCTTCAAAAATAATTTCAATAGAGGATAAAAAATATACGCATAAGCACAAAAGCGAAAATATTCTAGTATCGGCCCTTGATTCTAATGACCGATTTTGTTCGCAGTCCAGAGACCTGAGTGCCGCTGGGAATAAATTCTTCCATCACTTGCTAGGGAAGCGTCAAAGTTTACTTTATTTTGGAGAGGTAACTAGACAGTTTGTTATGTTGATGGCTCATCTTGAAAAACAGATCCCCTTAGATATGAAAATGAATCTAATTTCGATTGATTTAGATATTACTAAATGGGTAAAACCTCCTTTTGATATGAAACTTAATAAGTTCG
Organism: Bacteriovoracaceae bacterium; assembly: GCA_023954635.1. Lineage (GTDB taxonomy): Bacteria > Bdellovibrionota > Bacteriovoracia > Bacteriovoracales > Bacteriovoracaceae > M0603. The sequence continues at coordinate 12,721 of JAGSHI010000051.1, forward strand.
AAATGATTGATTCAGATAAGTTTATGCTGGCAGATGTAAAAATAAACTTTCTAAATAAAGATAGGATATTTGGATCTGGTAGTCTTAAAGCTCAAGTTGTTACAAAAGAGTATTACACTAAGCAAAGAGGTTAATGAGATGAATAATTGTCTTATTACAAAATTTCTAAATAAAAAATTCAAAGGTTTGAATGCCTTTAGGTATGTGGATCAAGATGTTTCGATCACCTATGCCGATACTTTGGCAAGGTGCGAACAATATCACTATGCTCTTAGAAAAATGGGAGTCTCAAAAGGTGACTATGTAGTTTTATCTGTCTCATATGAACATGATTGGTTTGCTGGGATTGTCGCCCTCGCCTCTCTTGGGGCCATCGTTGTTCCTCTCAACAATGGAATAACTAAATTTGAACTAGGGCGATTATCAAAAAAGATTCCTATAAGATATTGCATATCAAGTTTTGATTTTATATCAAAAAACCATCAGAGTTTAATTCAAACAAACGATTTAGAAGGTATTTTAAGTATTGATGAACGAATAGAAGATGAAGTTTCTGCTCCTTTACTTCCTTTTTTGAATTATTTAAACCAATGGGAAGGGAAAAGAGAAAAAATCAAATTACCTAAGCCAAATCAAATAATCTCGTGTCATTTTACTTATAAAGGTTTTGGGGTCCCCTTAGGGGTTCATCATACTTACGATGACTTTTGTGAGTCAGTTAAAAGTTGTCAGCCTATTTTTAACTTTAAAGTAGGTCATCGACTATTAACCTTACTTCCTTGTTACCCAGTATTCGGTTTAGTAACGAACCTTTTGTATCCTCTTGCCTATGGATGTGAATTAATTATCCAAGATAAAAGAGTCTCAAATATATTAAAAGCGATTGAGAATTATCAAATTGATCATGTCAATATCGTTCCTGCTCTTGCTGAGAAAATGATCTTTGAAGGTATGAGAGCAAGAAGAAACTTTGATTATTCAAAAATGTGTTTTGTCTCAGGGGGGAGCCACCTTTCCTCGGAACTGTATGATAGATTTAAACATGCATTCAATATCGCTCCGGTTCAGGGTTATGGCCTTACAGAGACTTTACCGGTCTTAACCAACACACCAGACTCCAATGTAAAAGGTGTCTTAGGTAAAGTGATGAGACCTGGTGTAAACGTAAGAGTATTAGATAAGCATGGAAATGATGTTCCTACGGGTAAGGCAGGTGAGATTTGTATTAAAGGTCAGGGAGTTATTAAAGAGTATGTTGGAGGGGAGCAGTATCGAGATTTTCTCTTTCGAAATGGATGGCTTAGAACTGGTGACCTAGGAACGATAGACTCTGATGAAAATATAATTTTTCTCGGAAGACGTTTACCGTTTACAAAAATCTTAGCTAACATGGTCGACTTTAGAGAAATTGAGGATCTTGTTCGCGAAGTTGTGGGAGTAAAAACATCTAAAAGTTATATTGTCGTCGATAGGGGTCGTAAAAAAATATTTCTCTCCTTATTTGTCTCAAGAGATTTCCATTCCAATAAGGATGAAATTCTTAGTTTATGTAAAGAGCGACTCTCTCCCTATAAAGTTCCCTCAGTCGTTAAAATCTTTAAAAGTAGCTATCGAGAGTCTATCTAACTACCCGAAAAAACAAGATATTTACACCGAAATAAGTTTTACACGGTGCGTTGTAAATAAGTCAGTTTATGATATAAGAACTCATCAACGGAGTATTAATGGAACAGGCACAAGGCCAATCACAATCTGAATTGAAGGAAAAGCTATCTAAGCTTTCTCCGCTTCTCTTTACCATATTTGGACTCGTTTTTTTAACTACAGTAACCATTAAGCAATTCTTAATTGAAAGACCACTAAGTAATCTGATTCTTCAAATTGGATTAATCGGACTTTATGTTTCGTATATGGCCTTTGAATCAAAAATCTCATTAGGCGAAATGGAAAAAGGTAGTGGAACACATGATAAAAATACTATGGAAATGGCAGCAGTCATTAAAATTTCACTTCTCTTTAGCTGTCTTGGAATAGGGAATACACTTATTCCTAGCAACCTTTATATTCCTGTGGCCCTAATAGGAATTGCTTTTGCTCTACTTGGTTTTTATACAAGAGGACGAGGAGTAAAAGAACTTGGAAAGCTATATGGACATAGAATTAGACCAATAGGAGATACTCTTTATCAAAAAGGAATATACTCGGTTATAAGACACCCTGCTTACTCTGGCACATTTTGGATCCATCTTGGAGTCACTTTAGTTTTCTTGAATATTTTTTCTCTGTTCTTTATTTTCGCATGGTTAGGTATAGTTATCTTAAGAATCAAATTGGAGGAAAGACTCCTTTTAGAGGATCCAAGATATCAGAACTATGCGGAACAAATCTCATATAGGATGATTCCCGGGCTCTGGTAAGAGCGAGGGAAAATGAAAGACTTTCAGGGAAAACTCCCTATCATTTTATCGATTTTATTTGTCGGTTCAATTTCAATCAGTAGTTACTTTCGCTGTTTAAACCTTGTTGGTAACTCGCTACTTATCCCTACCATTATTTTTGCATTTCTCTATTTGCTATGGCTTGTACTAGAGGCCAAAGTTGCCAAAAAAGAAATTGGCCAAAATGAAACGAATATTGATTTTGGATCATTAGAAGTTTATGCACTTTCAAGGGCCACTGTCGTCTTAACGGGATTAATTATTCCTGGACTTCATCAAGAACTAAATCCATTAGCGATTGCTGGTCTCGTTATCTTTATCATTTTAATTGCCTTTAGATTGTATGCAATCAATCACCTAGGACAATTTTATTCACATAGAGTCCGAATTAAAGAAGAACATACTATTATCAATACTGGGCCGTACAACTATATCCGCCACCCTGCCTATACGGGAATGATTCTTGGGCACCTTGGATTTAGCCTTTTCTTTTTTAATTATTGGACACTAGGAATATGGGCATTCTTTCATGTTCCAGCAGTAGTGTATCGGATTTTAGTGGAAGAAAAGGCTCTCTATGAACTCCCTGGTTACCCAGAGTATGCCGCAAAAAGAAAGAGGTTGGTTCCATTTATATGGTAAGAGATCCAGAGAATACAGAAATTGTCATTACAGGAGCAAATGGACTTGTAGGCTTTGAAGTCTTGAAGGAGTTTTCTTCAAATTGGCCCGAGTTTGAAATAAAAGCCTTTGTGCGATCTGAGCCTCATTTTATTTTACCCAATGTCTCATATATAAAAGGGAGTCTTCCAAATGAGATCCCGACAAAATTATTTGAAAAAGAAAATGTAATCCTCATTCATTTTGCCTCTCAATTAAAAGCTGAAAGCCTGGAAGATTATCAAAATATTAATGTCACAGGAACTTCTAAGTTATTAGATATGGCAGGAGATAAATTATCTTTAATTTTTTACGGCAGTTCAATGTCAGTTTATGGACAAGGACCATTCGAGGGAGTGGCAGAAGAAAATGAAGTTAATCCAGAAACTGAATTGGCAAAAACAAGAAGAGAAGCCGAAATCTTAGTGGAAATGAAGTGTAAAGAATTGGGTATCCCTGCATTTCTATTAAGGCCAAGATTTATACTTGGAAAAAGAGATCGTTCAACTTTGCCAAGTTTATTGAAATTATCAAACAAAGGGTTTCGGATAGGAAATGAAAATCAAAGATTTTCATTTATTGATGTTGAAGATTATGCACGAATTATTTCCTCTCTAGCTTCTCAGACTAAGATAGGTGGATGTGAGGCTTTAAATATTGGGTATGAACAACCTGTAAGTTTGAAACAGATGTTAGACTTAATGAACGAAAAAAGAGAGTCAAACTCCTTCTCTTTGCCAATAGGGCTCATTATGGGGATCTGTGGTTATGTAAAAAAATTGAAACCAGTAAAAGTAAAATTAGAACTAATTGGACAATCTCAAGTCTTAGATGTCTCAAAACTTAGAGGTAACCTAAAAGATTTGATGAGTGATTGGAATTCAGAAAAAAAAATAAAAAAAATAATTGAAGAATTTATTGGAGCAGTTGGTGAAGTTGAAAACTGAATGGATTAAAACATATAAAGGAAATATCACGGAGAAGGAAGTCGGTGGTAAGTTTGAAAAACAAGCTGTTATGGCAAAGTCAGGACTTCCCATCCCTGGATTTTTTTGCTTAACCACAAAAGTTTTTGAGGAATTGAGAGTCAATCTGAAAGGCGATATTCACCAAGTGATAAAAGAAATAGATTGGAATACCGATGCCTCTATTCGTAAAGCTAGCTCCGATATTCATTCAATCATATCTAAAATAGAATTCCCGTCTGAGTTTTCTGATAAGATTTTTAAAACATATGATTCCTTGTTTGAAGTAGATGATCTCGTTTCAGTTCGATCGTCTATGGTCGCTGAACAAGAAGAATTCAGTGAAGATTCAAAAGATCATGCCTTTGCTGGAATGAGCGAATCTTTCCTATATGTAAAAAGGGAAAGTATTCTTGAGAGAATTAAGGACTGCTTTGCTAGTGGATATAGTCATCAAGTATTAATCTATAGACATTCACATAACATCGACTTTCTTGAGTTTTCTGTGGCCGTAGGAGTACAGAAAATGATTTTTGGAGAAAGATCATTTGTTATGTTTACTTGTGATCCTAATACTCTCGCTAAAAATACTCTTGTCGTTGCTGGATATGGAATTGGAGAAGGGGTTGTTCAGGAAAAAGTTGAAACTGATCATTTCTTTATCATGCGAAAAGACAAATCTATCAACCGTAAAGTTGTTGAGAAAAAAACAAAGTTAACAATAGATCCCATCAAAGGAGAAGGGCTCATCGAGGCTGAGGTTCCAACTGCGGATCATAATAAACAAGTCCTCTCTGATGAGGAACTAAAAAAATTAAGTGATGTTGGTGGAAAGATCGAAAAAGTATTTAATTGTCCTCAAGACATTGAAGGCTGTTACGATGCGAAAGGTGAACTTTTTATTCTCCAATCAAGACCTGTTCAATTTTCTCAAGAGAATGTCATAGTCTGGACAAATGCTAACGTTACAGAAAGCTTTCCAGGGACAACCACTCCTTTAACATTTTCTTTTGCGAAAAACTTCTATCGTATTATATTTATTGATTGCTACCGGGCCCTCGGGGTACCTGAGAAAATTATCATGCAGAATATGGATCACCTTGATCATATGGTTGGTTTCTTGAAAGGAAAGATTTATTACAACTTAACTTCCTTTTATCGTCTTCATTCATTAAGCCCTCTTTTTCCATTCTTTAAGAAACAATGGGAAGAAATGATGGGATTCTCAGGGTCATTTTATATTGATGAAGATGAAACAAGAATTCAAAAATTCACTAAAGGAATGAAACTTTTTGCCTACACATCAAAGGGTGTCGGAATCATATTGTGGAGATACATCACAAACCAAAGGGATGTCGAAAGCTTTTTAGATTGGTGGGAGAATCTCATAGAAGACCTAAGGGGAAAAGATTTTTCAAATGTTAATCCATTTGAATCAATGACTCTTTATCGAAAAGTTTGGAATGATGTTGGAGTGAACTGGTGGATTACATTGTTAAATGATACCCATTTGCCAACTGCTTATCATGCTACTGAGTTTCTTTTTAAGAAATGGAAGCTAGATAATGATCCAGCTTTAATGTCTAATCTCTTATGTGGTGAAGAGAGCCTAAAAAGCGTCGAGATTATGTATAACGGAGTCCGCCTAAGTGAGATGGTTAAGGCGAACCCGAAACTTAAGGTTTTATTTGAGAATAATGAGCCTCATGCGATTTGGAAAAATATACAAGAAGATAACGCTTTTAGTTCATTTCGGCATAAAGTCGAACATCATCTCCACTATTACGGAGATCGAGGTCTACAAGAACTCAAAATGGAACAAGAGAATATAAGAGATAATCCAGAAACTCTGATTCGAATGGTTAAAAATTATTTATACCAAGATATTTCAGTAGATAAAATTATTGCTGAAGAAAGAGAGAGACGAAAAGAAGGGGAAAAAGAACTTTCTAAGAGACTTCGTTTTTCTCCGATAAAAAAACTGATACTTCGATTTCAATTAAGACAACTTAGACGTTTTATTCAAAATCGAGAGAATACAAGATACTGTAGAAGTGAGCTGTTTGGATTATCAAAGAATATATTTACAGGTATCTCTAGCCATTTTGTTCAGCATGACATTCTAGATAAGAAAGAGGATATCTTTTATTTAACGGTCGAAGAAATATTTGGACTAGTAGAGGGAGCTTCTGTTGTAAATGATTTGAAAGAGCTTATTAAAATCCGCCAAAATGACTTTAAAGAAAATGAAAAATTTGACCTACCAATGGATATAACAACAAATGGACCTCTCTTTCTAACTCCTTTAAACATAGACTTAGGAGAAGACTCGGAAAATGACTTGGTAGGGCTTGGCTCTTGCCCAGGAATTGTGAAAGGACGTGCTAGAGTCGTTATAGATCCAAATCTTGTCGAGAAGATGGGTGAGAATGATATTTTGATTGCAAAGGAAACTGATCCCGGTTGGTTGTTTCTCATGCTGGCATCAAAAGGTATGGTTGTTGAGCGTGGCTCAATGCTTTCTCATACTGCTATTACTGGTCGAAAGTTTGGAATCCCTACAATTGTTTCTGTCCCAGGTGTTACTAAGCGAATAAAAGATGGGGACATCATAGAGATAGATGGCGGAAGAGGAACAATTACAATTGTGGAATCTAGTTTATGAAAAAAATCTGGAGCTTCTGTAAAGACATTTACGATCCCGGAATTCATATCTACTTTTCTCTCAATTGGTATCTCGCTCTTTATGCAGCTTTCGCAATTAACCATAAAAAAGAGTGGTTATTAAACTCATCTCCTATCAAAGTAATTCTCTCTCTCTTTCTCATCTTATTTTTCCTTAGAATCGTTGATGAAATCAAAGATTTTGAATATGACAAAATTTTCAACCCTGATAGACCTCTCGTTAAAGGTACTGTGTCTCTTTCTGATTTGAATATATATATGATTGTTATTGTTGTCTTAACACTTGCATTAAATTATCAATATGGATGGAGTGTAATTTACTTTTTATTATTTGAATTTTTTTATGGTTACTTTCTTATTTATATAGAAAAGTTATCTAAAACAGCTCGTGATCATATTTTGTTGAACTTAATCATAACTTACCCTGTGAATGTACTTCTATCGATTTATATCTTTTTTGTTTTTAAAGCTGAACAATCTAATATTCATTGGAATCAGTACGACACTATGATCTTGATCTCTTTTGCCTGTAATTTCTTATATTATGAATTTACAAGAAAAATTTGTTGGCCTGACCTAGCAGGAAAAGGGCAGAGGTTTTATTCAGAACACTTAGGTTTTTATAATTCTATATTTTGGACGATGAGTTTTTCTTTTTTTGCAATGTTTTTTCTCATTCAGGCTTTTGATACTTGGGCCCCTTTAGTCTTACTCATTCCCCTTGGTTTTGGTTTAAGTAAGCTAATTCGAGATCGTCAGAAAAAAGATCGCTCATCGCTACCTTTGCAACTCTCAGGAAGCTTATTTATCGGATTATTCTATGCTGTGTTGATAACATTGGGGATATTAGATTTTTATATGGGCTTTGACTTTAACACTCCTATCGGGCCTTAAAGTAATTCTAAAGTCTGGTTTAATACTAGCAGCATCTTCAAATTCAATATTAAAATTTTTGTAAAGAAGTGCTACTCCTGCAAACATTTCAAATGTTCCAAAATAATTTCCTAAACATGTTCTAGGACCCTTTCCAAAGGGAAGATAAACATATTCATTTATCTTAGAAATATTTTCGGGGGAAAATCTTGAAGGTATAAACTCTTCAGGTGATTCCCAATAGCGTGGATTATGATGAGTAAAATAGGGATTAATCTGAATCCTGTCTCCTTTTTTAATTTTATGTCCTAGTAGAACATCATCTTGAGTTGCGACTCGTCCCATTATCCAAAAAGGAGGGTAAAGTCTTAGGGACTCTTGGATGACTTGATTTAAATAATTTAGATTTTGAGTACATTCAAGGTCGATATTGTCGTTTGTGACATACTCATCGATCTCACTTAATACTTTTGATTTATCATTGGGATGATTTTCTAAAAGAATAAAAAGCCAGCAAAGAGCAGTTGCTGTCGTTTCATGACCGGCAATTAATAACGAAATAACATGATCTCTTAAATCTTGGTCAGAGAATGCTACCTGAGATTCCAATAGAGCGTGAATGAAATTTTTATCGGGTTCTTTTTCTTTTGCTTCTTTACTTTTATTAATTAATTGATCGACTATAACTTCAAGATTTCCAAGAGATTTATTAAATGCTAGATCTTGTCGTTTCTTAGAGGGGCCTATTCTAGGAATTATGTGAATGATCCTATCTTCTGTGATATTTAAAAGAGTTCTAAGTTCGTTGTAAACAGTATCAGTATACTTATCGAAATCTTCATTAAATAAACTTTTGCCAAGAACGTTGAGAGTGAACTTTGTCATCTCTGGAGCGAGATCAAACCAATCATTGCTAAATTGATCACTCTTCCACCTTTTAACTAAATTGTTAGCACAGTCACTCATTATATTTAAGTAATGGGGATATTGTTTTTTTGCAAAAAATGGTTGAATCACTCTGCGACTTTGTTGCCAGAACTTACCTTCACTTGTGAGTAAACCTCTTCCACCAATATCTTTAAGAAATGTTGCGCCACGAACCATTTTAGAATACTTGGCCTGTCCAGTATTTAGAATTTGTTTAATTCCATCAGGGTCCAGAACAAGATAAATATCGTTCTTTAAATAATTAAAATGAACAAAGTCACCATAATTCAACATTGCGTTGTTAAGAAAACTAAAGCGATCCTTCATCATCTGAAGCATGTGGCCAGTGATAGGACCTACGATAGGATCTTTTGGTGGCGTTTTTGGCCCTTTGTTATTCGTCATATCTCTCTATGATATTATAAAGTGATAAATTAAGACATATGGAAGTTGTTTTATGACTGTTAAAAAAAAGAAGACCATGCCGGACGGTCTTTTTAAACTTTTAAGATTTTTATTCATCTATTATGCATTACTTTTATCTTCGTTATGCTTGGTCTTATTTATAGGTGGCATAAAATCTGGTTGTTATCTTCTTTCAGCATTATCTGTTGCAATAATCTACTTAGCACCACCTTTAACACATCGTTTGATGAGTTCTCTTTACCCAATGAAGCAAGGGGCAACATTTATTTATCCAGATAAATATAACCCGTGGATAAATTCATTCAGACTTCAAAAAATATTTATGGTTTGTCCATGGCTAGAGAGATTACTTTTCCTTATCCCGGGATTATATAATTCGTGGCTTAGATTATGGGGTTCAAAAATCGGAAAAAGAGTTTATATTCTTCCTGGAGTTGAAATTGTTGATAGAGGAAATCTAGACCTAGGGGATGGTGTTTTTATTGGTAACAAAACTTATATATCACCTCATGTGGCCATGAATAAAAATGGAAAAATGTACGTCTATGTAAAAGAT
>JAGSHI010000083.1 GCA_023954635.1 Bacteriovoracaceae bacterium
CTCTTTCAATGAGTCGTCATAGTTTGGTTGCCAATCAACAGTCTCTTTATCCAGGTCACGAAGAAGTTCTTCAGACATTTTCTTCATTCGAATTTCGGTGTATCTCATCGCTGCAGCATTATCGCCATCGATTGAACCGAAGTTCCCTTGACCGTCCACCAAAGGATATCTCATCGAGAAGTCCTGAGCGAGACGAACAATTGTATTATAAACAGCAGAGTCACCGTGTGGGTGATACTTACCAATCACATCACCAACAACTCTTGCTGATTTTAAAAATGGTTTATTATGATAATTTCCAAGAGCGTGCATAGCATAGAGCACTCTTCTGTGAACGGGCTTTAGTCCATCACGAACATCTGGAAGGGCCCGTCCAACAATGACCGACATCGCATAATCAAGATAACAATTTCTCATTTCATCTTGAATCGCGATTGGCGCAATATTGCCGTGGCTTGGATTTTCTGGTGTGTTGTTTTCGTCACTCATATTTATAAATTCCTATTAAACATCTAAGTTTCTAACATTAAGAGCATTGTCTTCAACAAACTGCCTTCTCGGTTCAACTTGATCACCCATCAATACAGAAAAAACTTGATCAGCTTCGATTGAATCTTCAATCTTCACTTGTAATAAAGTTCTATTCTCAGGGTTCATTGTGGTTTCCCATAATTGATCTGGGTTCATTTCTCCTAGACCTTTATAGCGTTGGATATATGCACCTTGCTTACCGTCTTCAAGAATGAATTGAGAGAAATCTTCTAGTGATTCAAACTCTCTAGAATCTTTCTTTTCTTTTTCAAATTTTATTTTGGCTGAGATATATTTTTTAATTCCATCATAGCTATTTACGAGATCCGCAAACTCAGGAGAATTTAAGAAGTAACTATTTAGTTTAACTCTTTTAATTCTAGCCGTTGTTTTAACTGTAATTCTTATGAAGTTACTTTTGTGATCTGGATCGTCTTCAATATCAAAACTATATGTTCTCAAAGTAGAGCTTTCTTGCGCTTTAAAATGTGCTGAAAGCTTATCTAGTTCAGTCTGAAGAGCTGTTTTATCTTTTAATATTTCACTGTTTAATTTTGAGTTTTCAATAATTTCTTTTAAAAGATAGGTATCAAAGTGAACATCATAAGAAGTTAGAGTTGATTGATAACTTCTATACTTATTAATAACTTTCATTGCTTCTTCGTTATCAATTTTGTCGCCATCAACGGTAATAACAGAATCATCAATTGAATTGGTTACTAAGAAGGCATTGAGTTCTTTTTCATCTTTTAAATATTTCTCAGCTCTACCTTTTTTGTATTTAAAAAGTGGTGGCTGAGCGATGTAAATATATCCGTTTTCAACAAGCTCAGGAAATTGTCTGTAAAGTAGCGTTAGGAGAAGGGTTCTAATGTGAGAACCATCGACGTCCGCATCGGTCATAATAACAATTTTATGATAACGAAGTTTTGAAAGATCAAAAGTTTGCTTACCAATTCCACAACCTAGTGCTTGAACAAGCATTTTAATTTCGGCGTTGCCTAACATTTTGTCGTAACGAGCTTTTTCAACATTTAAAATTTTACCTTTAAGAGGTAAAACCGCCTGAATTTTTCTATCTCGGCCCTGCTTGGCGGAACCACCGGCCGAGTCACCTTCCACAATGTAAAGTTCGCAAAGAGCAGGATCTTTTTCCTGACAATCTGCCATCTTTCCGGGAAGACCACCCATTTCAAGAGCAGATTTTCTTCTGGTTAATTCTCTCGCTCTTCTGGCAGCTTCTCTAGCTGAGGCAGCATCAACTGATTTTCTAATAATTGTTTTTGCCGTATTTGGATTTTCTTCAAAGTATGATTTTAATCCATCACCAACAAGTGAATTTACAATACCTTCAACTTCAGAGTTTCCAAGTTTATCTTTGGTTTGCCCTTCAAATTGAAGTTCAGGTAATTTAACAGAGATAATGGCGGTTAAACCTTCTCTCATATCATCACCAGTTAAATTCATTTTAATGCCTTTCAAAAGATTATTTTCTTTTGCATAAGCATTTAAAATTCTAGTTAGTGCGGTTTTGAAACCAGAAATATGTGTTCCACCTCCAGGAGTACAAATAGCATTTGCATATCCTGAAAGAACTTCACTGTATGAGTCAGTCCATTGAAGAGCAATCTCAACTTCGTAATCTTCACGAGATTGTGAAATATAGATTACTTTTTTATGAACTGGATTTTTGGCCCTATTTAACCAAGTGACAAATTCGTTAAGTCCACCTTCGTAATGAAAAGTTTCTTTCTTTTCATTTCTCTCATCTTTTAATGTGATTTTTAGACCTCTATTGAGGAAGGCCATTTCTCTAAATCTATTAGCGAGAGTTTCATAGTTAAATTCATGAATTTCAAAAATTTCATTATCAGGCTTGAAAGTAACAGAAGTTCCACTTCGTACACCTTCATCCATTTCACCGACTTCTTTAAGAGGTGCTTTGGCGACACCAGTTTCAAACATAACTTCGTGAACTTTACCGTCTTTTTTAATTTCAACTTTTACCCATTTAGATAGGGCGTTTACAACTGCGGCACCAACTCCGTGAAGACCACCTGAAACTTTATAAGCTCCACCATCTTCATTAAATTTTCCACCTGCGTGTAGTTTAGTAAAAACGATTTCAGCTGCAGAAACACCTTCTTTCGGATGTATTCCTGTAGGAATTCCACGACCGTTATCTACAACAGTCACTGAGTTATCTACGTGTATTAAAACTTTTATTTCGTCACAGTATCCGGCCAGTGCTTCATCAACTGCATTATCAACAATCTCATAAACACAGTGGTGAAGACCTCTGTTTCCTGTATCTCCAATATACATACCTGGTCTTTTACGAACGGCCTCAAGACCCTCCAGGACGCTAATTTGATCGGCCGTATAATTCGCGCCAACCTTAGAGATAGACTCTGTTGAATTTTCCAATTTCACTCCTTAAAAAATAAAAATGTCTTTTGAATTTTATTGGATGATCGAACCCGCATCTACGTGTATTCTGTTCGCTCCCTCGATCCTATCCAATTCCTCCTTAAATTTTTCGTTGGCCGTAGTGATTAAAACTTGAAACTTTCTGGTCTCAAGATAATCCACTAAACGTTTCCATCGATATCGATCTAGCTCTCCTGAGACATCGTCGATTAGTACTATAGGGAAGGACTTGTATTTATACCTAAAGAGCTCGATATAGGCAAACAAGAGGCTGAGATAGCTCATTTTTTGCTGACCTAAAGAACAATAATCGAATGAATTCAAGCCATCAAAAAGAAGCGTATAGTCATCTTTGTGAATACAATAAGTGGTATGCCCTGCGTCTTCATCTTTTTGTCGGCGCTCTTCAAGCATATTTAAAAGAAACTTTTCATCTAATTGAGTCACTCTAGTGTCGAGGACTATTTGAAGATCGTGTTCTTCAGAAAAAATTGTTTTGAATGTCTCACCACAAAATGGCCGTATCTCTTCTAAAAAATTTAACCGTTCTTTGGTAATCGGTATTCCGTATTGAGCCAATTGCTGATTAAAGGATTTAACCATCTCTCTGAAATGAGAAGGTTTCTTTTTTAAAAGTGTATTTCGTTGCCTTAGAGCAGAATTATATTTAGATAAATTTTTCTTATATTCAGGATTAAGCATGCCTAAATAAGTATCAATAAAGGACCTTCTAAACGCGGCCGTATTGTGAAACTGATAACTATCAAATGGGTTTATAAATAGAAGCTTAATTTCTGGAGTTCGTTTAACAGGTTTGCCATTAACAAAAAAGAGAGAAGCATCCTGGTTAATCTTCGCAGAGAGACTCATTTGCGTTTCTTCTTCATTTTTAAAGACAGATGAAAATAATATTTCCGTTTTTTCACCATCAATACCTAGATATTGTGGAAAACCTGTATTTTTACGAAAAGATTTTTTTGTGGCCAGTACATGTATGGCCTCGAGGATATTTGTTTTACCGTTTCCATTTTCTCCAAGGATACAATTTATGCCGGAGCTAAACTGGATTATATCCGGTTGAAGATTTCTAAAATTGGTAACTTGTAATTTATCAACTTTAAAAGTCATTAATTTATAGCTTTAAAGGCATGATGATTCCTAAGTAGTTAGGAACTTTATCAGACTTCAAAATAATGGGGGTAAGTTCGTTATTTATTTCAAATTCAATGTCACCCTCTTCAAATATGGCCAAAGAGTCCATTAAGTATTTTGCATTGAATCCAATCTCCATGTCGTCACCATCGTAATTCACAGAAATTGTTTCTCTAGCATCTCCTAATGACGGGTGATTAGCAGAAAGAGTTAATTCTTTATTTCCAATAAACATTCTTACGCCATTGGATTTTTCATTAGACATAATTTTAATTCTTTTAACAGCATCAAGGAATAGATCTCTATCAGCAGTCATTTTAAAACTAGTCTTGTTTGGAATAACAGCTTGGTACTTTGGATACTCTCTAGCAATTAATCTAATGGATAAATAGTATCTATCTTCAGCTGAAACATACATGAATGAATCATCCATTGAGATCTTAAGATCATTGTCTGGAAAAGCTTCAGAAATCTTTTTAAGTTCTGTTACACCTTTTCTTGGAACAATTACTCCATTTACAAGAGTGTCTATATTTGGTTCTGTAATTTCAGAATCGATTAATGAAAGTCTATGTCCGTCAGTAGCTACGGCTCTTAACTTAGAATCAATCTCCTGCAAAAAGATACCATTTAGGTACAATCTAGTTTCATCATTTGAGATTGCATAAGCAGTCTTATTTATAATCTCCATTACTTTTGGAGAGCTAATTAAGAATTCATTTTCTACTTTGCTAAAAACTAAGTGTGGAAAGTCTTCATTGTTGTAAATTAATAGCTTGTAGTGGATATCTCCAAAATTTAATTTTAAATTATTTTCATCTTCGTTTACTTCTAGAAGAACTTCTCCTTCTGGTAATTCTCTTAAGATATCAAATAAATTTTTAGCATTTACACAAAACGTTCCACTAGCATCTGATAAAGAATCAATAACTACTTTTGCTGATACTTCTAAATCAGTTGCAGTTAACTCTAACTTCTCTGGTGATGCTTCTATTTGTGTGTAGGTAAGAATAGGTCTTGTATTTTTTTTATCAACGACTGTTAATATTTTGTTGAGGGCATCTCTGAACTGAATTGTATCAACTTTAATTTGCATCCCTGATTCCTTTTAAAATAATGTGTCTATAAGATTTTTATAATTTCAGTAGGGGTTAATCAAGCGGTTGATTACTTAATCTTCTATCTTTTCTAATCTCTTTATTTTTTTATTATATATTATACTTTGTGGAAAAGTGGAGTACTCGAGGTTTATCTTTAATTACATGGACTTATGAAAAATGGGGACGTGGACAATGGAGGATAAGTTTTTTTTGATGCAGTTGCTCGTTACGGATATTCTTTAATTACACCCAATTTCACTAAGTTCTTCTTTTTTTATCCACAGAGTTTTCAACGGTAAGGCAATATTAAGATATTGCGCATTGGATCTTTTGAAAAATCACTCATTTTATTCACAATTTTATTAACATGTTGGAAACTTTTTTGCTCACAATTGGAAATACGTGGGTGTGAGTTTTCCATAAACGTTAATAACTTTGTTGAGTGTTTCTATCTATCCGATATTAATGATTTTTTTTCAATTTTTATCAACATGTGGATAGGGAAAACTTATGAATTGGTTTGTTGGGAAGTCTAATAAGTTTTTTAACGCTACGTTTTTTTCACATTTCTATGTGGAAACGAAATTTTTCGAAAGTTTATTGCAAAGGGCCAACACTTCGCATGTGAACAAAGGCCCTCAAATTGTTGAGGGCCTGTGGATAAATTTATTAGTTATTTTTATTTAAAAGAAAGTTTCTATTTGAATAAGATCTCTTGAAAGAGTGACATCGGTCTTAACTTGTTCAGAAATTTTATTAACACCATGGATTACACTTGTGTGATCACGTCCACCAAAGAATCTTCCAATTTCTTGTTGGGTTGCGTGAACAACTTTTCTTTGAAGGTACATTGCAATATGTCTGGCGCGAGTTATTTCTTTGTTTCTGGCCTTAGACTTTAAGTCGGCAAGTGGTATCTTGAAATATCCACTTGTTGCTTTTGCAATATCATCTAAAGTTATCTTTTTAGTTTCTTGATAATTTTCAAGTCCAAGAAGGTCTTTAACCATCTCTGTATCGATCTCAACCTTCATCACGTCTGCAAACGCTGAAAGCCTTACAAGGGATCCTTCAAGCTCTCTAATGTTCGATTTAATCGAGGTTGCGATCAAGGTTAAGATATCATCAGAAAGAAAAAGATCTAAGTCGTAAGCTTTCTTTTTAAGAATAGCTATTCTCGTTTCTAGATCAGGTTTTTGAATATCAATAACAAGTCCCCATTGGAGTCTTGTCTTAATTCTTTCTTCAATACCTTCAATTTCAGTAGGCGATTTATCAGAGGTAAAAATAAGTTGCTTACCTTTGTTATAAAGCTCATTAAAAATATGAAAGAATTCATCCTGAGTACCTTTCTTATTACTTAGCTCGTGAATATCATCGATCATAAGTACATCAACTTTATCAGAATATTTATTTTGAAATACTTCAATGTTCTTATCTTTAATCGCATCAATCATTTCTTTCATGAAGTCTCTTGCTGTGATTAAACAAATTCTCATATTTGGGTAATGATCAAGAATTTCATTGGCAACAGCGTGAAGGATATGTGTTTTTCCAAGCCCTGAGTTGCTATGAATATAAAGAGAAGGATATTTTCCTGCTTTACCTGGATCTTTTGCAACAGCAGTTGCAGTCGCTACGGCCATATTGTTTGATGGTCCAACAACAAAGTTAACAAATTTCTTATTGGGATCAAATTGAGTACTGCTAACAGGTTGATCGTTCATGTGATCAATGTATTTACTTTCGGCCTTAGATCTCAAATCTTCTTGAGTAGGGTTTAAGTCCAAAGTGAATTTTGCTTCATTCGCAGACTTCGGTGCCTGGGCCATTGGCTCTCTTGAAACATTTGTAGCGAGACTTGGCTCATCATCTTTAGTTAGAATGTTAATTTCGAAATTTTTATTACCAAGAACGCTCTTAAGTCCTTCTTGTAAAATTTCAAGAAACTGGCTCTCGATTATAGTTTTGATGAATTTAGTAGCTACTGAAAAATTAATTTTATTATTATCAATAGAAATTAAATTAAAGTTCGAATCAAAATAGGTACTGAACTTCTGATTCGTAATGTGATCTTTTAAAAACCCGATAATTTCTAAATTAATGGCATTTAATTCAAGCTGGTTAAATTGTTCGAGCTCTTGACTCGCAGGAGCTTCAACTGTTTGAGCTTCATTTTTTATATGGTTTTCGATATTTAAGTTATTGATTTGATTATTGTTATCACTTTTAAGAAATTGACTGAAGGGGAAGTCTTGATTCATGTAAAAGTTCTCCGTGTGTGTGTGAAAATTGTGGAAAACTTTTGTAACATGGCCCCAAGTTCTGTTGCAATCAAGTATTTGCGCTGGGCCCAAAAAAATGGAAAATCCCTATGATTTACTTTTCTTAGCTCATATTGCAATTGGCCATTGACCTTTTTGTCACTTGTGGGTAATTGTTTGTGGCTAACTTTAACATAAATGTGGAAATAGGAAGACGCTATGAGTAAACGAACGTGGCAACCGAAGCGAAAAAAACGGTTAAGAGTACACGGATTCCTTAAGAGAATGGCCAGTGCCGGTGGAAAAAAAGTAATTAACGCCAGAAGAGCTAAAGGCAGAAAGAGACTTACCGTAACTACTGGATCTAAATAGACCAATCTATGATGACCCAATTCGGGTTAAGTAAGGATTCTAAATTACTTAACAGTCAAGATTTCAGCTATTTGAGAACTGACAGTAAGCAGTTTGGATGTCCTTGGTTTAAAGTCTATTTTAAATCTTCAATGAATAATTTTGTTCACTCAAGATTAGGCATCAGTGTATCTAAAAAGGTTGGCAACGCAGTTGTCAGAAACCGAACCAAGCGAATAATCCGCGAATATTTTAGGAAAAACCAAATTTTTAAATCATTAGGCCTTGAAATCCTCATCGTTATATCTCCTCGTCTTTATAAATCAGACAAAAGAGAAGTGGGTGAGGCGAATCTACTTTTGGGTCTCGATAAACTTCAACGTTTTCTTGGGAAGGATAAATGATTAAATATATTTTTCTTATTCCCATTAAATTTTACCAACTTTTTATTTCTCCCTTCCTCGGTAGAAATTGTCGCTTTCAGCCAACATGTTCTGAGTACGCAAAAGAATGCTTTGAGAAGTTTCCACTTCCTAAGGCTTTATGGTATTCAAGCAAGCGTTTAGCAAAATGCCACCCATTTCATTCAGGGGGATTCGATCCTGTTGATTGTGAATGTAGTAGTCATTAATTGGAGATTTTATGAGTGGTTCCGAACAAAAAAGAGCAATTGTAGCTATCCTTCTATCGGGATTAGTTCTCTTTATATGGCAAGCGTACTTCGCACCCAAAACGCCTGTGACTCCTCCTACAACTGTAACTCAAGTTGATTCAACCCCTGCTAATACGACTGTAACAAACAAAGGTGATGCTGCTCCTTCTACTGCTATTACAACACCAGGAACTGCAGAGGGTGAAACCGCACAAACATTTGTCATAGAGAAAGTTGGTTATAAGTACGATGTACTTTCTAACCTTACTGTAGCTGATGTTCAGACTAACTCAGTCGTTTTTCCATTCTTAGAAATCGCTGGTTCAAATACTCCTATTCAAATTCATATTATGACCACGGCCGGTCCTAAACCTATAAATTTTGTTATGGAAAAAGGTTTAGATGGATCTACTTTTAAGGGAGAAAATTCTGCTTATGGAGTTCAGCTTTACGGTGGAATCAATGAGAAGGGAATGATTAGTTTTAACTTAAAATCTAATCAACCTTATCGATATCAAGTTCAATTTAATTCTACTCCTAAGGAGCTAGAAAATAGTCAGATCAGAAACTTTATTCTCTTCTCTAAGGATGTAGAGAGATATGCAGTTGATGACGAAGAGTCTGGAGAAGCTAAAGCTAAGTGGTACGGGGTAGACTTTAATTATCACCTAATGGCCTTCATTCCTCAAAAGAAGGTTAATACGAGATTTAGCTCTAATGGTAAGGGTGCTTTCAGTGTAGAACTAATCGATCCAACAAATGAATTCGTGGGTAATTTTGTTTTTACCAAAAAGAATTATGACAACTTAACTGAGATGGGGGACCAGCTTGATCTTTCTGTAGATTTTGGTATTTTCGGGATTATTTCTGTTCCAATATTGAGATGTCTTCAGTGGTTTTATAAGTATTTTCCAAACTATGGAATTGCTATTATTCTCCTCACAATCTTGATTAGAATGATCCTCTTTCCACTAAGTTATACTTCTTTTAAATCAATGAAGAAGATGCAAAAAATCCAACCTGAACTGGCTAAACTTAAAGAAAAATACAAAGACGATCAGGCCAGAATGCAAAAAGAAACGATGGAGCTCTTCAAAACGGCCGGAGCTAATCCGCTCGGTGGGTGTCTTCCAATGCTTCTTCAGATGCCAATCTTTTTTGCTTTTTATCGTATGCTTTATGGAGCCGTAGAACTTGTAGGGGCCCCTTTTGTTGGTTGGATTACTGACTTAAGTATTAAAGACCCTTTCTATGTTTTGCCAGTTTTAATGACTATCACTATGTTTGCTCAACAGAAGCTAACTCCAACAACAACAGCAGATCCTAATCAAAAGAAGATTATGATGTTTATGCCCCTTATTTTCGGTTTCATCATGAAAGATCTTCCTGCTGGTCTAAACTTATACATTGCTGTCTCAACACTTTTTGGTATTGGTCAACAATTGCTAGTTTATAAAATTACGGATTAATAATGGAATGGCTGTATGGAAACGAGCCCATTGTTGCTTGTAGCAGTGGGAACCTTGAAAATACGGCCATAACAGTAATCAGACTCTCTGGATTTGATAACTTATCAGAATTAAACAGTTTTTTTGATAAGGATACTCAAAAGTTTTGCCCCCATAGGACCATTTTTTGCCATTTAATCGAACCGTGTACTCAAAAAAGGCTCGACCAGGTGGTTTGTACTTATTTTGAGGGACCTAAGAGTTATAACGGTGAAAATATCCTAGAAGTTTCCGTCCATGGAAATCGTCTTAATGTTAATCGTATCATCAGCGCATTTGTCGAACACGGTCCATTTAGAAAAGCCGCTCCTGGTGAATTCACTTATAGGGCCCTCAAAAACAAGAAACTTTCTCTTTCCCAAGTGGAAGGATTAGATATGTTATTGAACTCCTCTTCTAACTATAGTGCTGATCAAGGTCTTGAGGTTTTATGTGGAGAAATTAACGACAAATATCTTCAATTAGAAAAGGCCTTCTTAAACTTACGATCCCATTTTGAACTCAATATAGATTTTGCTGAAGATGTGGGCGAGGAAGTAGCTGAAGAAAACTTTCATAAAAGTTTTTATGAGTTTCATTCTTTAGTAACCGAACTTAACAAGAGAATTGGTGTTAACTCCAACCTGGTTCTATCCCCTGAAATAGTACTTTATGGGGCCGTTAATGCAGGAAAATCGAGTCTATTTAATCTTCTGCTCTCTAACGAGAGAAGCATAGTCTCTAGTATTAAAGGGACTACCAGAGATTATGTTTCAGAAAACTTAGTCTACAAGGATATCGAATTTAAGCTTATCGACACGGCCGGACTTCGCGAAACTGAAAATGAAATTGAATCTGAAGGTATAAAAAGAGGTCTTAAAAAAGTAGATAAGGCCTTCTTTAATGTATTCGTTATTAACCCTTTTGATGACATTAATAACGACTCAGACTTTAAAAACACTGATCTCATCATCTTTACTCACTGTGATCAAGAGGGCTTTGAACAAAGGCTTTCAGAGTTTACAAAAATTATTAAAACAACACCTACACTTAATGTTTCACTCCTTGGTGGTCCTATAGAACCAGCAAAAAGTGGTCCTATAGAACCAGTAAAAAGTGGTCCTATAGAACCAGCAGAAAGTGGTCCTATAGAACCAGTAAAAAGTGGTCCTATAGAACCAGTAAAAAGTGGTCCTATAGAACCAGTAAATAGTGGTCCTATAGAACCAGTAAATAGTGGTCCTATAGAACCAGTCATGTTTTATTCAACAGAAAAACAGGTGTTTACAGCTGTTATGGATCAGTGTTTTACGAAATATTCAACACTTATCAGCGATAAACCACTATTGGTAGAACGACATGTGGACGTCCTAAAGGCCCTGTGCGTTAAATCTGAGCTTTTTGCTAAGTTATTGAAATCAGAATCGGATCTTGGTATATTATCAAATGAAATCAACGGCTTAGCTGTAGATATAGCAGAATTATTGGGAACAATTCCCCCTGATCAGGTCCTTGGGAATATCTTTGAAAATTTTTGCATTGGGAAATAATTCATAGACTATTGCATCATTTTTCATTATTGTGCCTAAAAAATGTTCCACGTGGAACATTGGAGATTTAGTGTTTGATATCGCCATTATTGGTGGGGGACATGCGGGCGTAGAAGCAGCATGGATTTCATCTCAGTTCAACTTAAAGGTCGCAATCTTTTCGATGCCAGAAGTGGGTCTAGCTTCCACGCCATGTAATCCTGCGATTGGTGGAGTTGGGAAAGGTCAAGTTGTTCGTGAAATAGATGCACTTGGTGGACTTATGGGTAGACTCGCAGACCTCTCCGCCATTCAATATAGAACTCTCAATGAAAGTAAGGGTTATGCAGTTCAGTCCACTCGGGTCCAGGTTGATAAAGATCTTTACTCTGAGAATGCAGAAGAAATCCTGACTAAAGAAACTTCAATAGAAATAGTTAAAATAAAAGTTGAAGAAATAGACTTTGTAGATGAAATTTTCCATATCAAGCTAGCTGATAAGAATACTTTCACTGCGAAAAAGGTAGTCATAACAGCAGGGACTTTTTTAAATGGCCTGCTTCATACAGGTCGAATCTGTGAAGAGGGTGGACGTGTTGGTTGTAAAGCTGGTTCTGGTTTAGAAGGTTTTATTCGAGGCCTAAAGCTTAATCCAATGCGATTTAAGACAGGAACACCTGCACGTTTAGATATAAACTCAGTTGATTTCTCAAAAATGACCAGACAAGACAGTGATGCAGAAAGTATTAACTTTCACTTCAAGCACTCGTCCAGAGATAGATATGTAGAGCAAGTGGCCTGCTATTTAACCAGAACAAACGATGAAACTCTCGCCATTATTAGGGCCAATAAAGAATCTAGTCCTATATTTAATGGTCAAATCAAAGGTGTAGGGCCTAGATATTGTCCGAGTATCGAGGATAAGGCCTTTCGCTATCCAGATAGAAATTCTCACCATGTTTTCGTAGAGCCTGAAGGTCTTAAGTGTAATTCTGTTTATCCTAATGGGATAAGTTCATCTCTTCCAAAGGATGTCCAAAAGAATTTTATCCACACGATAGTAGGTCTTGAGAATGCAGAAATACTGGTTCATGGCTATGCAGTCGAATACGACGTTATTGATACAACTGAATTGAGTCGCACACTTGAGCACAGGCTCCTTCCAGGGCTTTATTTTGCAGGTCAAATTAATGGAACGAGTGGATACGAAGAAGCAGCTGGGCAAGGACTTGTCGCCGGAGTAAATGCAGCCTTAAGTATAACTTCTGAAGATAAGTTTATTCTCCCTAGGGAAGAGAGCTATATCGGAGTCATGGTTGAAGACTTAGTGACAAATAAACGAGATGAGCCCTATAGGCTATTTACCGCAAGGAACGAAAGAAGACTTCACGTCAGAGAGGATAATAGCTATGTGAGAATGGCAAAAAGACGTCTCTCACTTGCCCTAAACCAAGACATTGATACTTACCTTAAATCATTTGTCGAGCAGTATGAGGTACTCTCAGAGCTTATAGGAAAGTATAAATATAGAGAAAACTCAGAAAACTTAGAGCTGTTTAAGTCGAATGAGTGGGGGAAGTTAACTCCAAACATGACACTTTCAGATCTCATGCGCAGAAGTTTTGTAAACCCTGTCATGCTCCTAACAAATGAACTCAAAAGAAATGGTATTGTTTTTGACGAAAGGGTTATTAGATCTGTGGCCGTTTCCAATAAATACCATGGCTATATTGAACGTTCTAAAATTGATCTTGATAGAGTTGATAGATTCGAGGCCAAAACTATTAATCTAGAGTCCCTTATGGAGTCATCAAATATATCTACAGAGTGCAAACAACGAATTAGTGAGATTAGACCAGAGACCTTTGGCCAGCTTAAAAGAATACAAGGCATAAGGCCTGCGACTTTAGCTTTCGTAGCTGGGAACTTCTATTAATGGAAGAGTTTGCAAAACAATATCTCGATATTTTGAACGGTGAGCTTAAGGGGTTAAACCTCACAAGGGTCAATAGCTTTGATGACTTTTATCAAAAGCAGATAATAGATTCGATCTTGCCTTCTGCTGAGTCAGAAATTTTCAAGGATATGATAGATCAACATGAAGTTATTCTAGATGTTGGTTTCGGCGGCGGTTTTCCGATCTTGCCCCTGGCGAAGATATTCCCAGAGAAAAAATTCATTGGGTTTGAGGCCAGGAAGAAAAAGTCTGATGCAGTAAATTTAATTGCTGAAAAGCTAGGCCTAAAAAATGTTAAGACCCATCATCAAAGATTGGAAGATGTGATCTTTGATAAAAAGTGCCTCGTAACCTTCAAGGCAGTCAGTACTATAGAAAATTTATTGAAAATGATTAATATCAAAAAAAATATTTCTATCACTACTATGTTCTACAAAGGACCCAATCTCTTTGAACTTGAAAATATGGAAGACCTGCCTGAAAACTGGGAATCTATTGGTTTTGAGGACTTTGAGCTAGAGGGGACTGAGGGTAGAACATTGGCCTATTTCCAAAATATAGATGTTCCACGTGGAACAAATCTAAATAAACAACTTGTCAGAGTGAGCAGGTTTATTTAATTATTTTGTATAAGAAAAAACCTTTAAGGAGCTATAAATGGCTAAAATTATTGCGATGATGAATCAGAAGGGTGGAGTTGGTAAAACAACAACTTCTGTGAATCTTTCAGCTTGCCTGGCGGTTGCAGAGAAGAAAACGTTAATAGTTGACCTAGACCCTCAGGGAAATGGTTCTCTAAGCCTCGGTTTAGAGAAAGAAACGTTTGCGCACTGCAACGTATATCACACTGTTGTCGCTGATGAGCCAATAAGAAACGCCATCTACAAAACTGAACTTCCTTATTTGGATATTTGCCCGGCCGATAATAATTTGTCTGGGGCCCAGATAGAACTCGTTAGTGTTTTTGCGAGAGAGCAGAAACTTAAAAATGCATTTGCTGAAGTTCAGGATGAATACGATTACATCATTATTGATTGCCCACCGAACTTAGGGCTTTTAACTGTAAACGCTCTTACAGCTGCAGATGTTTTTATCGTTCCAATGCAAACAGAATTTTTAGCAATGGAAGGTTTGGCACAACTTTTAAATACCGTACGTATGATTAAGAGTAGCCTCAATCCAACGCTTGAAATGGAAGGCGTTGTTCTTACTATGTTCGATAAAAGAGCTGCTCTTCACAATCAGGTTGTTAAAGAAATCC
>JAGSHI010000089.1 GCA_023954635.1 Bacteriovoracaceae bacterium
GTCCATCTAAAAGATAGTTTTCCTCCCCCATTGTGATAATTCTCCCCACAAATAAATCATTTTTGATCAAGGCAGGTTTAGGAAAGTCTTTTGGCAAAGCAACTTTTTTGTCATGTAGAATATCTTTTAGGACATCCTGTCGACGAAGGTTTTTACCTGTATATTCAAACAAAGAATGATTCACGCTCATTAAACAATCTTTCAGATTATCTGGAAGAGTGTAGCGCTTAACATATTCTTTAATTATTGTTCTTGTTCCTTTGTTTGAAACAAATTGCAATACATACCAATCATTGAAGCTATTCATTCGAGATTCAAAGTCTTCATCTTCCTCATTCGCTTGACCAGTGAGAGAGAAGTATTCTCTTTTGGCCTCAAGCAATGTTTCAAGATGGTCATCTTTACTGAACTCTAAAAGAGCTTTTTCAATATGTCCTTTAATGACCTCAAAAGTTTCACTCATTAATCATCTACCTTAAGTACAGCCAAAAATGCTTCTTGAGGAATTTCAACATTCCCAACCATCTTCATTCTTTTCTTTCCGGCCTTTTGCTTTTCAAGAAGTTTTCTTTTCCTCGAAATATCTCCACCATAACATTTAGCTAAAACATTTTTACGAAGGGCCTTAACAGTTTCACGAGCTAAAATCTTTGCGCCAATTGCAGCCTGAATAGCAATATCAAATTGCTGGCGACCAATAACTTTTCGAAGACGTTCGGTTAGATCCCTTCCTTTAGTAAAAGAAGTACTTCTGTGACAGATCAAAGAAAGAGCGTCTACTCCTTCTCCATTAAGAAGAATATCAACCTTTACAAGATCTGCTTCTTCATACCCTTTGAACTCGTAGTCCATAGAAGCGTAACCTTTCGTATAACTTTTTAACTTATCGTAAAAATCAAAAACCATTTCACTGAGAGGCAGGTCATAAAGTATTTGAACTCTGTCTTCAGTGATATAATTCATTCCAGTTTGAATTCCTCTTTTTTCTTCACAGAGAGGAATAATTCTACCAACAAACTCATTGGGAACATGAATGGAAATACTAACGATAGGCTCAGTAATAATTTCAAAGTTACCTGGTTCAGGCATATCTGCGGGGTTCTCAACGGACTTTTCTTCACCGTCGAGCATCGTAACAACATACTTAACAGAAGGAGCCGTTGATATAATATTCATATCAAACTCTCTCTCTAATCTCTCTTGAACAATATTCATATGAAGCAGTCCAAGGAATCCACATCTAAAACCAAAACCTAGAGCAGCTGAAGTTTCAGGCTCGTAGGTAAATGAAGAATCATTTAAGGCTAATTTTTCAAAGGCTTCTTTCATGGCTTCATAGTCAGTGGAGTCGACAGGAAAAATACCACAGAAAACCATGGGCTTAACTTCTTCGTAGCCAGCAAGTGTTGGGGTATCTCTTTTTTTGTCACTAACAATGGTGTCACCGACACTAACGTCACGAACAGTTTTAATTCCTGAAATAATCATTCCAACTTCACCTGCAGCAATTTCTTTTACTTCAGTAAAGAAAGGAGTGTTTACTCCCAGTTTTAAAACTTCATATGTTTCTTCTGTATTTTTTAGATAAAATTTATCTTTTTTCTTAAGAGTTCCTTCCATAACCCTAACGAGAACAACAACACCTTGATAAGGATCAAACCAAGAGTCAAAAATCAAAGCCTGCAATGGGTTATCAGGGCTTCCTGACGGAGGAGGAATTCTTTTTACAATAGTTTCGAGTAAGTTCTCAATGCCAAGTCCTGATTTTGCTGAAACTTCGTCAGCTTCGATGGCATCAATTCCAACAATATCTTCAATTTCCTGTTTTACTTTTTCTGGTTCAGCGTGAGGAAGATCAATCTTATTAAGTACCGGAACAATTTCGAGATCATTTTCAATGGCCATATAAACATTGGCCAGCGTTTGTGCCTCTACACCTTGAGAAGCATCAACAACTAAAAGTGCTCCATCACAAGAAGCAAGAGACCTTGATACTTCGTAACTGAAGTCAACATGTCCTGGAGTATCGATAAGATTAAAGAAGTAAGTATGACCATCATTGGCCTTATATGGAATACGAACTGTTTGGGCCTTAATGGTAATACCCCGTTCTTTTTCAATATCCATATTATCTAAAAGACGATCTTTCTTTTCACGATCAGTGATCGCTCCAGTCATCTCGATGAGACGATCGGCAAGAGTCGACTTCCCGTGATCGATATGTGCAATGATCGAAAAATTTCGAATATATTTTTGGTCCATGGATTTAATCGAATCCCTACTCAATGAGTCATTTTTAGGTAAAAACTTCGCTAGACAGTACCATAAGGTAATAGTCTAGTGAACTTTCTTTTCCTCGAATAGGTATAACTGTTGCGTATCCACTAAAAGCAGGTTCTTCAGCCGCACCTTCAACCAGCTCAGGCTCTGCTACTTCAGGGTTTTCAGAGCCAATCTCCCTTGAAAGAGTTTGCTCAAGTTCGGACTTAGATGAGCTAGACTCTCCATTTTCATGCTCCTCGTCACCAGCATCAAGGGCCTCACTCTTCCTTTTAGGGATAATCACTTCTAGATTATCAATCTTGGAACGACGCTTAATGGCCAGCTCATAACTCTCAATAATATTTTTAGGGATCACTGTTTCAGTCATTTCTTTGTTAATAACATCTTCAGACTGAACTTGGAGAATGTCATACATTCTGTTGTTTATATAAATTAATTTTCCTTCAGCATTCGCTACAAGGATAGGTTTCTTAACCAAGTTCGCAAGAGCATCAAACTTTCTCACTTCGACATGGATCTTATCAGCACGCAGTTCTTCAAAAACTTTAAAGCTCTGGATCATTTTATTCATTTCTCTAGCGATTTCACCAATCTCATCGTCTTGAGAGTAATAAATCGACACATCAAAATTACAATCTTGAAGCTCTCTAATCGCATCTTTAATTTTCTTAAAAGGTAGAGCAATTTTACCCGGCACCACCAAGCCTAATATAATTGTCCCTAGAAATCCGATGATTAGAGTAATCATCATATTTCTTTTCGTTTCTTTAATAATCTGTTTAATTTTTCGGTCTCTTTCTTCACTTTGAAAGTATTGCAGATCTTGAAATTCAGTAAATGAATCAAGAATTTTGTCGGCAAGCTCTTCAATGGATTGCATACCTAAAGTATCTCGATGAAAAAGAGATGCTTTAGAGAGAATAACCCTCAAAGAGTCTACATAAGAGAGCATTTGGGCAATGACTTTTTTAACGTCTGGATCCCTATAGAGAGAATCAAGAGTTTGTAGCTCACTTGTGAAACTATCACATAGATTTAAAATCTTATCGACCAACTCTTTTTTGATACTTTGCCGACTTGAAGACTTCGTTAGAATTTTTCTTTGATTTCTAAGAAGAGAAACTGCTGTGATTCGAATTGAGTCTGTTAAAAGAGAAACTTTATTCGACTTCAAAGTAATTTTTTCAATTTCTTTATTAAGGGAATTCAAATGATGAAAAACGGTAAAGGAAAGCACCAGAACGACAAGGTTCGCAATAATAAAACTAGTAGTAACTCTACTTCTAAGAGATAAATTCAATTACTTTATCCTTCCGCTAAATCGGAAAACAGTTTATTAAAGTTCTTCTCGCTCCCAACGAGAACAACAATATCGTCTGCTTCAATAACATCCATTGGCATTGGGCAATCATTAATTTCTACTCGATATGCCGATTTACCATCTTCAGAAATAAAAGGCACTTTCTTTTGAAGGGCCACAATATTTAATGAATAATTTTGTCTAATTTTAGATTCAACGAGAGTTCTACCCTCAAATTTCTTTCCAAGTTTCAATTCGACAATGGAATAACCTGCTGCAAAGTTATATCTTTGTAAAACGTGAGGCGCGACAATTTTAGAAGCAATAATCTCACCCATTTCCTCTTCAACTTTAATAATTTCAGAAGCACCAATTTCATGCAAGACGTGCTCATGGAGGGCTGAAGTTGCTCTCGCAATCACTCGCCCAACACCAAGTTTTCTAAGCATGGCAACTGCCATGATCGACATTTCGATTGAATCTCCAATCGCCACAACAGCGGTATCGACATCAGAAATATTTTGCGATCTCAGTGATCTTTCATCTGTAACATCTAACTGAACTGCGTGAGTTACTCGGTCTTTAATTTTATCGACCAGCTCACTCTCTTTATCTATCGCAATAACCTCTGCACCTTTTTCAAAAAGTCGCACAGCTGTCTTTGCTCCAAATGTCCCAAGTCCAATTACGGCTACAATCATAAGTTCATCCAATGGGGATATTAATAAATAACTCTATGATATTACTATCATATCACCCAATCATTATTCGCCCGTCAGGGTAGTCAAATTTTCCTCTTCCGTCAGCACGCTGACCAATAGCAAGTATCAAAGTCAGAGGACCAATTCTTCCAATCAACATCACAATGCTCATGATAAATTTCCCCCAAGTCGTTAAAAAACTCGTAATACCTAATGATAAACCTACAGTACCGGAGGCCGATATCACTTCAAAAAAGATAGTTAAAAACGATTGCTCTGTTTCCATTCTCATCATCACCAAGATAAATCCACTAGTCATAAGAATTGAAAAGAAGGTCAGGGCAATGGCCCTTACCACAATAGGCCCGGGAATAGTCCTATCCAAAATTCGAACCTGCTTATCCCCTTTAAGAGTAGAGATAATTGATTGAACAAGGATGGCAAGTGTTGTTGTTTTCACACCACCTGCGGTTGATCCGGGAGAGCCACCAATAAACATGAATAATGTCATGGCGTAGATTGAATATTGATTTAGATTATTCAACGGTATTGTATTAAACCCTGCGGTCCTCAGGGTAACAGACTGGAATAGCGAGATCTGCATTTTGTCCCAAATTGAATAACTATCAAGAGCATTTAAAAACTCTCCAAAGAAAAAGAGAAGCGCTCCAACGATTGTTAAAGAGAAAGAAGTTATGAGAACAACTTTTGAGTGCATTCCAATTCTAGAAAGTTTTTTTCTATTTGTTATTACTGTTGTTAATTCTTTAAGGACAATAAACCCAAGTCCACCAGCAGTAATCAAAGTTATTACTGTAAAGTTTATAAGTGGGTTTGTTGAGTATGATTCAAGAGATGTGTCGAACAAGGAAAAACCAGCATTACAAAAAGCTGAGATCGAATGAAAGAATCCATAATAGAGGGCCTTCGAAAATTCAAAACCTTCAAAAGTAAATGCAATCGTAAGTACAATTCCACCCCAAAGTTCAATAAAGAATGTGTATTTGATAATGTCTATGATCATTTGAAAGAGCTCTTCAAGGCTTGATACGTCCAAGAGGTCTTGCATAATTATACGATCCTTCATCCCAATACTTCGTCCGAGAAGAATCGTCATTGATGAATAAAGAGTCATAATTGAAAGTCCACCAATCTGAATCAGTATTAAGATGACAACCTGACCAAACATTGAAAAGTTTTCGCTTAGAGAAACTGTTGAAAGTCCCGTTACACAGGTCGCAGATGTAGACATAAAAAAAGCATCGATAAAGGCTAAAGTTTGACCCTCTTTACTTGCGACAGGAAGCATCAAGAGAAATGTTCCGAGAAAAATAACAGATGAAAATGAAAGAATAACAAGTTGAGCGGGTTTTAATTTTAACCTCTGAAAAAATTTACCGTTAACTGGGTTAATTTTTTTCATGAAATCTTCTTGAGAATCATCATCGTAAAGAGCGAGAACTGAAGAAAGCAGATGCGCCGAAGAGAACCAGAATGCAAATTGCATATCACCCCAAGTGAGAATTAAGGGGATAAACACGACTAATGAGAAAATATACCGGCGAAGATATTCATCGAGACTAGTTGAATTAATAAAATTAACAACAACGACCAAGAGCAGAACCAATGGAACACCCCAGACTCCGTAGGTCAGTATTGTATCGATAAGATTTTCATCCCAACCGCTTGGGAGTTTCTTTGTATTTTTTAGGGAATACAGAAGTATAAAACTCCCGTTAAAGAAGAGCTCCAACAAAAATGGTATTTTTTGCATGAATGAGGTCATAAATATATGATAATCCTTTATTTATCTTAAATGATGACATGCACCTTTTTGCCTCCAAAGGCCAGACACATGACCAAAAAAGTCAACTTTAAAATCGAACACATGGACCCACTTGGACAAGGCGTATCCAAAACTGGAGAGAAAGTAACATTCATTCCAAAAACTTTGCCTGGCGAAGAAGGTATTACAGAAATTGTAAAAGAGTCGAAAGGCGTTAGATTTGGCCGTGCATTAAAAATAGAAAAATTATCTGAATCGAGAATTGAGTCTGTTTGTCCTCACTTTGATAAATGTGGAGGATGTCATTACCTTCATACTGACTATGAGACTGAAATCAGTTTCAAAAAATCTTCACTTGCAAGAGACTTCTCGAGGTTTGAGTCTATACCCTCAATTGAAGTGATTAGTGCTCCAAAAAGGTTACATTATCGCAACAGAATTCAACTTCACTACAACCTGAAGGCTAATGCTATAGGCTTTAAGGAAGTTCGAGGACAAAAAATTTGCGATGTTTCAAGTTGCCAAATTTTTTCAAAAGATCTCCAAGAAATTTTTGATGAAACTCTATTAAATTGGAAAGAAATAGTTAAAAGTCAGCCACCAAAAGGACATATCGAGTTATACAGCGGGCCAAGCGGTGTAAAGAGATCAGTCAATAAAGAATATAGTGACGGTGGATTTTCCCAAGTATTTGAGGACATGAACAAAAAGGCCAAGTTTGAGATAGAAAATTATCTCAATCAGCACCTCGAAAAGTCTGATGTCATCATTGATCTGTTTGGTGGAGCAGGAAACTTGAGCCAAATTTTCAAAGATCAATCAGTATGGGTTATTGACCAATACCCAGAGGATAAATCAGCTGAACATCAATCATTTCACTCTCTCAATCTTTATGATGAGAATTCCCTTGAGGCCTTAGCAGAGCTAGTCCCAGAGAGAAACATAAAGGCCATGATAGTTGATCCGCCAAGATCTGGATTAAAAAATCTTAACCAATTCATTGAGAAATTTAACCCTGAAATTATAGTTTATCTAAGCTGTAAACCTTCAACGATGTCCCGAGATTTATTATCTATCTCAAACCAAAACTGGAAAGTTGAAAAAGTAACACTTTTAGATTTTTTTCCTGCTTCATTTCACTATGAAGGCCTAATGATTCTTAAAAGATAAAACTCCGAAAATGTTGCACTTCGTATAAAGGATAAGTAAAATATTTTTAGGTACTTCCACATTAACAGACGAAATAGCTTGGGTTTAAATATGAATAAAATATACACTCTTATTTTAGTTTTACTTTTATCAGTTTCTTGCTCTAGCACATCGAAAAAGAAAAAAGACCTAACAGAGTCTGAAAAAAAAGCAGCACTACACTACTCGCATGGAACAGAAAAACTTGTAAGCAAAAATTACACCATGGCACTAAACCATCTTCTTCAAGCCGTGAAGATGAATCCAGAAGATCCAAAAATTCAAAATAATCTTGGAATGGCCTATTACTTTAAAGGAAAACTAGGAAAGGCCATTAATCATTTGAGAAAAGCTGTAGAACTTGACCCTGAAAACTTTGATGCTCTTAATAATTTGGCCTCTATTTATTTCAAGCAGGGAAGGTTTGCATTAGCAAAAGATCAATATAAAAAAGTTTTAGAAAAGCTTCATTATCCACACCAGTACAGAACTCACTATAACATGGCGCTAATTTCTCTTAGGGAAGGAAGCGAAGCAAAAGCGAGAAAGCACTTAGGATTTAGTATTACTGAAAACAAAGACTACTGTCCTTCATATTTTCTTTTGGGAAAACTCGAGTTTGGTGTTAAAAACTATAATCGTGCTTATGAGAATTTCCATAACGCAGGACTTGGTACTTGCTACAAAGAACCTGCTCCCTACTTTTGGAAGGGGAAAACTTTAGTAAACCAGAATCGATACTTTAAAGCTGAGCAATTGTTTAGAGAGTTAATGAAAAAGTATCCTAACTCTGTTTATGCAAGAAAAGCGGCAGTGGAGCTTAGAAATTTAAAGAGTAAAGAAATTCTTGCAAAGAAAATTAAAGAACAAAATTTTCGTTATAATAATGTAAAAAAACCACTTCAGAGTAAGCAAGAAAAAGAAGCTGTAGAAAGCCCATCTTTTTAGTAAAAGGAATAAGACATCAGCGACGAAATGAACCCCAATGAAAACTCAAATAATACCTACGATAATGGTTTCGTTACGATTGGTGCCTATTTACGTCATGAAAGAGAAAGTCGCGGACTATCTCTTAAAATAATTAGTCAGCACACGAAGATTAGTGCAACGATGTTACAAAATCTTGAAGACGAAAACTTCGAGTTACTTCCAAATGAAGCCTACATCAAAGGTTTTGTAAAATCAGTCTCTAAAACATTAGGACTACCAGAAGAATACGCCCTTGAAATTCTCCATAGAACGATTCATACAGAAAACCAACCCGCTAAAAACACTCCAGCTCCAGAAAAGACTTCCTCAAATGAAGAAGATACTTCTTCTGAATCTGAACCTGTTTTTAAAATGGGACTTGTGGCCTTAGGTGCCTTAGTTATCATTGGATTTCTCGTCGTTATTAATACTTCAGGAAAAAAAGATATTGCAGAGGTTGAAGTAACTCCAACACCAACTCTAGATATTGAAAAAACAAATACAGTTACTCCAAAAACCCTTACCGCAGATACTCCTCTTAGAAAAGAAAACCTGATTGCTGCTGACTTAGAACAAACGACTGAGTCAACTCCTGTTGCGACCCCAGAAGTTACTGCGACAAGTACTCCTGAGCCCACAGCAACCGAGGTCGCAACTCCAACCCCAACTCCTGTTCCGACAGCTACAGCGACTCCAGAGCCGACAAAGGTAGCGGAAAAAAAGAAAGAAGAGAAAACAGAAGAAGAAAAAGAAATTGAGTTTAAGAAATTTACTCGCCCACTTTATGGTTTTATGGGTGAAGGTGCTAAAGAAGAGCTAAACAAATACGTTCCTAAGCTTTACCAATCATCAGTTGTTAAAGACAAACAAAATGTTTTTATTAAAGCAATATCTGGAGATACATGGCTCACATACAAGTCTGATAACGAGCCTATTAAGAAATTTATCCTCAAGAAGGGTCGCCATCTTATTATTCGTGGTTATGAAATTATTGCCTTTCTTGGAAATGTTAAAGTAACGAAAATCTTTTTAAATAATAAACCACTAGTGATCAATTCTCGAAGTGGTGTTAAGTCTTTAGTTTTTCCTCAAAATAAGAAAGACAAGTATCATCTCCCTCTTTTTATTTATGACAAGAAAAAAGGCTCTGTTATGACGAGCTTAGAATTTTTGGAAAACAAAAAAGAAGAGTAGTTC
The DNA here is from genome assembly GCA_023954635.1 of Bacteriovoracaceae bacterium. Taxonomy (GTDB): domain Bacteria; phylum Bdellovibrionota; class Bacteriovoracia; order Bacteriovoracales; family Bacteriovoracaceae; genus M0603. The sequence continues at coordinate 9,425 of JAGSHI010000089.1, forward strand.
TCTAGCTTTGCCAATCTAACTTTTTATAATAATAAGCTGCCACGAACCCTGCAATTGCTGTCGGTAGAAAGACAACTAAAGATGCTGGAAGTTGTCCCTTCTTAACAAGACTCACCCCTGTAAAAAAGATGGCGTAGTATCCAATTAGAATGACTAGGCTAATTAGACCTGAGTTTCTTGACTTACCTCGTCCCTGCTTAATTCCAAGAGCGAAACCTAAAAGAATAAAAACTAATGTCTGAAGAGGAGTATTCATTCTAGACCAATATTCAAGTTCAGACTTTGGAAGCCCTCTTTTCATATTGTGAACCCAATTCTTTTCTTCTTGAGTTAAATTCCCTCTCTTTAGTAAATCATTCATTTTATTTTTTTCGATTCGCACTCGTTTTCTAAGCTCACGACTTGTTCTCATTGAATCTTTTGTCACAAAACCTGGAGTATAGTCATTACTCAAAATAGGAAAGTCATACTCGTCAAAAATTATATTTTCTGAATCGCCAGAACTCTTTTTTGTTTTTGTAATTGTTCCATCTGTTAAATGCATTCTAATAGAAGGAATATCCCAAGATCCATTGTATTGCTTAATGAGTGCACCGGCCTTGGCCACAATAACCTGCTCTTCATGATTTTTATGGATATGAATAAAAACATTTTCCATTAAGTTTCCGCCCTCATCTACTTTTTCAGCAAACAAAGTAACGTTTGGAATTTCAGTAAAAAAGTTTTCTGCTTTTATATCTGTAAGCATTCCTCTTGATGTGAGCCTTACGATAGTATTTTTAAACTGAGTTTTACTTCTTGGGATTAGGTCCATATTCAAAGAGAAAATTCCAATTGAAGCAATGAGGCCCAAAATAAGTAATGGTAAAAAAAGCTTCCCCTTTGTCAGTCCAAATGAACGCATGGCAACAATTTCAGAGTCTTCAGACATTTTATTTAATGTATAAATAGTTGCGAAAAGTGCAGAAAGAGGAATGGCCATGGGTAAAAAAGAAATCGCAATATGCCCAGTCAGTTCTAATACGGTACTAAATTCAACGCCCTTATTGATAACAATTCGAACAACCCGAAAAAGCTGAAACGTAAGCAAAAAGGCCACAAAGAACAGTGTACTTAACATAAAGGGAGGAATGAATGTCGCCGCAAGATAGCGCTGAGCAATACCAAACATAGTCTAGGCCACCATTTAGACAATAAGTACAGGATCATGCTAGTTTAACCCGCTAATTTGTCTTAATCAATAAACCTATATTAAGGAGTAATCATGGATATCAGTGTTCATTATAACGCAACTGAACATGCAACTAATGATCTAGTTGTTCTTCCTGCTTTTACAAAAAAAGTAACGAAGGGAAAAAAATCTACAAATGAAGTCGTCAATTCTCATTGGCCAAAAGTAGTTAAAGAAAATTTCAACTCAATAGCAGCTTCAAAGCACTATAAAGGTAACACTGGGGAACATTTTATTCTTCACGTTGGTGATACAACGGTTCTTTTATGGGGAATGGGCGAAAAATCTAAATTAGATAACGAAGCTATTAGAAGATCGGCAGCCAACCTTTTTAAACATGTAAAAGATCATCACGATGAAGTTTCATTTGTTATTGATTCAATTGTTAAAGGAAATAAACTTCCTGAAATGCTTGAAGTATTTACAGAATCACTTCTTATGACTGGTTATGCTTATGACAAGTACATGTCTAAAAAAGCAACTAACAAAATCAAAAGTTGGTATTTCGAAACAAAAGAGAAAAAGAGTAAGGCCAAAGCTTGTGATAAAGCTTTAGCTCAAGCTCATATCATTGGTGAATCTGTTGCTTTCGCGAGAGATCTTGTAAACGATCCTCCAAATCACCTTGACTCTGTTGCTTATGCAAAACTTATTGAAAAAGATGTTAAGAGTATTAAGAGAGTAAAATACAAGCACCTTGGACGAGCAGAAATGAAAAAAGAAAAGATGAATCTTTTTCTTTCTGTGAATGCTGCCTCAGCTCATGAAGCAAGACTTGTTCACCTTACTTATACTCCAGCTAAAGTAACTAAAAACACGAAGCATATTTGTTTTGTTGGTAAAGGACTTACTTTTGATACTGGTGGACTTTCGCTTAAGCCTTCTGGATCTATGGTTAATATGAAATTTGATATGGCCGGATCAGCTACTGTTTATGGTGCTTTTAGAGCTGCTGCTCTTCAACAGCCAAATGTTAAAATCACTTGTATTCTAGGTATGACTGACAATGCGGTTTCTGCTGATGCCACTATGCCTGATTCAATTGTGACTGGTAGAAACGGAATGAGTGTTGAAATTCTTAACACTGATGCTGAAGGAAGACTTGTTCTTGCTGATTGTCTTGATTATGCCTGTGACCTAAAACCAGATTGTATTATTGATTCGGCAACTCTAACTGGTGCTTGTCTTGTTGCTCTTGGAACTGAAGTTTGTGGTCTTATGACAAATGACAGTAAGCTTGGTGCAAAAATCAAGAAGTCTGCAGACACTGTTAACGAATATGTTTGGGAACTTCCTATAATCGACGAATGGAGAAATGATATGAAGTCTCCAATTGCTGATCTAAAAAATATTGGTGGGACTCGATTTGCTGGAACTCCAAAAGCTGCTGCATTCTTAGAAAACTTTATTAAGAATGATATTTCTTGGGCACACCTTGATATCGCTGGTGTTGGAGATAGTTCTGGACACCTTCCATACTGTCCTAAGAAAGGTGCTTCTGGTCAGATGATCAGAACACTGACTCACTTCGCGACAAACTCTTAAGGTTTGTGAGCGGACGATTTAAAATTGTTCTTGTTGCGCCTGAAATTCCCGGAAATACCGGGAGTATTGGGCGCACTTGTTTAGCTCTCGATGCTGAACTCATTCTTATCAAACCTTATGGATTCGATCTTTCGGAAAAAGCGGTTCGTCGTGCGGGTCTCGACTATTGGAAGCATGTCAAAATTAAAGAGTATGAAAGCTTTGAAGAATTTATGTCGGTTGAAAAACCTTTAACTGATCATATGTATCTTATGACCAAAACTTCAAAGACAACTATTTTTGAAGCTAAGTTCAAGAGGCATGGCTATTTAATTTTTGGTTCTGAAACTAAAGGTCTTCCCCCTGAACTTATGACTAAATACAAAGACAGATGTTTTTCCCTTCCTATGTATGATGACAATATCAGAAGTCTGAACCTTTCCAATGCGGCTACTGCTGTTGCCTATGAGACATTAAGGCAAGTTGAGCTTCTTTA
>JAGSHI010000020.1 GCA_023954635.1 Bacteriovoracaceae bacterium
ATACTTTCTTCTAAGTGAGCGTCCCAGTCTTCTAAGGGAGCGCATTGGCTTTCTTTTCTTTTTAATAATTGAACTTACTTTGTGGTTCCAATAATAATCGAAGGTTTCCACAATGTTGTTCACAATCGGGCCTTTTATCCAGGCGTCTCGATCATTGTAATTATAGTTTTTATAATTAAAAAAGTATTCGTCTCCAAGGTTTCGGCCACCAAGGAGTGCTTCTTTTTCGTCCACTATTAATACTTTTTTATGATTTCTGTACTGGTAAGACTTTACTCTTAAGATGCTTTTTTTGTTGTAGTACTTAAGAATGATTCCGTGTTGTAAAAGTTCGGATGCGTCGTAGTGATTAAAAAAGAGAAATGGACTTTTATCGATGAGCATTCGAACGCGAACGCCCTCGTTTGCTTTTTTAATAAGTGCGTGAGTTAGAATTCGAGCGGTTTCGTCTCGGTTGTACATGAAGTATTCGAAGTCGATGGATTTTTCGGCCTTCTCGATCATTTCAATTCTTTTGGCAAAGGCGGCTGGTCCATCGTTTAAAACGATAAACTGGTGTGGCCTTTTAGATTTGAAATAAAATCCACGGTCTGCCATCGCGCTTAGTGGCAGCAAAAATAGTAAAATTAGAATAACTCTCATCAAGATCTTTCTATCTACTCCAAAGAGGACTTTCAAAGGACTTGAAAATTTTACTAGGAAGCAAAATGGCTTCGATCGAGAGAGAACAAAAATGGCGGAGAACAGGAGATTCGAACTCCCGATACCCGGAGGTATACACGCTTTCCAAGCGTGCGCCTTCGACCGCTCGGCCAATTCTCCGCATTTTTTGGAACTAATTAAGTAACATTTCAGGAGGTTGTAGACAAGCTAGGATTCTTTAACGAACTTATTCTTGTGTTTATAGCCAGAGCGTTTATCACGAAAGAAATTACTTATAAGCTGACCACAATCAAAATGGCGAACACCACCAATGACCTTTAATTTGTGATTTAGCCGTGCGTCATTATTAAAAAGATAACCCAAGCTAAGGGCCCCACCCTTTTTGTCATAGGCCCCAAAAACAACAGTTTTCACCCTGGCCTGCAAAGCAGCTGACAAACACATCGGACAAGGCTCAAGAGTGACATAAAGAGTAGAGTCTAGAAGTCGCCACTCACCAGTTTTTTTGGCAGCTTCCCGGATAGCAATAATTTCAGCATGCCCACAAGGATCATTTTCAGACTCTTTATTATTTCGACCTTTAGAAATGACTTTTCCAAAAGCATCCACAATAACAGCACCCACCGGAACTTCATTTTCGCGATAAGCCTGCTCTGCCATTTCTAATGCCAGCCCCATACTCCAGAGGTGATCTTCAAATTTCATGATTCTGTCTTTTTGAATTTGCTTTTAACTTTTGTATCTTTTTCATTTTTATATTCATTCATGAGTTCAGTATAGGCCTTCTTTTCTTCTTCATTTTCAAGATGAAACTTAAAGCCATAAGTCCAAGGCCTACCAATTGAGTAACGCCTCTTACTCATCGTCTTCCCGACATAGGTCTTATCATTATGAATAATACTCAGTTTAGTCCCTATCTCTAAATCTTCGAAAAAACGTATCCCTGCGGAATCCCGTCGAATATCATTCATTCGACCTCTAAGTGGTTCCAATCCTTCACATTCCGCCATTATTTTTAGGTCATGCCTGTAACGAAAGTCGTATTCCCACCACGAAACTATAGGGTAGTAAATGGGATTGTGGAGGATATACATTTCCATCACAACAAATATTAACGAGAGAAGGTGTAAGTAAAACTGAACATCAGTTAAGTCTATAAAAAGCAAACTTGAAACCAAGTAAACAATGAGGACTATTGATAAAGTCCAAAAGGTATAAAAAAGTTTTTTTACTGTCTGATAATAAAGTCGATAGAAAGTAATCAGGAGGACTAGTAACACAGTATCGAATACAAAGGACTCAAGCTTGACCAAATCCGTCAGGACCGAAAGGGTTAACATCCCAAAGTGAGTCCAATGCAAGACAAAAACTCTATCGAGTTCCTGTCTTAGTTTCAAATCTGTAATCGTTAACTTCATGTTACTATTTTAAGTTATGATGACCATTCAACGCAATTTCTTGTTTCTCTTTTTTTTAGTCATACTAGGTCGGGATGCTCATTCGGCATCGACAGCTACCGTCGCCGGTGGTTGCTTTTGGTGCATTGAAGAGGCACTCGAAAAGGCAAAAGGCGTAAAAGAAGCAGTTAGCGGCTATGCCGGCGGGTCTAAGAAAAATCCAACCTATAAAGAAGTAAGCTCAGGTTCAACTAGTCACCTTGAAGCTGTTCAAATTTCATTTGATGAAAAGGTAATAAATTTTGAAACATTGATAAGAAAGTTTTTTATGAATATCGATCCTACAGACAGTGGGGGACAGTTTGTCGATAGGGGCAGTCATTATGCCCCTGCCATTTTTTATCATAACGATGAACAGAAGAAGACGATAGAGAAGGTTATTGTAGATTTAGATAAGAAAAAATTGTTTTCATCTAAGATTAATATTCAAATTCGAAAGTATGTCGGTTTTTATCCCGCTGAAGATTACCATCAAGACTATTACAAAAAGAATCCCATTAGATACAAGTTCTATAAGTTCAATAGCGGTCGCGGACAATTTGTCGACAGCATTTGGAAAGGTCAGAATAAGAAATAAGCACCAACTCCAAATCCTAAATTAAAAAGGATATGGTAAATCGTTGGAACACTTATTGATCCACTTTCTATATATTTATTTCCCCACCAATAAGAAACCATTAATGAGTACACTGCTTGAAACGCAATGAACGTCATGAAGGGAGTTTTAATCATAAAGATTGATTTAAAGTGAGCGAGACTGAAAAGAATTGAAGTAAGCATTAACGTTCCACGCCTACAACCAATGACAGAGTCAATCCCGTGCCAGAGTGCAAATCTAAAAATAAGTTCTTCAAGTAGGGGACCAACAATAACAAGAAAGAAAAGAACAAAACTATTCGACATCGCAAAAGGAAGTTCAGTATTCAAAACTTTTGCAAGGATTACAGTAGCTAGGCCAAATAATAAACTGCAGCCAAAACCTTTGGAGTACTTTCCAAAATCGACTTTAAAGCTAAGCCTTTCTCGATAAAGAATAAAGGCTACGATAACAAAACCAACTTCATAATAATAAGGAACAAAGCCTCTCCAAAATGGAAAAAGACTTTCTCCAAAAAAGGCGAGGAATAAATACAGAGCAACTAAAACAAGGCTTATTATTTTCATAACTCTATTTTCTTTCAAAACTAAATTTTTCACAAACAAAAAAATTTGAATGAACGACGAAGCGAAAGTAATGACGAGGTTTTTTTACAATAATGGCGCAACCGTGTCGGGGACCGCTCCTGCTCACCCCGACATTCAGAGCATCCTGCTCATCCAGGATTCACAAGGACTACACCATTATTGTTACAAAAGCCTCGGGCTTTCTTGAGCAAAGAGAGAAGCAAGCGAGCGTATTCGCATACGTGAGTGCGCGTGAACGATAAAGCGAAAGTAATGACGAGGTTTTTTTACAATAATGGCGCAACCGGCAGGATTCGAACCTGCGACCCTTTGATTCGTAGTCAAATATTCTATCCAGCTGAACTACGGTTGCACTTAATTTAAAAAAATGGCGGAGAAGGCGAGATTTGAACTCGCGGTACCCGAAGGTACGACACCTTAGCAAGGTGTTGGATTCGGCCACTCTCCCACTTCTCCGAAGATAAAAAAGAAAATGGCGGAGGACACAGGATTTGAACCTGCGGACCCGTGAAGGTCAATGGTTTTCAAAACCACCGCTTTCGACCACTCAGCCAATCCTCCGCGAAGCCCAGATAATAAGGCCTTATATCTTTTTTGACAATACTAAGATGACATTTGGGCGAAGCAAAATTTTATTTTAATTGTTTTATGAGCCCCTCGATCTGACCTCGGTCTGGAGCGTTCGGATATATTTGTAAATACGTTTCAAATGACTCTATAGCCAGTCCTGATTGCCCACTGGCGCGATAGACATAACCCAATTGCTTATGAATTTCAGGGTTTCCTTCTTCTTTTTTCTTGGCCCTCAGCAGCAATTCCCTCGATTCTTCATTAAAATTTTGCCGAAGTTTAATTGCAGCTAGCCCCAAAAGTGCCTCTACATATTTTCCGTTTATAGAAATGGCCTTTTCATAGTTCTTGGTAGCATCCAACCATTTTTTTAATTTCAAGTTTGCTTCGGCCCTCACAAAGTAACCAAATTCCAATGTAGGGTTAAGTTTTACTTCTTCTTCTGCAAACTCTAGTGCTTTTTTTGCATCCCCCATGGCCATATAAGTTTTAGCCAAATAGTAATGTGTTTTCGGAAACGATTTGAGACGTTCAGTGATTGATAAAAATATTTCTATCGCAGATCGATATTGTTTTTCCCTAAATAGATATTCACCAAGAGTCATTCTTGTTTCAAGATCACCAGGGTTAACCTTAATTAACATTCGAGCGTATTTAATAACATCTTTATATCTTTCATCAAGCTTCGCAGCTTTGATAAGAAACTCATAAAAAGATTGGTCTTTCTTTACTAAGTTTTCAACTCGCTTTTTGTATTCTTCGAATTGTTTCATCTGACCACTTTTATAATAATAAATGGCCATCTCACCTAAGATTTGAGGATGATCTTTATTCTCACTTAAAACATCTCTTAAATAACCAAGAGCTGCATCGATGTCTGAACGTTCGTATAAAATTCTTGCGTAGGTGAGCCTATAATCGACATTTCGTGGATCTAGAGAAATAGATTCAGACAACATCTGCTTGGCACGATCATATTTTCTATTTTTTAAATAAACTTTTGCCAAAATAAAATAATCCCTATCATTAAGGGGATATCGCTTAATAGACTCCTTAAGCCACTTTACAGTAAGAACAGGGTTATTTCTTTTATTATAGTATCGACCAAGAACAGAAGCATATTGATAAGAAGCCCTAAATTTAGTTTGAGATACAACGTTAATTAATTTATTAGCATCAGCTAGTTTCATACTATCGATATAGGCCATGATTAATTTAAAGTTTATACCTACATTGAGAGGGTTTTCAGTTCTTAGTTTTTCTAATGTACTTATCGCTGATTCGAAATAGCCTCGCATCACCTGAATCTCAGATAAAAGCAACTGAGCTGGAATATAAGCTGGCCCTAAATCTGCTGCCTCAATAGCCGTTTTGAATGCTTTCTCCCATTCCTTTCTTTGAGCAGAAAGTCTCGCTTTTTTCATAAGCTCGATAACTTTTGATTGGAGAATTAAGTTTTCAACAGAGGAATCTCCACCCAGGCTCAGTGCCGCAAGTTTTGATCGTAAAACATCGGACTCCTCAATTTTGAGTGCAAGATTGAAAAGCTCAGCGGCTTTTACATTATTTTTATTAATCGCACTCATCATCCCCATATTTTCTAAAAATTTAGCATAATAGATTGGACTTCCTTCACTACCAAGTTCTTCAACTCGCTGAAGAAGGATTTTATATTTTCGATAGTCGCCCTTTTCTAATTGATAATCTGAAAACTTTAGAAGCATAGGAACACTGTTAGGAAACTTCTTTAATCCTTCTTGGATTAAGGAATAACTCTCATCTTTTCTTTCATCGAGTTCTAAAAATCTCGCAAGAGACAGATAAACCTCAATCGTTTTCTTCGGAAGATCTTTTAACTTATCATAAACTTTTCGAGATTTTACCAAGTCTCCAGATTCTCTCAAAACATCCATATATAGGGCCATTAACTTTACGGTCGGCTTTCCAACTCGAATAAAGTTTTCGATTACATTTATAGATGTTTGGTATTTTTTGTATTCTGAATAAAACCTTGCTGCACCCATGGCAACATTTATATCTTTTAGTATTCTTGTTCTTCCGATCTTTAACAATTTAAAGAGGGTATTAGCGGCCTTTATTTTATCTTTAGCATTCCTAAAAATTTCAGCGTAAGTCAGGATTAACCAACCCAGGGCCTTATTTCCCCGAAACTGATAACTCAGACTATTTTTAAATAATATAGCTGCTTTTACAGTATTTAAATATCCACCTTTAGAATAAGTTTCAACCCCCATCGCTAGGCTTTCTCTAGACTTTACCTCATCCATAACTTCGAATGTAACAGGAAATGATATTGTTATTCTTTGGGGAACAGGCTTAACTTTTTCTTCATCAGTATAGAGAAACCAAATAATTACGAGAAAAGCAAAGGCGACAATAGGCTTCATAGGCTTTTTCTTTTCTTCGCCGTCTCCTTTTTCTTTTTTCTTTTTCTTTTCTCTTTTGGGAATTGAGATTTTTTCTTTTTCTTCTATTATTTTTCTTTGAAATTCTTTTTCAGCAATTAATGACTCATTTTTAACTGAAGGCAATAGTTCATTTAGGTTAGCCACTACGGTGGCCTCATTATAATCAACGTTCTCCTCAAGCTCCTCTTCTTCCTCCGGCTCTTCAACTTCTTCTGGCTCAGGCTCGGGTTCTGGTTCAGGATCCGGCAATCTCGTCACCACCGTTTTATCGAGATCATCTTCTCCACTTGTTACTGGCCTTCTAAGCACAACCGTTTTCTCAACGCCCTCATCTTCTTCCTCTTCCTCTTCTGGTTCTGGGGCAGGCTCCGTTTCTACTTCTTCTTGTTTCTTTTCATAGTTTTTTTCTAATTCGTCATAGTTTACTTTGACGTCAGCATTGCCCTCTTTTGAGAATTTAAACTCTTCAAGTTTTTCTGATGGATTCTCTTCTTCTTCAGATTTTATAGACTTTAATTTTTTGGCAAGATTAACTCGAGCAAGGGTATCAACAGTTGTCTTATCCTGAAGATCTTCAGCTTGTTTCTTCTTAGAGATGATTAACTTTATGGCATCTGTTATGACTTTAAAGTCTTTAACTTTATTCCAGTCACCACCTGGAAACATTTGGCAGTCCTCAGACCCAGTAATGTGTCCTTTTTCATACAGTTCACCAATTTGACCTGCATTGAACGGTCCAACGATTCGACCGGATGACAATTTAACTCTGTATTTCTTTTTCATTTTAAACTATTTAATAAAATAGTTGGTTTGACGCTTAAAACGACAAGAATAACCAACACTGTTGCACTGTACAATTGTAACCCAATTGTATCTTTCAACACAGTGTAATTATTAAGCCGACGCTCTGAAGAGTAACGATAAAATTTTAGGAAAAAAAGTCCTGCAATAACAACAGATCCTGCAGTAATAAACTCAAGTATATGTCCATTGGAAACGAGAGACTTTAGAAGAAGAACCCTAATTTCAAATCCAGGAAACCCGGGAACTCCGACCATTGAACCCAAGCATATTAAGATGAGAACAAGGGGCAGTGGATTTTTAGGGATAAAAACATTTTCTGATGACTTCTCCAGATATTTTAAAGAATGGGGAATCAGAAGTGAAAAACTAATTCCTGTAATTAAAATATAAAGAACAGCAATTTCTTGGATCAATTCAGAATTTTCCAAAGTAAAAGTAAAAACTAAACATCCCATCAGAGCAGAATAAAGATAACTAACAGAGTCAAAGAAATCTTTACCCCAAGCAGATATTAACGATGCATATACAATTGTTACAAAGCCAAGAATTCTTAAAACAAAGTAGAGGTACTCTTTATGTACGGGATCCATATGACCAACGAGGGTCAGTAAAATTTTAACAGTAGCTAAATATATTCCTGATTTTACGATGAGTAAGCCAAGCGTGAACGTATCTACTTTTCCAGACCGAACTATATCTGTGTCGTTACTATGAAATGGAAACACTCCTAGTTTTGATAGAAAATATATAAAAAACATAAGAACTGAAATGGAATACATTTCAGGTGCAACAACTGATATTTCGGTGAGAGTAATATTGCCTGTAGAAATTCTTAGAAAGACCAGGAACAACAAAAAGAACCCTGCATAGAATTCGTTTTTTATAAACAATCGAAGAGAATTTAAACTTATATTCCGTCCTTCCTCTAACGCCATAAATCCAATCATAGAATAAAAAGTCATTTGCGATGATATAAAGAACAGAATAAGTGAGTTAAAACCAAGGCAACAAAGAATAGAAAAAATAGTAAAGCAAGAGACAATAGACTTTATAAGACCTTTACGAGTGTCTTCAATTAAAAAGAACCCGAGGACCTGAATAACAACCAAAGCGATGGCCAATCGATACGAAAACCCAGACAGGTTATATATTTCTCCAAGCTTAATCTCGCCAAAGTTTACAATTTTGAACAGCAAAATTAATTGAAGTCCTCCAAAGAGTAGTTTAGAGATTCCATAATGAGAATATTTTGACACTCCAAACAATGTTATAGTGAAAAAAATTAAAAAGTATATTCCAAGGAAATTTAATACTTCAATCATACTATCTTCTCCTCGGAAAATTCAGACTTTTTGAATAATCCCCTCGGAAGAGAGGACAAAATAGCCAAGAGTGATAGTATTCCCAGGATACCGAGGGGAGGTTGCTTTTCTAACACAATTTTTAATACAGATAAGATACGCTCTTGCATTGGCAAAAATGGAAAAGGGCCCACTAAGATGAAAATCAAAAGCCAATATACCGAAGTTAAGACTGCATTATCTTTAATCTTATATAAGTATGATTCAAATACTTCTCTTACAAAAAAGAATAATAATAGTTGAAAATAAATATAGTAATTTGCCGTTTCAATTAGCTGACAGTTTAAGATACAGATAAAGAGAAGTACGAATTTAAGCTGAGAAAGCCTATTGATTTGAGATTCTCTTTCATTATTTAAAATCAGATATATCGATATTGGAAAAGTTATACTTATAAAAATAAAAAAGTCTTCCATGTATGTATGATTCCAACCAACGCTGGTTAAGAAATATTGCATAACAGAGAATACTCCTATCACTGAAATCAAGTTACTGCTCAATCTACTTTCAACAGGAATATCATCTTTTTTAGACTTGTGAAAAAGTTCTTCAAGGAATCCGAGACGTACAATGAGATATATAAAAATCAATACGTTTCTAATAAACACTGTTTTTAAATCAAAATCTTGGAGGAAAAAAACAATTGTTAACATCGTAATTGCTGAGCAAACGCCATTTTTCAAAAGGTAATATTGTCGAACTTCAGAATATTTTGCATCGAGATATCCCAACACAACGATCAAGGAAACAAGATCTAAAACTATCATTCTCAAGATTAGTGAATTTACAAGAAACAAACCATAGAGCAATATTGGAAAAACAGACAAGCACAGTATTTTCTTTTTAACTTCTACAATATTTTGTTTAGACAACACCCAAACCATAAGAGGGTAGATCAGGGATATCATTAATACTTCATCTATGCGAAGACCTATCCCCACAGGAATTTCTATTATATTTCCTATTAAATATTCTTTATCTATCGGATTATTTACAATATTTTGATTTGAAAAGTAGAGACAAAGAGGTGATGCAATAGCCGTTACGAGCAGGACCCAGCCTTCTTTCATTCGATTCATAATAAATGGCAACGCGATGGCCATTATTATAAAAAACAAAAATGTATACATAACGTCTAACATCATAAAATCAACTTAATATAAAAAATTAGAATTATAGCGGTCAAAACCATCGCATATAATAAATTAGAATTTATCCCCTTGGGTCGAATACGGCTTAACCACCAACCAATATTTCCCAACACATCAACAAGAAATAATACCGGATAAACAAATGCCCCCCTCAATACTAACTCAAGTCCATTTCGAGTTGGGACGCTTAATCGATACATATTAATAGTGAAACTTTTATCCTCTACGTTAATTCTCTTAACAATAGTCCCCTTAAGTACAAACCTAACCCTTTCGATTGATGAGTTGTTTAATAGACCCTTCCTTCTTAGAGTGACAAATACTGCTCCAAGTACAACGGGTAATAAAATTGAACAAAAGAATAATATATTTTTTAAACGCCAATTGACCCCAGGGTCCCCAGAGATCTCTAACCCAATTTTTTTCATTAAGATAAATGAATTACTTTCTGCAAAAACATCAGGAATTGTTAAATAGTACGAAGTTCCAATAACCAAAAGGATTAGTAATGATTCACAGATATCTAAAGGTAACGGGCGATCACTATGTTCAGGTTCCATAAATTTATCATAAAGTTGATCAATCGATATCCAAAATAGATATAAAGCAACAACCACGAAAGGAAGAAGGTAAAGCAAGCTAGCGTCCCTGGCCACAAACTCTGTTATCAAGAAATATAAGCTCCATCCGCCAGGGAAAAATGGCGCAAGACACAAACCACAAAGGAGTATGAGAGATGTAATTTTTTTTATCTTAATAAAATTTCCATTCTCAATAAACTCTAAGCTCATTATTGCCCAAGATGCTAAATAAATGACCCATATAACGGATACTACTCCCGTAGATAAGATCAGCCCCAGAGCAGTTACATAGCATGAGAGAAGTAGGCCCTTGTGTTTATTTATCTTTTCTCCGCTAAACTCTAGACCAGCAAAAAGAAGCCCAAGGGCCATAAAAGCTAAACCAAAGTATTCTTTTAAATCACCGTATTCTGAAGACAATACGTAAGGAACAATAAAGCCAAGCTCTGCTAAAACAAATATTAATTCAACAAACGAGCTATCTTTTTTATTTTCAAAATTAAATTTATAAAAAAGAATTTTTATAAAGATTGTTATCATCACCATGATGAAGGCATATTCCGCAGGTAAAACGTATAAAGTAATGAGCAAGGCTGAGAATAATAAAAACATGAATTTTACAGCAACTTCGTTTCTAAGCGACTCTCTTGGTAAAAAGATTGTCGATAAAGAAGAAACAAGTAAGTAGGAAAGTATATTTCCAGAACAAAAAGATAAAGAAAGTATCAATATCGGTATTGTAAATTTTGAGTCATTTAAAAAGACATTCGGGATAAACAATAAAAATATTGCAAAAAATATTATTGAGGTCCCGGTGACACTAAAACTAAGTCCCGTGTCAAAGAGGTTTATTTCTTCTGATCCGACCACACCAAAGGTAACAAACCCAAGAATAGTAATCGTTACCAAATGAGTAAATAGTCTAACATACTGAGGGTTTGACTGAACCCAATCCTTAGCCTTCTTATTGAAAAGACTTAGGGCAAATAGTAAATATATTATAACAATTGATATAACTATCATTGCACCCTGATCTTCATATCTTCAGTCATTAATGTCTTTTTGGACTTATAAAACTTTACTGAAAACATTATTCCCATTGCTAACTGGATAACGCTATAGAGAATGAGAATCAGAGGAAGATGAAATTGCTCAGTAGTTTTCATCTCTCCTTGGAGTACTAAAAACATCAAAGCTGTGGTTATTGTCATAATTGTTAGGCAAAGGATTGATGTTAGAATATTTCTCTTAAGGATCACTCCGGCCATTCCCATAAAAAAGAGAATAAGAAGAGGGTATAATTCTTTATTTATCATCATCGAATAACCCCACGAGTAGAACGATACCCAATAACATCATCATGGTAATCACCAAGATGACAGCATATTCTTGCTGAATATCTGTTTTTAAATGTGCTTTTTCGATTAGACCTTTTTTTTCTGTTAAATGAATAACTAAACTAATTCCGCCAAGAGTGAATGCAGTGAAAATCATTCCCACGACAGGAGTTATGTTTTTCTTATATGCTTTTTGAAACTCTTTTTCTAAGTCTACATTCATAAATAGCTGCAAACAGATCATTAAAGTTGAAACGAGTAATAAAAACAGGACAATCGTCGAGTCCATAATATTGTTTTTCAATATGAATGTTATAAAGACGAGAAAAGAAAAACCAAAAAATGTAAATCCAGAGATTAGTGGTAGCCTCGAAAATATCGATGTCGCCCCAACAATCAAGATACCCAATAAAAGATAGAACATTATACCCATCCTATCTCCTTTAATAATTTGAAAACATAAGTTCCAAGTGCATTTAGCAAAAGCACAGGCGTCCAAAACTTCCACGCCTTATTAAGCAGCTGGTCTGTTCTGAGTTTTGGAATAAGCCATTTTACACTTGAGCTTAATGCAAGAATTATCATTGATTTTGTCATCAATGATCCAATTTGAACGAAGTAGAGAGAATTCGGAAAGTTTTCTATTAGAAACTCACTTCCTGGTATTACGTCATAGCCCCCCAAAAAAAGATGGCAAAAAAGTATGGAGTGACAAAAAAGGTTTATACGCTCTGAAATACTCGTCATATAAAGAGTTACAGAGTTCATATAAAAACCAAGATTGAACCTTGTTCCAGAAAGCTCAAAATTAAATATATTTTTAAGATACAAGGCCTTGACTGTAATATAGTAAAAA
Source organism: Bacteriovoracaceae bacterium (assembly GCA_023954635.1). Taxonomy (GTDB): domain Bacteria; phylum Bdellovibrionota; class Bacteriovoracia; order Bacteriovoracales; family Bacteriovoracaceae; genus M0603. The sequence goes on from JAGSHI010000020.1 coordinate 12,395, forward strand.
TAGGCGAGGGCCACTATAGGCTGCAAATATATGCCATTAAGGTCAAGCTTTCCAAAGAGGACCTTATTTTGAATATTGTTTATCTGATGAAAATCTGCTGATTGATAGGTAACTGTCATTATTAAAGTAATAATTAAGAACAAAAGTTCTATTGAAAAAAACTGCATGATTTTTTTTAAGTTACCCAAAATCGCTAAGTTATTATTTACACTCCAACCAATTAATATATGTGTAACTACGCTAACTTCAACCAGTGCAAGAAACATGAATACAGAGTTCGTATCTGAGAAAATTTCTGATTTTAAAATCGCTCTGTTATAAACAAGGGGTTCACAGAACGTTAGAACCGCTAATGGCAATAATGATACTCCAAAGTGAAGCATCGGCATGAACAAACTTTTTGAGAGACTGCCCGTTTTATAATAGGCTAATTCTTTAAAAAATGAGTGAAAGAATCCCATTGGTCGAATCTTAATGCTATTTATTGATTTACCTATGCTCTTAGATGAATACAAGTTGAGAAGAGACTTTTCTACAACGACTGCAATCAATATCGATAGCCCACATACAACAGCAAGAAAAATCATTTTTAATGGTAGGATATACAGGTCAGTCATCTAGACGAATTCCCCCAGATGCCCTTGCGATCAAATAACCAACAATAGTGACAATTAATATCCAACAGCTCATAAGTAGATAAGGCCAATTTTCTTTTCCGAACCCAAAATGTACTCTAAGCATTATCAAGAGTGAGATACAAACTGATAAAAAACTAAACAGTATTGAGAGAGTAAAGTAATTATTCTTATGGCGATTTGTTTTTCGAATAAAGCTTTTAACGCCGCTTTCTAGAGATTCTACTTCTTTTTTAGAGTAAGACTTGGACTTTAAGACGAGGGCCACAGCAATTGGAATACCAACTGCTGAGAAAATAAAGATAAAGAAGTGTTGAAGATCCATTCAACTTATTTTCCTATTTCCCAAGGAAAATTGAAGCCCCTTCCGTCAAATGCATAATTCCACTCCAGAAAATTCCAATCATTACAACAGGAACAGTCATGGTCATAATTATACTTTGATTTAAGGCTCCAAAACCAACAATGGGCTCCATAGATTCTACTTCTCTGAAAACCATCAGTCTGATAATTTTCATATAGTAGTAAAGTGATACAACAGAGTTAAGTACTGCAATCAGTGCAAGAATGTAATACTTCTCTGAGAGTAGAGCACTTAGAATATTAAACTTCGCAACGAATCCACTTAGAGGTGGCATACCAGCAAGCGAGAACATTACGATACTCATCATTATAGTCATCATTGGGTATCTTTTAATCAATCCGCTAAACCTTTCGAAGTGATCATTCCCATATTTATCGGCTACAAATGAAGTTATAAAGAAGGCCACAAGTGTCATGAATAGATAAGTAATTGAATAGAAAAGAATTGATCTAGTCCCAATTTCACTTACTACAACAACACCCATCATCATCATCCCAGCATGGGATATCGAACTAAAGGCCAGCATTCTTTTAACTGATCTTTGTCCAATGGCCGAAACATTTCCGACAGTCATTGTTAGTGCGGCGACAACAGAGAGTATGCCAACCCAGCTCACCTGGAGCGCACCTTCTTGACCGAAGAAAACCATAGTAACTCTTAAAAGAACTGCCATACCTGCGACTTTAGGAACAATACTAAAGAAGGCCGTAACAGGAAGAGGTGAACCTTCATAAACATCAGGGGCCCACATATGAAAAGGAACACAAGCAATTTTGTATCCAATTCCCGCGAAAAACATAATAAAAGATGGAATTAAAACGGCAGTTTCAAATGTGCTTAACTCGTAAAGGCCAGCCATTATTTCTGGGAATTGAATTGAGCCAAGCATTCCAAAGATATGACTCATTCCAAACAACATCACACCAGATGAGATCCCTCCATAAAGAGAGTATTTAAGACCAGCTTCACTAGATCTTTCTTCATTCTTTTTAAAGGAAGCCAATGCATAAGATAAAATCGATAAGGTTTCGATTCCAATATAAACCATAAGAAGATTGTTTGCCGAAGCGAGTATCATTCCGCCAATCATCACCCCGATAGTCATTATTGCAAATTCAGATTTTAACGAGCCGTATATATCCTTAGATTCTTTACTTAGGTAAATCGCTGCCATTGTCCCAAGAACCATAATTATTTTAACGAGTGTCGAGAACGGATCTATCACCATTGAATTCGTAAAGATTGCAGATGGCGCTTCAGTTAAGCTAACGCAAAGGTTTATGAAAACAAAAAGAAGACCAATAAAGGTTGCGGCATAAAAGAAACCTTTCTTTCTTTCGCTATTATCATAACAAGATTCAATAAGAACTAAACCGACCATAATCACAACTGAGAGTAACTCTGGTACATACCTAGAAATGCTAGCTAAATAATTGATCGCCATAAACTAAACCTTAATTAAATTTCGCCAATAGTGAAACTAAGTTACCTACTGATACTTTCATTACATCTAATATTGGAGTTGGATAAATACCAAATACTACAACTGCAACAATGAGTGGACTCATGTAAAAAATTTCACGAGCATTCATGTCTGTATACGATTTACATTCTTCAATAACTTCTCCAAAGAACATTCTCTTAAACATCCACAGAAGATAAGCTGCACCAATCAATAGTCCAAACAATGCAAGAACAGTGATAGTTGTATACTTCTCATAGATTCCTAGGAAGATAAGTGCTTCAGAGATAAATCCAGAGAGTCCAGGAAGTCCCATAGAAGCAAACATCGCTATGATAAAGACGATGCTGTATTTTGGAAGTTGAGTATAAAGACCACCAAAACCTTTTGTTCCATCAGGTCTAACAATCCATCTATGGTGAGATCTTTCATATAAGATACCTACCAAGAGGAACATCATCGCTGTTGAAGTTCCGTGATTAAACATTTGTAAAACGGCACCGTTCATACCCTGAACTGTCATGGCCGCAAGACCTAGCATTACAAACCCCATGTGAGATACCGAAGAGTAAGCAATAAGTTTTTTGACGTCTGTCTGGGCCATGGCACAAAGAGCACCATAAACAACATTGATAAGTCCAAGCCAAGCAATGCAATCAGCAAAGTGTACTGATGCTTGTGGAAAGATAGGGAAGGCAATTCTTAAGAATCCGTAAGTTCCCATCTTTAGTAGAACACCGGCCAGTATCACTGAAATAGCAGTAGGGGCCTGAACGTGCGCATGTGGTAACCAAGTGTGAAATGGAAATACAGGTACTTTAATCGCAAAGCCTATAAACATCATCACAAAGAAAAACTTAGAGAATGAAATATCCATTCCGAAAAGTCTAAGAGATAGATCGGTAAACTTTCCACCTGACATGGCCAAAATATCAAACGTGTTCGTTCCAATATCTGGGTTGTCTGCAGAAACAAAGTATAGTGCAACCATACCCACTAGCATCAATACAGAACCAAAGAAGGTATAAAGGAAGAACTTAACCGCTGCGTATTCTCTGTTTTCTCCACCCCAAATTCCAATAAGAAAGAACATTGGAATAAGCATAACTTCCCAGTAAACATAGAAAAGGAAGAAGTCGAGAGACATGAACACACCAAAAACACTACTTTGCAAAAAGAGAAATAATGCGAAGTAACCTTTCACACTCTTCGATATTGTCCAGCTACACAGGATACATAAAGAAAAGAGTAGGGAAGTTAAGACAATCATCGGTAATGAGATTCCATCAACACCTAGGGAGTAGTTAATATTGAACTGACTAATCCATGGATGGAAAACATTAAAGTACTGCTGCATTCCAGGTACTGTTGGATCAAACTTCATATATAAAACAATCGTTAAAGCAAAAGTAATGATTGTATTAAACAATGCTGTGTATCTGATCCAGTTTTCTTTGGTCTTTGGGATAAGTAGAATTGCCAAAACTCCTAGCATTGGCATCCACAAAATCAGGTTCAACAAATTAGAATGACCGTTCACCGGTAAACTCCTTATTAAAATATTTAACTTTTTATACTAATTTCCAAATATATCCGACCATAACAACGAGAAAGATAATAAAGTAAAACTGTATCTTTCCATTTTGAAAGGTTCTTAATATCACATTAAAAAATCTTACTGATGCACCTGTTCCGTCAACACCGACGCTATCAACAATTACATCATCAACCCATTTTGCAATTCGATAGAAGAATCTGTTAACCGCTTCCCAACCGTCAACGGCATAGCGATCAAAAACTCCCATATCAAATCTCGATAAAAGATTATTAAAAGGTAGCAATCCCTTTTGAAGGATTCCTTTTACATACAAATCATCAAAGTAATATTTGTTTTGAAGGGCCCTGTACCAACCACTGAAAGCATTTACCCAACGACCAGGATTCCACGCTCCTCGTGAGTACATCATGAAAGCAATAAACCAACCAGCAAGAGCAATTGCTATTGAGGCCCATGCACCAATCGCGTGGACGAGGTGAACATGGTGAGCTTCTTTTTCTGTAAAGTATTTATCTGGATTGAACTGAGACTCTTCAAAGACTCTGTCTGCTCCAGTATCAACACTTCCAAAAGGCAATGATTTATAGGCCTTGAAGTTTTCTACTCTAGGCTTTTCAATTAAAGTAGCAAACCATTCCTTATGTTCAACACCTGGAATTTTTACCCAACCACCAAAGAAGTGACCTGAGTACCAACCACCAAGAGTAAAAACAGTTAAGATTAAAAGAGGTAAGTTTCTATTCCAACTTAGCTTTTCAACATGAGTATGATCGTAAAGATCTTTATCTCTTGGCTCACCAAAGAAAGTTAAGAACATCATTCTAAACATATAAAAGGCTGTTAAAAGAGCCGCTGTAAATCCTAAGAACGCTGGGATCCAGTAGGCCTTACTTTGAGTGGCCATTACAAGTGCATCACCCAGAATTCTGTCTTTAGAAACGAAACCACTAAAGAGCGGGAATCCTGCAATGGCAAATGTACAACAGAGCATCGCTATAAAGGTAAGAGGCATTTTCTTTCTAAGTCCACCCATACGTGGCATTTCTTGAACGTGGCCATGGGTATGGTGATCGTGAAGTGAGTGAATGACTGAACCCGCAGCCAAAAATAAACATGCTTTAAAAACAGCATGAGTAATTAAGTGCATGAAGGCGGCATTATAAGCCCCAACTCCAATCCCTAGAACCATATAACCAAGTTGAGAAATCGTTGAGTAAGCAAGAACAGCTTTTATATCTGTTTGGACGAGTGCAATCGTTGCGGCCCCAAAAGCAGTTATTGCTCCAATATAGGCAATAAAGGTTGTGATACCTCCAAGCTCCATTAAAGGATACATTCTTAAAGAGAGATAAACTCCGGCAGCAACCATAGTTGCAGCATGGATAAGCGCCGAACAAGGAGTTGGTCCCCACATCGCATCCGGTAGCCAAACCTGAAGTGGAAACTGAGCTGACTTTCCAATTGTTCCCATAAAAACGGAAAGGGCCGCGAAAGTTGCGAGTGGCAATCCTACGGCATAAAGTCCGTTGAAAGATCCATCTGCAATGGCCGCATAAATATCAACAAATCGAACACTTCCAACAGTTGTCCAAATGGCCAAGATTCCAACAAGGAAAAAGACGTCCCCAATTCTTGTTGTCATGAAGGCTTTCATAGATGCATTTCCAGCACCCTCTTTTTCGTAGTAGAAACCAATCAAAGAATATGAACAAAATCCCATAAGTTCCCAGAAGATGAAAACTGATAAGAGGTTGTCAGAAAGAACAAGTCCCAACATTCCAGTAGTAAATAAAGAGAGATAAACAAAAAATCTTCCGTATCTCGCATCACCGGCCATGTAATAAGTTGAAAAGATGTGAATAAGGAATGCACATCCAGCAACCATGAAAAGCATAACAGCTGACATGTTATCTAAATAGATACCCATATCTACAGCGAAGTTTGAAACTCCTGCTGCTTTCAGGTCAAACCATGGAAAAACTTTATGTACGTAATATCCAGTAGAATACTTTCCGAATACAAAGTCTTTGAAGATTCTAAATGAATAGAAAAGTGAGACAAACATACCAAAACAACTTAGAAAAACTCCAAGTTTAGTCCACTTCTTTACTATAAAGATATTGACCACAAAGGCCAAAAATGGACCGAGTAAGATTGGTAGAATACTTCCTAGTGTATATTCCATTCCAGTTTCCTATTGTAACAACTGGGTAGCATCATCAATATGAATGCTTTCCCTGATCTGAAAAAATCTAATAACAATTGCTAAACCAACAGCTGCTTCTGCAGCGGCTATAATAATGATAAAAAGGGACATGATATGCCCGTCCAGGTTGTTGTTCACAAACCTGGTATAAGCGACAAAATTTATTGCACAAGAATTAAGGATTAGCTCAACCCCAAGAAGTATCGCAATAATATTTTTTCTTGCGATCATTACTGCGATTCCACAAACAAACAATAAGAATGAGATCGCCAAATAGCTCGATAATGTAATCATGATTCTATTTTCCTTGGTCTAGCGATCAATGCCGCTCCAATCAAAGCTCCAAGCAACAAGACAGATGAAATTTCAAAAGCAAGTACATGGTCAGTAATTAACAATTCACCAATTTTTTCAACTGTTGAAGAAAAAGGTGGAAGCTCACCCTTTGGCACAGCCTTAGTAACGTTTACAATTATTTTTGAGATTACGAGGGCCATTAATAGGGCCGATAGTCCAGCAAGAGTAAATGTTTTAATATTACCCATAGGTGCAATCTTCTCAATACCGAACTTATTCACCGATTTATTATCGTTTCCGCCAGTTAACATAATGGCAAAAAGCATAAGAATAACAACGCCACCAACATAAACAACCAATTGAGTTGCTGCTAAAAAGTCAGCACTTAATGTTACATACAAACCAGAAACTCCTATTAATGAAGTCAGTAGATATGTACATGCATGCATGAGGTTTGGTGATAAAACTACTGCAAGTGCACCACAAACTGTTAGGGCCGCAGAAGATATAAATAAAAAATTATCAAACATCACTAATCTCCAGTAAATTAATGGCCACCGGCCGCTGCTGCACCACTTTTAAAGATAAGATTCCACATGGATTCTCCGTCAAAGTAGTAAACCCAAAAGGCAACACCAACAAGATTGATTAGTGCAATTGGGGTTAAGTATTTCCAACAAAGTGTCATTAGTTGATCAACTCTAAGTCTAGGTAACGTCCATCTGATCCAAATAACGACGTAATAAAGTGCACATGTTTTTGAAACAAAACCACCGACTTCTAAAAGTTGTCCAAGGATTCGAGCGGGCCCAAGAGGAAGACCAATTTTATTATGAAGAAGAAATGTATCACTTAGCTCAAATGGCACTTGGTAACCACCAAGATAGAGAGCGACAGCAACACCACAAAGCACGAAGACTTCAACGTATTCCGCCAAAGCAAAAAACGCAAATCTCATTCCGGTAAATTCTGTATGGTAACCTGAAACGAGTTCTGATTCAGCTTCAGGTAAATCAAATGGAGCTCTGTTTGTTTCGGCCAGGGCCCCGATAAAAAAGACAATAAAACTAATTACTGTAAAAGGATTATGAAAAATAAACCATTGGTGTGGAAGTCCACCCTGAGCACCAACAATATCTTTAAAGTTTAGTCCTCCACCAAGAAGAACCATTGCAATAATTGATAATGTAACAGGCACTTCATAACTGATTATTTGAGAAGCTCCTCTCATTCCACCAATCATTGACCACTTAGAGTTTGATGAATATCCACCAAGAAAGATTCCGACTCCAACAACAGAGGAAACACCAAGAAGATAGAAAACACCAATATTTAAATGAGTAAGAGTAAACCCGGAGCTAAATGGAAGCACGGCAAGAGTTGCAAAAACACCGGCCATACAAAGAATTGGAGCGATAAAAAAGATCATCTTGTCAGAGTCTTTTGGAACGATATCTTCCTTCATAATCATTTTCACGCCGTCGGCTAGAAACTGAAGAATTCCAAATGGTCCTACTCTGTTAGGTCCTTGTCTCATTTGCATATCTGCAGAAATTTTTCTTTCTGCATATGTTCCTAAACCACCGACAAGGGCCATCACGTTTACAATAACAAAGCATGCAACAAAAAAGGTTACAACTGTTAATAAGCCAGTTGCATTAAAACCTAAATATCTAGTTAGAAGCTCTGTTACGACTTGGTAAGGATGTGAACCTGAAAAAAATGTAACTACTGTCTCATTCATTATTTACACCTAACTTTACGCTGTTTTGCTTTCTGCAATTTGATCTCTATCTTCATTGTAGGAATTTAAAGTGAAACTTTTTACCCAATCCAGATCACCTTTTCTCCAGCAATAAACTATTCCTGAAACTAGGATTCCAATAAAAAGTAAAAAAGAACCTAAGACAACTGCTCCGTTTCCAATCCCTTGAAACTTTCTAAAAACGACAGCAACAGGAAGCATTAAGGCACCTTCAACGTCGAAGATGATAAAAACTAAAGAGACCACATAAAAACGAACATTAAAATTCGACCATGCCGATCCAACTGGTTCTTCACCACATTCATAGGCCTGTTCTTTAAGAGCGGTAGGGTTGTGAGGTCTTAGTAATTTTCCTACCAGTAACGCCCCAACAACCATAACAATAGCTATGGCCACTAAGATCACTACTGGCATATACACATTAAGATTATATGCCGACATGAGCGGACTCCGTTAAATTGAAAAGTAAGCTCTCAAAGATTACACGAACTGTAAGATCATGGAAACACTTTGATTTTAATTTTTAAGCTTAGCAAATTAGTCATTTTTCTATATCTATTTCTTTGATTTACACTTGCTAGGAACTGTCATAATTTGATTCGCTGTGTATAGGAGCAGTTGTGTTTGATTCACTTAAAAATAAAGTTATCGATTGGATGTCTACTGTTGACCGACCGCTCGAACTTACAGGAGTTGATGCACAACAATGGTCTTGGATTCTTCGTTCATGGCTTGAGATCGAAAACTCGAACTCCCCCTTGAAGAGGGGACACCACGTTTTTATTGCGCCTAATCAAGAAAGGGCCGAGCTATTATATTCAGAACTTTCTCGCACTGTTCCTCATTATAAGATTCGACTTTATCCTGGATTAGAGAACTCACCATATGGCGGTGCAGTGTCATCCGAAGTAAACTTGTTCAAGAGATTTCGAGTTTTAGAAGAGCTACAGCAGGCAAAAGAAAAGTTAATCATAATTGCCTCCTTTGACGCTCTACCTTTGAAAGTTCCTCCAAAAGATTTCTTTAAAAGCTTTGCGTTAAATATTGAAGTTAGTGACGTGATCTCACCATACGAGCTCGCTGAAAAATTAACGGAAATGGGTTACTCATCTAGCACTAGTGTTGAGGAGCCCGGGACCTTTTGTAGAAAAGGGGAAGTTTTTGATATTTTTCCACTAGCACATAATCCTGTCAGACTTCATTACTTTGACGACATGATTGAAGAAATTTTTGAAATAGATCAAGAGACTCAAAGAACATTAAAAGATTCTCCAATTGAGAATCTGAAGATTGGAGTTTCACCAGGGGCCTTTACTCAAAGTGAGTTGTCACAAAATTTACGATCAGCGCTTCCAATACCAAGTCCTAAATTTAAAGAGAAGTTTGAACACAGAAAATCTATTTTCCAAAGTTTGTCGGATGGATTTCTTTTTGAAGATTATCCTGTTTATACTCCACTTTTTTTTAAAGAGACGAGTACCTTGCTTAACTATCTTGATGAAACGACAGTCATCACTCTTTTTCAAGAAATTGAAATTTCTCAAAACTTTTCACACCTAATAGATCTTTACGAATCTGAATTTGAACTCGATTGTGAGGATCCTGAAAGTGAAGGACTTTTGCCTTCTCCCGATCATTTATATGACTTTAGTTTTTACGAATCACTAACTGACTTTAGTATTCTTAAGGTTAACGATGTCCATATTGTCGAGAGCATAGATCAAAGCACTTCTCAGCAAGTTGAATTACATTTAGAAAACTCTCGCTCCTGGTTTAATCGAACAATTAATCCTGCACAACCTCGAACAGAATACGTCAAAGATGTTTTTAATTTTATAAAGAATGAGTTTTTACACAAAGGTGAAATTGTATTCAGTGTTAAGACCGAAGCCGGCAAAAATGAAATTATACACCTCTTAGAATTAATGGAATTCCCAGAAGATTTAAAAAGAAGAGTTAACTTTGTTAAACATCGTCTCGACAAAGGGTTTTACTATCCATCTGGCCCTGTTTTGGTTATTTCAGAAGGTGATCTTTTTTCCACCAAACAAACCAAAACAAAACATGTAAGACATCAAGACCTAGACCTCTTTGCTGAACAACTTGGAACCTTAAAAGAGGGCGACTACGTTGTTCACAATGAACACGGTGTTGGTAAGTATTTGGGCCTTGAAAGTTTGACTCATGGGGGACAGGAAGCTGACTTTGTTGTTCTCGAATATACTTCTCAAGATAAAATCTATGTACCTGTTTACAAGTTAAACCTAATACAGAAACATGCCGATGCTGGTAGCACCGCCCATATTGACTCCCTTCGAACTGCAAGATTTTCAAAGGCTAAACAAAGAGCAAAGTCTGGAATAAAAAAACTAGCAATCGATTTACTGAGACTACAAGCAGAACGACAAAATGCTCATGCCTTTTCTTTTTCTCCGCCAGATCACGATTTTAAAGAGTTTGAATTAAGTTTTCCTTTTGACGAAACTCCAGACCAAATTATGGCGATTGATGATGTTATAGATTCTATGCAAAAAGCTAAACCTATGGATCATCTGGTTTGTGGTGATGTAGGTTTTGGAAAAACAGAAGTTGCCATGCGTGCCTCTTACAAGGCCGTATTAGATAATAAACAAGTAGCAATATTAGTTCCGACAACAGTTCTCGCACTTCAACATTATCACTCCTTTAAAGAACGCTTTAAAGACTTTGCCGTTAATATCAATTTTTTAAGTCGCTTTAAATCTGCCAAAGAATCAACAGCAATTAAAGCTGATCTAGAAAGTGGTGAACTCGATATTATTATCGGAACCCACAAATTACTTTCTGATAAAATCAAATATTCCGATTTAGGTTTGGTTGTGGTTGATGAAGAACAACGTTTTGGAGTCGGTCACAAAGAAAAGTTAAAAGTACTCAAAAAATCAGTCGACTTTTTAACAATGACAGCGACCCCTATACCGAGAACTCTGCAATTGGCCTTTCTTGGACTTAGAAACCTTTCACTTATAAAGACTGCTCCTCCGAAGAGACAATCTATTAAAACTTATTTAATCAAAGAAGATGATAGAACGATTCAAGCTGCTATTGAAAAAGAACTCGTTAGGGGTGGGCAAGTTTTTATTGTCCATAACAAAGTTCAAGATATGGAAAACTATGTTGCCCACATAAAAGAACTTGTTCCAGATGCCAAAATTATTTTTGCTCACGGGCAACTCCCTGAAAAAGAACTTGAGTCACGTATGCAAAAGTTCTACAACAATGAATTTCAAATTTTAGTCTCAACTACTATTATCGAATCGGGAATCGATATCCCTAATGCAAATACAATGATTATTGATCGGGCCGATACTTTTGGTCTCGCTCAACTTCATCAACTGCGCGGTAGAATCGGTAGAAGTGACAAGAAAGCTTATGCTTACTTTGTCATTCCTAAAAATAGAAACCTCACTCAAATTGCAGAGAAAAGATTAAAAGCACTTCAAACTTATGCAGAAGTTGGATCTGGATTTAATATTGCTACTTGTGACCTTGAAATTAGAGGGGCCGGAGATATTTTAGGCGGCGAGCAGTCTGGTCACATTGAGGCCATTGGTCTTGAACTTTATATGGAGCTATTAAAAGAAGCGATCGCAGAGCTTAAAGGGGAGAAAAGGGTAGGAAATAAAAATATTGAAATCTCTGCTCCTTTTCCAAGTTATATTCCAAATGATTATATTGAGGATTCTGGAGTTAGACTAAAAACTTATAAAAAACTTTCTAATTGCACGGACCTTAATTCACTTAAAACAATGGAAGATGATCTGTTGGATATTTATGGAACTCAACCAGGTCCACTTCTTAATTTATTCTCTTTATTAGAGTCTAGAAATATTTTACAAGAGACAGGACTAAGCTCTTTAAAGGTTGTAGGTAGTGCAGTTGTTATGCAATTTGATAAAGTAATACTTGAGTCGGATATTCAACTTAGAAATAAAATTGTTGAGATTTTTCTCTCAAATCCTAAAAAATATCAGTTCACGCCCGACTATAAGGTGCACTACGCCCACGGCGAAGAAGTTGACCGAGATGCTCTGATATCCATCGCAAAAAATATTGCTGAGCAAATTTATCCATGTTAGCGTTTTTATTAGCATCTATTTGAAAGTTTGATAAAATAGATTACAAATACGAACCAATTCATAGGAACTCGCATGTTTCGTTTTATTACAATTTTAGCTTTTATTATTACTCCTCTTATTTCCAATGCAGCCAAGAAAGACTCGGTGATTGCAACGGTTGATGGCTCAAAGATTTTAAAGTCTGAGTTAGATGAGGCCTACCGCCAAAGGATGTTGTTTGTTTCAGATAAACCGGCAACAAAAGATGATGTCTTAAAGGAATTGATCAATAGAAGACTTGGAATTTCAAGAGCGAAAAAGAACAAGCTCGATAAGGATCCTATTGTTCAAAGCAAAATGGAAGATATTATGTATCACGCACAAGTATCTAAAGATCTTGAGCCAAAGCTTAAAAAGATTTCAGTCACAGATGATGACGTAAAAGGTTTCTATAAAGAACACCCAGAGTATAGAACTGCACATATTCTATTTCGTGTTAGGGCCCAACCTGATGATGTTGAAATCGAAGAGGCCCTAAAGAAGTCTATTGAGGTATATAATACATTGAAGAAAAAGCCGGCCAAGTTTGCAGAGCTAGCAAATAAGTTCTCTCAAAGTAGTACTGCTCCTAACGGGGGAGATATGGGGTTTCAACCAGCCATCAGGCTTGCTCCAGAATATTTTAAGGCCATTAAAGGTAAACCAAACGAATATATTTCTCCGCCTGTTCGAACTCAGTTCGGATACCACATCATTAAAATCTTAGCCGTTAAGGACTTTAAGTCTGTTAACATGCCGCTCTACAAAAAAATCGTCTATGACAAGAAAAGAGACAGCGTTTTAGCTAAATATTTTGATGACTTACGTAAGGGTGCCAGTATAAAAATCGAAAAGAGCAAACTTAAGTAAATATAACCATATAAATTCATATTAAATGTAAAAGCGACTTGTAAGGGTCGCTTTTTTTTTCTATTTTATACATCTATGAAAAATACAAAATACATTTCTTTACTCTTTGCGTTATTACTTTCTTTTTCTGCACAGGCAAGGCTTCTTGATAAGATAGTCGCTGTCTTTAACGACAAAGTTATTACTCACTCCCAAGTTAAAAGAGTTAAAAGAAATTTAGCTGCCAGAAGAAACATTTCACCTGCAATCTATAATAAGAAAAATTTCAAAGATTCTGAGGTTGCAAAGTTAATCACAAATCGACTTATGATTAGAGCAAAGCTAAGTGAGCTTGGTTATATTATTGAAGATGATCAAGTCGAATCACAAATTAAATCTACAGAAAAAAGATTAAGGTTAAACAGATCTGCACTTTTACAGTTTTTATCTTCTAACAACATGACCTTTGATGAGTATTTTGAAATTATTCGAGAAACTATTGAATATAATATTTTTAGCTCTAGGGTTATCCAGCCACTTATTTCAATTACTGAACAAGAGATTAAAAATCGTTTTTATAGAAAAAATATAAATAACAAAACGCTTAATTTTAAATACAACTTAGTCGACTTTACTTTCCCTCGAAAAAAAATGTCTAAAAGAATGAAGGCCCAATTTTCTGATATGTTAAAGAAGTTTCAGACAACGGGAATTCTACCGAGTAAATTTCAGTCTCTTGAGACAAATGTTCTTGGTGATATTACTGAGGACGGTTTAACGAGAGACCTTAAGCGACTACTTAAAAAAACCGACGAGGGTTCATTTAGTCGAGTTATCCTAATTGGCTCACACTACCATGTCTTTTTTATTAAAAAGAAGGATCTTGTCGCCAGTGAAATTTTCAAGAGAGCTAAGCCTAGAATTAAGCAAAAAATATTCGAAGAAAACGCAAGTAAGATTACAAGCTTGTGGTTTAAAAGAGAGCAAAACAAGCACTATCTCAAGTACTTTTTATAAACGACTCCTTATATGATATTTATTACTCAGGGTTCAGACCCATCAATTGGACTTGAAGTTTTCTTCAAAAGTTGTCTTTGCTTATCTGAAAATCAGGTAGAGAAGTTTGTACTTTTTGCTTCAAAAAGTCTTGTTGATAAAACTCTCTCCAACATAAATATTCCATATACTCTTAATGATGATTCCATACAGTTATCAAATAAAAAGATTTCTACTTCTTGGGTTAGTGATCAAAATCCGACAATGTCTTCACTAGAGATGGCACTAGCTAGCATCACAAAGAAAGATACTCTTTGTACTTTACCTAGCGATAAAGCTTCATTGAGTTTTAATAATAAGACTTGTGCTGGCTATACAGAGTACTTAAGAAAAAGATTTAATAATGATAATCTTTGTATGGTTTTTAAAGGAAATAAAAACACTATCGGACTTTTAACAGACCATATTCCGCTAAGTAATGTTCCCAAGCTTGCAACTTCATTGGTACTAGAAAAGGCAGAAGTTATCTTGAATCATGATGACTTTAAAGAAACTAAATATTTTCTTTTTTCAGGTTTAAACCCTCACTCAGGAGAGAATGGAATTCTGGGTAGTGAAGATACAGTAATAACTGAGGCCATAGAGAAGCTAAAAATTAAATATCCTGATAAAAATTTCTTCGGACCTATACCATCAGATACAATTTGGAATAATAAACATTATTACGGTGAAGATTCTTTTACATTCTTTGTCTATCACGACCAGGGATTGGGTCTTTTTAAATCTGAAAATAAATTTATTGGTGCAAATATTACCTATGGGTTAGACTTCGTAAGAATGAGTGTGGACCATGGAACGGCACCCGATATTGCTTATAAAAATATTGCTGATTATACGGGTTGTCTTTTTGTCCTAAAGACAGCTCTTAAAAGGGAAGGGCTTTAAAATGAATCACGATTCTATAAAAGTCACAAAAGCAAACGTCCACAACCTTGATAATGTTACGATCAAGATACCAAAAAATACTTTAACCGTTATTACAGGGCCTAGTGGCTCTGGGAAATCTTCTCTCGCCTTCGATACTATTTATGTAGAAGGTCAAAGAAGGTATATAGAAAGTCTTAGTAGTTACGCAAGGCAGTTCCTCGGTCAGTACCAAGCACCTGACGTCGAAAGTATCACCGGCCTTTCACCGGCCATAGCCATTGATCAAAAAACGAGTAGCCGAAACCCAAGGTCAACAGTTGGAACAATAACAGAAGTTTTTGATTACATGAGAGTTCTCTATGCAAGAGTAGGTACACTCTTTTGTCCTGTTTCTGGAGAAATAGTTAAGAGACATACACCACCAGAAATTGTCCGTGAGATTATGGGACACAAGGAAAAATCAAAGGTTTTTATCTTGTCTCGAATAAATCATTCTAATAACAAAGAGCTAGAGTTCCAGATTAAAAAATTTCTATCACTTGGTTTTTCCAGAGCAAGAATTAACAACGAAATCTTACTCATCGATGACGAAATAAAGTTTAAGGCCAAAGAAGAATATGATGTTGAACTCGTAGTTGATAGAATTGTTCTAAAAGAAGGCGTAGATAAAAGGCTAACCGACAGTATTGAACATGCTCTCAAACTTGGAGATGGAATTATTCATGTTCTGGTAGACAAGAAAGAGTTCGTGTTTAGTGATAAAAATATGGCCCCTTCATCTGAAATTATTTATCCAGACTTAGAACCAAGACTGTTTTCTTTTAATTCACCTCTAGGTGCTTGTTCAACATGTAATGGACTAGGTGAAAGTAAGTCTTTTGACCCTGATCTTCTTTTATTCGATGATACTCTCTCAATACCTGATGGAGCACTTCCTGTTATTACCAAGAGAAACTCTTTTCTCTTTAAGATGGTTGAGAATATGGCGGAGCAAGAAGGAGTTGATTTTAAGACTCCTTATAAAAAGCTCCCAAAGAAATTTATCAAAATTCTCCTTGAGGGATCTCCTAGGATTTATGAATATAATTTCCAGAGCGAAAATAGTAAATTTCAATTTAAAAAAGCATTCCCTGGTCTTGTGTCCTGGCTAGAAAAGAAATTTTTAGAAACTGGTTCTGAAAGAGTTCGAAAGGGTCTCGAAGAATATATGAATATTCGTACCTGTCGAAGCTGTAATGGTCTGCGTTTAAATGAAGTCGCTCTTTCAACTAAAATTGACAATAAAAACATTATAGATCTGTGTCTTTATAATATTGATGAAGCTTCTAAGTTTTTTAATAAGCTAAAACTTGAAGGTGAAAAGAAAATTATTGGAGACAAATTGATTAAAGAAATTTCTAATCGATTAAATTTTCTTGTTGATGTCGGTCTTGGGTACCTTTCACTAAATAGAAGTGCGGCAACACTAAGTGGAGGCGAAGGACAAAGAATTCGACTGGCGACACAAATTGGTTCGGCCCTGAGTGGTGTCCTCTATGTTTTAGATGAACCTTCTATTGGTCTTCACCAAAGAGATAATCATCGATTGATTGAAACACTAAAAAGTCTTCGTGATATCGGTAATACCGTTCTTGTTGTAGAACACGATGAGGATACAATGCTTGAATCTGATCATTTAATTGATATGGGTCCAGGAGCAGGTATTCATGGCGGAAAAGTTGTAGCCCAAGGGACTCCTAAAGAAATTTTAAAGAAGAAATCTATTACGAGTCGTTACTTAAATGGAAAAGACAAAATTGAAATTCCTAAAGAAAGAAGAGTTTCCACTGATTTTATTAAGCTTCTTGGAGCAAAATCTAATAATCTTAAGAGTATTGATGTAGAAATCCCTCTTTCATCGCTAGTTTGTATAACAGGCGTAAGCGGTAGTGGTAAATCTACTCTCGTTCATAATGTTCTCACACCTGCTGTTCGAACTCACTTGGCCAGAAAAGATAAACATCTTTATCAAAAGAATAATTACCGTGCCATCACAGGACTAGGTGACATTAAAAGCATTATTGAGCTTGATCAAAGTCCAATTGGGAGAACTCCTCATTCAAACCCCGCTACTTACTCTGGTGTCTTTGATGTCATCAGAACCCTTTATAGTAAAACCCCAGAGTCTCAAGTCAGAGGTTATAAACCTGGTCGTTTTAGTTTTAATGTAAAGGGCGGACGTTGTGAGAGCTGTGAAGGAAACGGAGTAAAGAAAATCGAGATGCACTTTCTTCCTGATGTATATATTGAATGCAGTGAGTGTCGAGGATCTAGATACAACAAAGAAACATTATCTATTCTTTATAAGGGAAAAAACATCTCTGATGTACTCGAAATGACAATCGAGGAAGGTTTTGAGTTTTTTACTAATCACACAAAGATGAATCGAATTCTGGGTACTATGGTTTCCGTTGGACTCGGTTATATGAAACTTGGGCAACCTGCGACTACCCTCAGTGGGGGAGAGGCCCAAAGATTAAAACTTAGTAAAGAGTTAGCGAAAAAAACTCGAGGTCATTGTTTATATATTTTAGATGAACCAACAACGGGTCTTCACTTCGAAGATATCAGAGTTCTTCTTAAGGCCATTAACACACTTATAGAAAGTGGAAATAGTGTTATTATTATTGAACACAATTTGGACGTCATAAAAACTGCAGATCATATAATTGATTTAGGCCCTGAAGGTGGGGACGAAGGCGGAAATATTGTGACAAGTGGTTCTCCAGAAGAAGTCGCAAAAGTTAAAAAAAGCTTTACAGGCAAATTTCTCTCAAAAGTTTTAAAGAAATGATTACTGATATCAATGACAGTAGACTTAAGCCCTTTATTTCACTTAAAGGAGATTCCCTTCAAGATGGTTATTTCATAGCTGAAAGTCTAAAGGTGATCAGGAAGCTCGAGTCCTCTAACTATGAACTTGAATCTATTTTAATGTCTGAAACCTTTAAGTCTGAAAATCCTGATCTTTTTTTGGATTCTAAAATCCTCATAATTTCTGATGAGGTTTCCTCTAAGATTACCGGGAAAAAGTACCATAAAGGTATTATGGCCATTGGCAGAATGAGAAACTTCTCCTCTTTAGACAGTTTAGAAGGCCCGATATTGGTACTAAATGGACTTACTTCTCCAGAGAATGTCGGTGCAATCATGAGAAATTGTGCTGGATTTAATATTAGAAATGTCATCTTTGATAAAAAAACTTGCCACCCTTTTCTTCGAAGGTGTCTTCGAGTTGGAATGGGAAATACTTTTTTTCTAAATTTCGTCCAGTCTGAGAATCTAAGTGAAGACCTAATCAAGTTAAAAGATTTTGGTTACCAGATTCTAGGAACGGCCAATGAACCAGGGTCGGTGCCTCTTAACGATTTTAAGTTTCAAAAAGAATCTGCTTTAATAATTGGAAGTGAAGGGGATGGCATGGATGAAGAAATAAAAGCATGCAGTGATAAATTATTGAAGATTCCCATGATGGAAGATGTTCAACACTTCAACGCTGCATGCGCTTCAGCTGTATTTTTGTATCAACTATCTCAGAGTTCAAATCTTCTATAAAGACTACCCATTTCGATAGCACTAAGAGCGGCATCCCAACCCTTATTTCCTGATTTTGTTCCAGCACGCTCAATAGCTTGCTCAAGGTTATCAGTTGTAACAACACCAAAAATTACTGGGATTTCAGTGTCTAAACTAACTTTTGAACAACCTTTTGCTACTTCTGCTGAGACGAAGTCAAAGTGAGGAGTAGATCCTCTAATAACTGCACCAAGACAAATAACTGCATCATACTTCTTTGTTTGAGCAAGTTTTTTTGCGGCCAATGGAATTTCAAAACTACCTGGTACCCAAGCAATATCTACATTTTCCATATCTGCTTTATGTCTTTTTAAACAATCAACTGTTCCGTCTAATAATTTTCCTGAAATAAATTCATTAAATCTTCCGACAATAATTCCGAAGTTCAAACCTTCAGCATTTAAATGTCCCTCAAGCGTTTGGGCCATAATGATTCTCCGCTGTTGTGTAGAATGAGTTAACTACAATTCTTCTTTTATAATCTATTAAGTCTTCAATACTTATTATTTTTAAGTCATGTTTTTTTGAAAATTCTATAAGCTGTGGAAGTCTAGCAAGTGTTCCATCTTCATTTAAGATTTCGCAAATTACTCCAACAGATTTAAAGCCTGCCATCTTTGCTAAATCAACTGCTGCTTCTGTATGGCCGGGTCTTTCTAAGACTCCAGCATCTTTTGCGATAAGTGGAAAAATATGTCCTGGTCGACAAAGGTCATCTGCAGAGAGGTTATCATCCACTAATGTTTTTATAGTAAGTGCTCTATCATCAGATGAAATTCCAGTTCCACCATGTACAGAATCTATAGAAACTGTAAAAGCTGTGGAGTGAACAGAGTCATTGTTATTCACCATTGGATCTAGTTGATATTTACTTGCAATACTTGCTGATACTGGTGCACAGATAAGACCTTTTCCAAAGTTGGCCATGAAGGTTATATCTTCAGACTTAACTTTTTCAGCGGCCATAATAAGATCACCTTCGTTCTCACGATTTTCATCGTCAACAACGATAACCATCTTTCCGTTTTCAATATCAATTACTGCTTCTTCAATTTTATTAAGCATTTAATAACCCTGATCCGAAAGCCATCCCATAGTAATTTTTGATGACTCTTGTTTTTTATTTCCGTAATTAATCATGTTTTCCACATATTTAGCCAATATATCTACCTCGATATTCACATTATCGCCAGATTGTTTAAACTGTAAGATTGTCTCCTTCCAAGTGTGTGGAATTATTGAAAGGATAAATTCATTTTTCTGTGGCAAATGCTCGGCAATTGTCAGACTGATACCATCCACACAAACTGAGCCTTCGGATACGAAGTATCGAGTAAGATCATCTGGATAATTAATTGTGACTATATAGTTTTCACCAGTATTTGAAATTTGAGTGATTTTTCCAACAGAGTTAACATGACCTTGAACGATATGACCTCCAAGTCTATCACCAACTCTCATTGCTAATTCTGTATTCACTTTATCTTGTAGCTTCAACTTACCTAAGTTCGTTTTTTCTAATGTTGTATGTACTGCTTGAAAACAAACTGAGTTTGAATTTACCTTGATTGCTGTTTGGCAGACTCCATTAATTGAAACTGAATCATCAATCTTAATTAACTCATCGGCATTTTTAAATTCGACTTCAAAAATTCGGCCTTCAGCATTTTCTGAAATATTTTTTACAGTTCCAATTTGTTGGATGAGTCCTGTAAACATCAACAAACTCCATTTGATTCAATTAAGATCTGATTGTTAATCATTTCATAAGTAGGGTTATTTAAAACCAGTGCATCTTTCATCTCTAGTGTAGAGTTTTCAAAAAAGCTTCTACCATTTCCTACAATTTTTGGTGCCATAAAAATGGATATCTTATCGTATTTTTTATCGGCAATAAATTGAGTAAGAAGAGTAGGTCCACCTTCAACAAGAATACTTGCAATATTTTTTTCAGCAAGTGCATCTAAGATCTCTTCAGTGGTTAACCAATTTCCTTCTCCCTTTACCGCAATAAACTTTACGCCTCTCTCTTCCAATAACTTAATCTTTGAAAACTCTGTTACAGAAAAATTTCTATCTCTATAAATCATCAAAGTCTTATTAGAATAGTCATCATTAAATAATTGATAATGAGTTTCTAGTCCAGATGGGTCTCCAATTATTACACGCCAAGGAACTTTACCTTTTTCCTCTAAGTCGTATCTAATTGTTAAAGAAGGGTTATCATTTATTAATGTTTCTTTTCCCACAACGACAGCGTCGTATTTAAATCTTAATTCGTGAACTTTCTTTCTGGCGGACTCGTCAGTAATCCATTTTGAAGTTCCACCGTCAGTCACCATTTTCCCATCAAGGGTTTGGGCCAGCTTAATATGAACGAATGGTTTTTTCTCTGTTATGAACTTTTGAAAGGAAGCATTCATTTTTTCAGATTCTTCACCAAGGACACCAACCTCAACTTCAAAACCTTGATTTCTAAGGTAGAGAACTCCTTTACCTGAAACACTAGGGTTTGGATCAAGGGCCGCAATCACTATCCTTTTGAATGGGATATTCTCTATGGCCTTTGTGCATGGTGGTGTTTGTTTATTGGTGTGGCAACAAGGCTCGAGAGTTACATAAAGAGTTGAGTCTGTAAGATCAACCTTTGCATCATTAATAGCATTAACTTCTGCATGGGCATGACCATATTTTTGATGGTGGCCTCGTCCAATGACCTCATTATTCTTAACAATAACCGCTCCAACCATTGGGTTAGGGGAAACCATGCCTTCACCCTTACGGGCCAGCTCTAGCGCCTCTTGCATGAAATTGGAGTCTATTGTTTTTTGATTCATGAGGCTTTAAACCACTTCATCTTGCACAATGTCATTATGCAGGGTTTCATTTTAGTCTTTTTTTATGATTTGATGTAGTTCTGAGTGGGTCTCGCCGGCTCTCGGCTCCTGCCTCCGCTGGCATACAGTTCATCCTGAACATAAAAAAAAGCGCCCTGATCGGACGCTCTTTTCATATATCTTGTAAGTGTTTAATTAAACTAGGAATACAGAGATAAGTGTAAAAATCACAAGTGATTCCATAAGTGCAAGACCAAGAATCATTGGAGTTTGAATTTTTGCAGCAGCAGATGGGTTTCTAGCGATCCCTTCTAGAGCAACAGAAGCAGCTCTTGATTGAGCAGCTGTTCCACCGAAAGCAGCAATTGCCATTGCGATGAAATAAGCAGGTGCTTTCCAAGTTGAATCTCCGTCAGCAGCGAAAGCAGCAGAAGACATAAGTAGCATTGGAAGAACATAAATAAGTTTTTTCATGATTTACTCCTAAGTAGTAATAAAAGTTAAAGTTAATTAGTGGGCGTGAGCTTCATCATGATCGTGATGTTCTGTAGCCAAACTAATATAAACCATTGATAGCATTGTAAAAACGTAAGCTTGTATAAAACAAACAAGCAGTCCCAATAAGTAAAAAGGCATTGGAACAAATAGAGATAGTTTCAATCCAAGAACTTCTAAACCAGAAAATGTTTGAAGAACTTTGTGGTCTCCCATCATGTTTCCTTGCAAACGAAGTGCAAGTGACATTGGACGGATGAAGTTTGAAAGAATCTCAATTGGAAAAATAAGAAAAGCAAGATACCAAAGTGGACCTGCAAAGTGTTTAAGGTAATTAATCGTTCCTTGCTCCTTACAACCCTTGAAGTTGTAATAAACAAAAGTAAAACAACCAAGTGCCAAAGTTGTGTTCAACATTTCAGTTGGAGGTAAAAACCCAGGAATCAAACCAATTAAATTAGAAAAGAAAATTAAGATAAAGATCGTAGCAACGAACTGAAAATATTTTGGTGCATCTTTCTCACCAAGAACAGCGTTACATTGAGTGTAAATGAATTTCCCGTAAGCTTCGACTAAGTTTCTAAAAGTGATTCCTTTATCAGGTATAACTACATTTGAAACATTCGCAATCTTTGCTCTGTAGATTAAACCTACGATCGAAAGGAGTGATCCAATAATACCAAAAGTTAAAATATGTTCTGGTATATGAGTTTGCTTTGAAATAAGCCCGATCCAAGTGAACCCACCTGCGGCTTGAGAATCAAAAGAGAAAAGTAAAATTATAAGTGCTGTTATTTTTTTCATTTTTTTCCTTCCCGTTGGTCATCAGTATTAAAACTAACGCCAAGCAAAAAGATCTGAATTACATAATTAAGTAGGGGAATAATTACCCTATTACCCATAAAATGTACACCTAAACTTATCCCACCAAAGAGAAGCGCCATCTTACCTACGGCCATTCCAAGAAGGGTCCACTTTCTTTTTTTAGTCATCTCTTCTTCTGACTCGGTGAGTGATAAAACTAATTCAATAAGCATGAATTGATTAAGAACGGCAGCGATGTAAACTGTTATAATTCCGTAAATGTCTTGGATATCTCTGGCAAAGAAACAGCAAAAAGCTGTCGTGAGCAATGTAAAACCAAAATATTTCTTAAAATTAATCTTTGTTTTTATACGCATAGTAAACCATCAAAAAAAGTATATTTCCTATTACTAGTAATAGGATCAATATGGCCACTAGCTTAGAAAAGTATCCTTGCCCGACGCACCAAAATAAAAAAAGGGCGGAACCAAATATTGTTGAGGGCAAACTCAAAGCAAGACCCACGACCTTTATCCATTTTTTATCAAAATTCATTTTATCTCTTTCTGGCAATTCTTCTTTGATAAATGGCATTCAGCCGACTTTGAACTACTTCAGTATTTGGATATTCTCCGAGAATCGAATAATAAATATTATAGGCCTTCTTTAGAAGCTCTAAAGTTTCATAAGCATTGGCCATTAAAAACTTTGCTTGAACAGCTTGATCTTTTCTTTTTTCTCTAGGGATATATTGATTCCAATAGGCAATGGCCTGCTTCCATTCTTTTTGTTCAAAATGAATCATCCCAATTTGGTAAAGAGAATCAACTTGATATTCATGACCTTTGGTATTTAATATTTTTGCAAACTTTTCCAATGCTTTAGAAAACTTCTTATCTCGTGCGAGTGATAAGCCCCATCTGTATTGATAAAAATCTTGCTCGTTTAGTTTTGGAGTAAAATTTGAAAGCCTTTTATAACTTTCAATTGAGCGATTATAATCCTTTAGATATGTAAAACTTATGTCAGCTAATTTCTCTTCTGATTTCACTAACCAAAGGGGATCAGCTGTCGTTTCTTTTACTTTTAAATAATAATCAACTGCAATTTTATTTTTTCCAAGGTTAATCGAATAAATTTCTCCAAGTTGATAATAAATTTTAACCTTCAATTCTCTTTCAGGGTCAGCCTCTAAAATATTTTGATAAATCTGAATTGACTCCATATATCTTTGTTGGAGTACTAACTCTTGGGCCTCTAGGATTCTTTTGTGAATTTTAGGTGTGAAGTCGCATGCAACAAATGACATGAGAACGAAAAAGGGGAGCAGAAGCTCCCCAATATTTTTAAATCTAACTTTCAGTTGTTTCTTCAGGTGCGCTGTCCTCAGGTTCAGCAATTTTTTCAATTGCAACTACTGATTCGCCATCTTTTAGTTTAATAATTCGAACACCTTGAGTAGCTCGACCCATTAAACTAATTCCAGAAATCTTCGTTCTAATAACCTGACCTTTATCTGTAATGATCATAAGGTCATCTTTATCCGTAACAGGTTTGATCGCAACAATTTGTCCGTTTTTATCAGTCAGACGCATGGCCAGAATACCTTTCCCGCCTCTTGTTTGCTTTCTATATTGAGAAGTAGAAGTTCGTTTTCCGTAACCTCTTTGAGTTACAGTTAGAATTTCAACAGAATCATCAATAATTTCCATACCAATAATTCTTTCTTCTGAATCAAGCTGAATTCCTTTAACCCCTTGAGAGACTCGACCCATAGATCTGGCATCACTTTCAGCAAATCGAATCACTTTTCCGCCTGTAGAGCAAAGAAGAACATCTTTTTCACCATCAGTAATTTTAACAGAAAGGAGTGAATCACCGTCTTGGATTTTTATCGCTCTAAGTCCAGATTGTTTGATCTTTTTATATTCACCAAGTTCTGTTTTCTTAACAAGACCTTTTTCTGTGGCGAACATTAAGTAACGTCCTTCAAAATCAGAATCAGATTTAATACAAACAATGGCTTTAATTTTTTCACCAGCTGGAACTTGTACTAGGTTAGCAATATTTCTCCCTTTAGAAGTTCTTGAGCCTTCAGGGATTTGATAAACTTTTTGTGAGAACACTTGTCCACGTGAAGTAAAAAAGAGAATTGATGAGTGGGTGTTAGCTATAAAAATATCTGTAAAGAAATCCTCATCATTACCCGCACCTTTAACACCTGTACCACCTCTTCTTTGAGTTTTATAAGTGTCTGTTGGCATTCTCTTGATATATCCCTTGTGAGTAATCGTTACGATTACATCTTCTTTTTTAACAAGGTCTTCCATTTGAATTTCATCAGCTCTTCCAACAATTTCAGTTCTTCTTTCGTCACCATAATCTTCGAGAACTTTTTCAAATTCAACTTTAATGATTCCTCTAATTTCTTCTTCACTATTTAGAATACTTTCTAATCGACCAATCTCTTCCATTATCGCTTTGTGATCAGCAATAATTTTATCTCTTTCAAGACCAGTTAAACGTTGAAGCCTCATATCGAGAATAGCTTGCGCTTGAATCTCGGAAAGAGTGTAGTTACCCATTAATTTAGATTTAGCTTCAGCTGGGCCTTGAGATTTTTTGATCATCTCAACGATTTCATCAATATTTTCTACTGCTGTTTTTAAACCCTCTAAAATATGAGCTTTTTCACGAGCCTTCTTAAGTTCATAAACAGTTCTTCTAATAACAACTTCACGTCTATGATCAATGAAACAATTAAGCTGTTGCTTAAGATCTAAAACTTTTGGTGAGCCATTACTTATACTTAGAAAAATAATCCCAAACGACGTTTGAAGTTGAGTCATCTTATAAAGTCTATTTAGAATTACAGTTCCAATTTCACCTTTTTTAAGGTCAATACAAACTCTAATTCCTTCTCTTGATGATTCATCTCTAAGATCAGAAATACCTGTTAATTGTTTTCCATTTACAAGATCAGCAATTTTTTCAATCAATCTCGCTTTATTAACTTGATAGGGGAGTTCTGTTACGACAATTCTTTCTCTGTCGCCACTCTTTCCATAGTTTTCAATATCAGTTTTTGCCCGAATTTGAATCACACCTTTACCAGTATGAAATGCGGACTTTATTCCTTCTGTCCCATGAATTGACCCGGCCGTTGGAAAGTCAGGTCCAGGAATATGAGTCATTAAATCAGAAACTGTTAAGTCTGGATTTTCTAAGAGGGCCAAAAGACCATTCATAATTTCTGATAAATTATGAGGTGGAATATTGGTTGCCATCCCAACAGCAATACCAGCAGACCCATTAACTAAAAGGTTTGGAACTTTTGTTGGAAGAACTTTTGGCTCTTTTAATGAGTCGTCATAGTTTGGTTGCCAATCAACAGTCTCTTTATCCAGGTCACGAAGAAGTTCTTCAGACATTTTCTTCATTCGAATTTCGGTGTATCTCATCGCTGCAGCATTATCGCC